>JANMUI010000159.1:0-5663 GCA_031391405.1 Betaproteobacteria bacterium
GACCAGGCGGTCGTCCAGGCCGCTCCTACAAAGCAACGAGGCCGCTGGGAAGTGATTGCCCGCAGGTTGTCGGACGAAGACCTCTTGCTTCAGGGTGTCCGCGAAGGTGAGCTCAGTGCGCGTGTCGTCAACATTCCGCCGGCATTGATCGCCGATCCCGAAGGCCGCGTGCCGCACGAAACCATCGTGACGTTGAACGATGAGTTGGCAGAGCTGGTCGCACGCCATCCTGGCCGCATTCATGGGCTGGCGTCGGTCGATGCCTACGATGGCGAGCGATCGGGCCGCGAGGCCGAGCGCGCCATTCGCGAACTTGGATTGCGCGGCCTCCACGTCGACTGCGCGCGCGGTGATCTCATGATCGATGCGCCGCAGGCGCGCCCCACGCTTGAAGTTGCCGCGAAATACAGCGTGCCGATCTTCGCGCATCCAGTCGCTCCGCAGCCGCTCACAAGTCAGATGAGTCCCTACGGACCCATCGGAGCGCTGTTCGCCCGCGGCACGGCGAATTCAGCTTCTCTCATTGCTCTGGTTGAGGGCGGCGTGTTCTCGCAATTACCCGGACTGCGTGTGGTCGTGACAGCGATGGCGTTTGGCGGCATGGCGATGGCCGCGGGCCTATCGAGTCAAAGCCTCCTGCCCTCCGGCGCACTGGCCGTGATGCGCAAACATGTGTTCATCGACACGACGATGTGTCATCCCACATTGATTCGCGCAGCGGTTGATTTCCTGGGCGCTGATAACGTGATCGCGGGCAGCGATTGGCCGGTCGTTGATGCGCCGCTTCGGCCCCGGTTGACGGCGGCGATGTGTGAAGCAGCGCTTTCCGATGCAGAGCAGCGCGCAATCGCCGCGGGCAATTCGCTGCGACTGTTGGGCGTCGGCTGAGATTGCACTGATGACGACTTGAAATGTAGGCGGCCTCGGTTGCCTAGCCGGGTCCTAAGGCAGACACCCGATCCCCAAAGACGATCCCGTCTCAAGCTCTGCTCCATTTCCCTTCGGGGACAAAGCGTGTACCGTGAACAGAATCATCATCTCCACTGCAATAACGACAGCTCTAGCCATGGGCTGTGTGCAGAACGATCCACCACTTGGCAGGTACGAAGGCGCATTGCCTCAAGTTCGCCATCAAGTTGATACGGCGCGAAATCGGGTCTGGTTCCTGACCCGCAACGGTGTGCGTCTCTACGACCTCGAATCCCCCGAGAAAATTCGGCGAATCGAGCTGCCGGGCTGGACGTGGCTGAGCGAGCCCTATAGCTGCATGCCCGACCTCGCGCTCGGCCCCAAAGGCGAAGCGTTGGTCTCGAGTAACGTCCTGCCGTCGCTGTGGCGGATCGACCCTGATAGCCTCGCGGTCAGCAAGCACGAGCTCGCACTCGATGCGGATACCAACAAGGACGTCGGATTTTCCGAGCTTGCCTATTCGGCGGAGAAGAGAGCGTTCCTTGCGGTTAGCTATCTTCATGGCTCGCTATGGCGGATCGACCCGTCGCTCGAAAGTGCGCAGAAGGTTCTGCTCTCCTCGCCGATTCCGCAAGCATGCGGGCTCGCCATCCGTCCCCGCGCTTTCCAGCAGAAGATGACGCGGGGGGTTGGACTCTGTGTCGGCACCGGGCAGGGCGGCTGGGCTGTTGACCTGGCGCCGGATCAGCGCTCCGGCCATGTCGGTGCGCGGTCGTGCTCATAGCGATTGGGCGCGTGCGCCGCGTCCGCGAGAACATTCTACGGAGCTCACCATGAATCCATCCTCTGCAGAGATCATCAACTTCGATCGCGACGCGCGAGACGCGCTGCCAATATCCTGGACGCAAGGCGTAACCGGCAAAGGTGCGCCGTGCTGGGCCGTATGCGAGGACCCGTCGGCCCCGAGCAAGCCAAACGTGCTCCAGCAATCCGGCTCGGGAACGTTCCCATGGTGCGTGCTGCACGACAGTTTGATCGAGAACGGCCATGTCGAGGTGAAGTTCAAGGCGCTCGCCGGTGAGGAGGACCAAGCCGGAGGCGTGGTGTGGCGCTGGAAAGACGGCAACCGCTACTACGTCGCCCGTGCCAACGCGTTGGAGAACAACGTGTCGCTTTACTACACCGAGAACGGGCGCAGAAACACGCTCGAGTACGTCGATGCACCGGTGCCGCCCAATGCATGGCACACACTGCGCGTCGATTTCTCGGGCCGACACATTGCCGTCGCGCTCAACGGGAAAACCACTATCGAAATAGATGACGATCACATCCAGGGCGCGGGTGCCGTCGGTCTATGGACCAAGGCCGATAGCGTGACCGCGTTCGACGATTTCAGCTTTGGTGCGAAATGATCTGCCGCGTGGAGGACTAATCATCATGGCACTACAGCTACTTGGTTACATCGCACTTCCCGCCCACCGATCGACGGGCGGGTTCGATCACGCGGACATCCACGCGCCGACCGATCGGCTCTAAGTCGCCCACACCGCCAACGACTCGGTCGATATCATCGACTGCGCCCAGGACCAGTATGTCGATTCCATTCCTGGCTTTAGCGCAGTGGCGGGCGCCCTCGCATCAGAACCACGCTGCCTCGTCTTTACCTCCAATCGAGGCGAGAACACGGTCTCGATGTTTGCCCCGGGCGCCGAGCGCGAAGCGTTCAAGATCGCTGTTGGCGAAAAGCCGAACGGGCTCGCATTCGATCCCGCCCGAGGAATCCTGCTCGCCGCGAATGTTGGCGACCCCTCGATTACGGATTCGCATACGGTTTCGGTTGTCGATAGATGCGGCAATGCCGCCGAGGAGCCTTACCATGACGTACTTTCCGCAGCCGCTCGCTTGTAACCCAGCCGCGCTCGATGGCTTGTCGGCCAAGCTGCTCACGAGCCATCACGAAAACAACTATGTCGGCGCCGTAAAACGACTGAACGCAATTCGCGCTGAGCTGGCGACCTTCGATTGGACGCAGGTGCCCGGCTTCAAGGTGAGTGCGCTGAAGCGTGAAGAGCTGATCGCGGCGAACTCGGCCTTCCTGCACGAGCTCTATTTCGATTGCTTAGGTGCGACCGGCCCATTGAAGCCGGGAGGACTCAGCGTTGCCTTCGCGCGCGACTTCGGTTCGTTCGAACGCTGGGCCACCGAATTCACCGCGATCGGCAAGTCTCTCGGTGGGGGATCGGATTGGGCGCTATGCGCCTGGTCGACGCGAGAAAACCGTCTTGTGAATCACTGGTCGGCGGATCACACGCATCTGATGGCAGGGACAATCCCCATTCTCGCGCTCGATATGTATGAGCATTCCTATCACATGGACTTTGGCGCCAATGCCGGGGCCTATGTGGAGGCCTTCATGCGCAATATCGACTGGGACAAAGCAAACGCCCGTTACGCGCGCGCACTGGAGCAGGTGACTCACCAATTGTCTATCACGAGCGCGGAGGTATTGGGCGATCACGACGGACATCACGTGATTGACGTACGCCGCGCCGGTGCCTATCAGGCTGCACAGGACCTCATTGCCGGAGCCACATGGCGGGACCCCGAGAAAGTCGTGCAATGGTATGACGCTTTGGCTCCTGGAAAGCCCGTAGTCGTGTACTGCGTCTACGGCCATGAAGTTGGGCAAGCGACCGCGGCAATTCTGCGCGCCAAGGGCATTGATGCGCGATTCCTCGTCGGTGGATTTACCGACTGGAAAGCGGCCCGCCTGCCCCTGCAAGTGAAGCAAGTGTGCACAGGGTAACGGGAACCCAGCGGTATCGAAAAGGCTGCTGCGTGCGCTACCATTCGAATCATGGCCCGTTCGCGTCAATCGTCGGCAAAGCCGCAGCAGCTTCGACTCACTCGCAATCACGGTTGGAAGGCCGCGCCGGGCCACAAGATCCTGGTGCTCGATCGCGGTGCGGTGCGCGTCGACTATCCCGCATCGTGGGTCATGGAAATGACCGACGACTGCGTCAAGCTCCATGACAGAAAACCGCCCGACGACGATTTCGCTTTCGGCTTTTCGTACCACCGCTGGCCAACCATGGCGGCTGCGCAGATTCCGGTTGCCGATCTCGTTCGCAGCGGGATGGAAGGGGACCCGCGCGCGTTCACGTCAGTCAGTGAAGCGGTCACCGAGATGCGCATCGATACCGCGCTCGCCTGGGCTGATGGATATTTCATCGATCCGATCGGACGCCGAGAGGCGTGCGGACGCTTTTGCATCGCGCGACGGACCGGTATCCAGGCGCTCATCACATTGGATTTCTGGGTGTCGGATCGCGCAATGTGCGACGAGCATTGGCGCGCGATTCTCGCGAGCCTACAGGTTGCACGTTGGATCGAGGACATCGACCGGGGACCTGTGTATTCGTGACGTTTCGCTCAGACCTGGCATCGGGCGGCGCGTCGGGCTAGGAATCTGCGCGGCAGACCGCGCAGATTCCTGATGGAAGACGCTACGTGCCTTGAATGGCGCGAATGCGCCAAACAATACCCCGAAATGGAGCTAATTTCGCTTGCGAAGCGTTGTTCGGCTGAACAATTGCGTCTTCCTAGAGGAGTGTGCGCGCTCTCCCGCGCAGACTCCTAGCGAGATGCACGCCGGCATCCATCCAAGCGCCGGTTAGGGTGTTCTGGGAGCGACTGATGGACGGCTCGGTGCTCGCGCTTTTTTTCTTGGCGACATTTCTTGGCGGGCTGGTGTCCGGTCTTGCCGGTTTCGCGATGGGCCTCGTGGTGTCCGCAATGTGGCTGCACATCATCGAGCCCGTGCAGACCGCGATACTGATTGTCGGCTACGGTCTCTTGACGCAGAGCTATGCGATCTGGAAGTTGCGGCACGCTCTTTGCTGGCGAACGTTGGCGCCGTTCGTCGCAGGCGGCGCGATCGGCGTGCCGATCGGAGCGATGTTGCTCACCCACATCATTGATCCGACGTATTTGCGCCCCGGCTTCGGACTACTGCTCGTGCTTTACAGCCTCTATAGCCTCGTGCGGCCGGCGTTCAAGCCGGTGCAATTCGGCATTCCGGCCGATGTCGGCATCGGCATCGCGAACGGGGTGATGAGTGGGATGACCGGACTTTCCGGAATCATCGTGACCGTCTGGTGCCAATCGCGCGGTTGGCCGAACGATGTGCAGCGCGCTATCTTCCAGCCGGTCAGCCTTGCGGCCATTGTGCTGAGCGCAGCATCATTCAGCATCGCCGGCGCCGTCACCGCAGAAACGGTCAAACTATATTTGCTCGGCCTTCCTTTGATGCTGGCCGGCTTGTGGATAGGCCTCAAGATGTATGGAAGACTCGATGAAGCCACATTCCGCAAGGTGATCCTGGGGCTCTTGTTTGTGTCCGGATTGGCGCTGATCGTGCCCACATCGATCCATCGATGACAGGACGCCCGTCGGGGGCATGAATACTGCGCGATCTGCGGCGCAGATCCCCAGGCTCAATCCACAGTTGCCCCTGATGCTCTCACCAACGGACCCCAGTGCGCCAGATCGCGCTTTATCAGGTCGTTGAATTGCCCGACGGAAAGATTGAGCGCTTCGAGCGAGAACTTCGCAAGGTACTGACTGCGAACGCCAGGTGACCTAATCAACTTCGACATCGCCTGGTGAATCTGCTCCACGATCTCGCGCGGTATTCCACTCGGCCCAAGCACGCCGAACCTTGTGCCCGTTTCGAATTCCGGTACGCCGGATTC
>JANMUI010000164.1:0-22830 GCA_031391405.1 Betaproteobacteria bacterium
GTGCCTTTTGCAGTCCCGCTCAAGGGTCTCTGGCCAAGCGCCAGCCCTCGGTCATGCCATCCAATCGCAGCAGTCCCCGCCACAAGGTCTCGGTGCCAGGTTCGCCATCGGACTTGCGCCCCAGGATGCCACCCAGCTTGGCGGTCATGCGCGAGCACCATCTGCACTTGCAGCGGGCCCAGCTGCGGCTTGGCCTTCGGCGGGCAGGATAGAAATCAAAACGAAACTTCTACGCTTGGTCGTTGCATGCGGACTGTGTGTTGGAGCATCCGCTATGGCACAAACAATCAAATTGCGGTTCGGGAGCATCGAGCCACCGACCGCGCCGATTACCGCGCGGGCGCTGACACCGTGGGCCAAGGAGGTATCGGCCGCCTCCGGCGGTACGCTCGACATCGAGATGTACGCAGGCGGGACGCTCGGCCGTAATCCAATGCAGCAGATCAAGTTGTTGCAAGACGGGGTGGCGGACTTCGTTTGGGCGTCTCCCGCATTCACGCCCGGCCGCTTTGGTGGCAACGAAGTGGTCGAGTTGCCGTTCATCGTCCAGAACGTGCGCGAGGGGGGGCTTGCCCTTTGGCGAATTTACCAACAAGGTTTGCTCACCGGGTATGACGACTTCAAGGTGCTGATGATCGGGGTCAGCTCCCCTGGAATCATCAATTCACGCACGCCGATCCGAACCCTCGCAGATCTTAAAGGCATCCGCATGCGCGCAGTCGGCGCCCTTCGGTCGAAAGTGGTCGATAGTCTGGGCGCCGTTCCGGTGGCGCTGCCGCCGACTTCAGTTGCTGAATCGCTGTCCAAGGACGTGATCGATGCGACGCTCGGCGAATGGTTGTTTGTCGAGACCTTCAAGGTGGACGAGGTCATCTCGAACCATTTCGAGATGCCGCTTGGCAGCAACGCGCTGATGGTTGCGATGATGAAGTCGAAGTACGACGCGCTACCAAGCGCTGCGCGGGCTGCGATCGACAAGTATTCGGGCGAGCCGTTCGTGCGCAGGTTCATAGAGGTGTTCGAGGTGCAGGAAGGCGCAACCAGAGATCGGGTCTCGAAAAACGTGCGCGCTCGGGTTACGACACCGAGCGCAGAAGAGGTGAACACCTGGCGAAAACGTACGGACCCGGTGGTGCAGGCGTGGCGGCAGGAAAGCGCGCAGAACGAACGGGTGTATCAGGCGTTCGAGGCGGAGCTCAAGAAGGTGCGCGGGGCCCAGTGAGCTGAAACGGCACGACGTAAAGGATCCAACCGATGAGCGCGCTTTGGACTACCACCGGAGAAGGGGGTCGCATGGATCCCGCACAACAGCTCAACTGGATGATGGATGGGTATCGGTACTCGCAGATCGTCTACGTACCGGCGAGGCTGCGCGTACCGGATGCTCTCGCGGGCGAGCCGAAGCGGGCCGACGTGCTGGCTCGGCTGGTCGATGCGAACGCCGACGCACTCCATCGATTGTTGCGCGCGGCTGCAAGTCTCGGCCTGGTGACGGAGGTCGAGCCTCTGACATTCGCGCTCACGCCGCTTGGGGCGCGGCTGCGGTCAAGTGAAACGGTCTCGCTTCGCTACCGCGCGTTGGCGCTCGCCGGGCCTGGCCATCGCAAACCTTGGGAGGATCTGGAGCACGTCATTCGCTCGGGCGAGTCGGCATGCACGGAGGCGCTCGGCATGGACCTTTGGGATGACTACCGTAAGCACCCCGAAGAAGGTGAGCATTTCGCGAGGACGATGGGATACCGCGCCACGAACGCAGCGCAAATGATCGTCGATGCGTGCGACGTCTCCCGGGTGGCGACCATTGTCGACATCGGCGGCAGCGAAGGGGTTTTGCTTTAAGCGTTCCTCGACGCTGCACCGCATGCGATGGGGATTCTCTTCGATTCACCCGATTTGATCGGGCAGGAGCGAGCGTCGGTGCGAGCGCGTAGCTTCGGCGATCGCATTGATTTGGTGGGCGGCGACTTCTTCGAGCACGTGCCGCCCGGAGGCGACCTCTATTTGGTGAAGAACATCCTCCATGATTGGGACGACGCGCGCGTCCGGCATCTGCTTGGCAAGCCGTCAAGCGGTGATGGCGCCGGCGGGTTCCGGGGCCTGCTTCATGATCTCGAGCGGCGTGCCGGACGTGATCGTCTTGACACAAGGCGCCGCGAATGTCTAAACTCCGTTTAAACAATTCTTGTGGTGAGGTGCGAAGTGTCTGAAGCCTATCTTGACGTGAAGCAATGGGGTAATAATCTCGGCGTGCGCTTGCCTGCCGCGGTGGCCCGCGCCGCCCAGCTCCGGGTGAATCAGCGGGTCCGGATTACCGTTGTCAAAGATAGCGTGATCATTACGCCGGTCGCGCCAAAATCGCCAACGCTTGAAGAGCGCCTCGCGATGTTCGATCCAGCGCGGCACGGCGGCGAAGCCATGGCCGCGGAACGTATCGGTGCTGAACGTTGGTAGCGGTACGGGTACGCGCCGCCGCGCCGAAACGGCCCGCCCGACGCTGGGTTCCCGACCGACAGGACGTGATCTGGATTGATTGCAATCCACAGGTCGGCCGTGAAATGCGCGACGTGCATCCGTTTCTGGTCCTTTCCCCGCGAGCTTTCAACGAACGAACCGCATTGGTGATCGGGCTGCCGATG
The DNA here is from genome assembly GCA_031391405.1 of Betaproteobacteria bacterium. Lineage (GTDB taxonomy): Bacteria > Pseudomonadota > Gammaproteobacteria > Burkholderiales > SG8-39 > SHXR01. Next base: position 2,637 of record JANMUI010000164.1, read on the forward strand.
ACCACCGCTGAATACAACGCCGACAATCCGTTTGCTGTCGTCGTCGCAAGAGCACCAGGTCGCAATGCCGGAAAGACCAGCTACGTCCTGGCGCATCAGCCCAAATCGTTTGATTGGCGTTTGCGTCGAGCCAAAGCACATCCGATGAAACGCCTGCCGAACGCTGAGTTTGCCGACGTCTGTGCACGGTTGAATCAAATCATTTCGGTGGCGTAGGGGTCTTTGTATGACCACGCTGTCGCGCGCGGTTGTACGCATGCCGGAAGGTTCCCATCACGGCTGTTGCAAAATCGGAAAGCCCGGCGCGGGTACACTTGCGTGGAATTCCGGGACGTGGGGTGACCGTGGCACTGCTCGACCGCGAAGCCCAACTTGCAGAGCTGCACCGCGCGGTCGCTGAAGCCGCTGCGGGCCGGGGGTGAACGGTGCTCGTCACAGGCGAAGCGGGCATGGGGAAGACCTCACTGGTCGAACAGTTCGCCGAGGAAACCGGTGACCGCGCGCGCGTGCTCTGGGGAAGTTGCAAAGCGCTCTTTGCACCACGCCCGCTCGGGCCGTTCTACGACATCGTGCATGCCCTGGGCGGACCATTGCTTGTGCAGCTCCAGGCGGACGCCAAGCACATCGACTTGTTTGGCGCGCTGCTGCGATCGAATCAGGCCGGTTCGCTTCGCGACTACGCGTTGGCGGTCGTCGGGCGTGGCCATTGGGAGCCTTGGGCGCACCTCGAGCATGTCATCCGCTCCGGCGCGTCGGTGTACAAGCGCGCGCTCAGCATGGACCTATGGGATTACTACCGTAAGCACTCCGAAGAAGGCGAGCATTTCGCACGGGCGATGAGTTACCGATCGGCGAAGGCAGCCGAGCCGATCGTCGATGCCTGCGATCTCGCCGGGGTGCGCAAGATCGTCGACATCGGTGGCAGCCAGGGCGTCCTTCTCAACGCGTTCGTCGAGGCCGCGCCGCAGGCCGACGGGATCCTCTTTGATTTGCCGCACGTGATCGCGCAGGCCGAGGCATCGATGTCGCCGGAATATCCGCTGGACCGCATCGAGTTAGTTGGTGGCAGCTTCTTCGAGTCCGTGCCGGCGGGCGGTGACCTCTATCTGCTGAAATCCATCCTCTGCGATTGGGATGACACGCGATGCACGCAGATCCTCAAAAACATCCATCGCGCGTCGGCGCCTGTGAGCAGGGTTCTGATTCCGGATACCGTGGTTGCCGACACTGCCAATGCTTCGCAGGTCGCGCCGGCCGATCAGCGCGAAGCTTGCGGGCGCTGCGACCGGACTTGCCGGACGACGCGCGGGCATGTCGCGGGGCCGCAAAAGAAAAGTCGACTTCGCTGGGCACCCGTCTATCGCGAACATCTGCCGCGGTGAATCCCAGCTCCACGCCAGGGCGAGCAGCGAACAGATCCCACCGCACGCGCAGGCTTCGACAAGGCTTGTCGAAGGGCTCGGCCCGAACGGACTCTTGGGGCCGAACACGCGCCTCACGGCGGTTCAAACCATAATGCCCGATGACTCCCGAAACGGCACTGAGCCCCGATTGGTTCCAGTTATTAGGCCTCGTCCCCATCGCATTCCTCGGTGCGCTCGTCTATGGCATAACGGGATTCGGCTCGGCGCTGGTGACGATCCCGCTCGCTACGCATGTGGTGCCGCTTCCGTTCGCGCTGGCCACGTACGCGGTCGTCGATTGGCTGACTTCGATGCGCGTCGGTCTCGAGAAGCCGCGTTTGATCGTGAAGGGCGAGTGGCTGCGGATATCTTCTACGATCGTTATCGGCAGCACGCTTGGCATGACGGCGTTGTTCCACCTCCCACGTCATGGATTGATGATTGCGCTCGGTGTATTCATCATTGCCTATGCGTTTTACGCGCTGACAGTGCGGGGAGAAGGTCGAACGGTGAGTCAGCGCTGGGCTTACGTGGCGGGAATCGGCGGCGGATTGTCGGGCACGTTGTTTGGGGCGGGCGGTCCCCCGTACGCGATCTATCTCACGCACCGACCGCTATCGAAGGATCACTACCGGGCAACGATGTCGGCCACGTCGGTTGTGAGTATTACGATCCGCGTGATTGCCTATGCGGTTACCGGGCTGCTGCTCGATAAGAGCATTTGGCTTGCGGCGCTGCTCGCGATTCCGGCAGCCGCGACGGGACTCTATGTCGGGACCAAGATCTTCCATCGCATCGATCGTGCAATCTTGGCGCGGGCGATCGCCGTGCTCCTGCTCGTAACGGGGGTGACGTTGATCGGGCGGGCGGTTGCCTAACGCCTAAGCCAGCGAATCCGGATCCAGTTGCCGTTCGATCCACATGATCTGGTCCTTCAGCAGGAGTTTGCGCTTCTTGATGCGACGAATTTGCAGCTCGTCGCGATCGGGTGCCGATTCGAGTTTCGTGATGACCTCATCCAGATCGCGATGCTCGATACGAAGGCTCGCCAGCTTCGCCTCGAATCCGCGGCGTTCTTCATCTGTGAGCGCGGGACCGCGATTCATGTCGGAATCGATCGCCCGCGGTACGCCCACACCATCATCCAGACACCAGTTATGAACATCGGCAACGACAACCACTGGCCCATCGACAGACCGAGCGAAAGCAGGCCGAGGAAGTCATCCGGCTCGCGAAAATACTCCACGAAGAACCGGAACAGTCCATAACCAATGAGAAAGAGGCCCGAGACGGCGCCAAGCGGGCGCTGCTTCGATGAGAAGATCCACAGCACGATGAAGAGCGAAACCCCTTCAAGGGCGAAGTGGTAGAGCTGCGAGGGATGTCGGGGCAGATTGCCTGCGCCATGGGCACGAAATACCATGCCCCAGGAGACATCGGTAACGCGACCATACAACTCGGCGTTGATGAAATTGCCGATACGGCCGGTTGCAAGCCCGATCGGAATCATCGGCACAATGAAGTCGGTGAGCGCGAGCCAGCGAATGTTGTGCTTGCGCGCGACCAGCACCGCCGCGATCGCCACGCCAAGAAAGCCACCGTGAAACGACATGCCGCCTTCCCACACTTTGATGATGTCGATCGGGTTGGCGATAAAGTGCAGCGGCTTGTAGAAGAGCACGTAACCGAGCCGGCCACCGAGAATGACACCCAGCACGCCATAGAAGAGCATGTCGTCGATAAGCTGGTAGCTCGCGCCTGACCACGGCTGGGTGCGGCTCCGGCGCCGGGCGAGAAAGAAGAACGCCGCGAAGCCGATGAGGTACATGAGGCCGTACCAGCGAATAGCGATGGGCCCGAGGTGCAAGGCGACAGGGTCGAAGTTCGGATGGACGAGCACTGGGGGCGATGGGTTCAGTAGAATGGTGCGGATTATAAGTCCCAAGTGTCGGTCCCAACGAGGACAATACAGGTGGCGGCGATCGCAACGTAGCAACATGCTTTCCGGCGCAATCCGGGCATCCGTCTTTGCCACGCGATAAAATCAATCATTCCGCAATTACCCGATTCATTCAAAGGAGTCTTCCATGGCCGACAATTGGCGCAGCCGATCCATCACCAGCGGCGTGGCCCGCTCGCCGAACCGTGCGATGCTGCGCGCCGTCGGCTTCGGCGATGGTGATTTCGAAAAACCCATTGTTGGCGTGGCGAACGGCCACTCCAACATGAACCCGTGCAACGCGGGCATCCAGCCCCTCGTCGATAGCGCGATGGATGCGCTTCGCAAAGCGGGCGCGATGCCGCAGGTGTTCGGCGTTCCGACGATTACGGATGGCATCGGCATGGGCACCGAAGCAATGAAGTATTCACTGGTATCGCGCGAGGTCATCGCCGATGCGATCGAAACGTCGGTCAATGGGCAGGCGATGGACGGCACGCTCGTCGTCGGCGGCTGCGACAAGAACATGCCCGGCGGCATGATGGCGATCGCGCGGATGAATGTTCCCGCGATCTACGTCTACGCCGGCACCATCAAGCCCGGCAAATGGAAAGGCCAGGACCTCACGATCGTGTCGGCGTTCGAGGCGGTCGGTGCGTTCGCCGCGGGCAAGATGTCCAAGGAGGATTTCGACGGTATCGAGCACAACGCGTGCCCATCGGTGGGCGCATGCGGCGGGATGTACACGGCCAATACGATGTCCTCGTCATTCGAGGCGTTAGGCATGAGTCTGTTGGGTTCGTCCCAGATGGCCTCACCCGACAGCGAGAAGGCGGATTCGGCGGCTGCATCGGCGCGCGTGCTGGTGAACGCGATCAAGAAGAACCTCCGCTCGCGCGACATCATCACCCGCAAATCGATCGAGAATTCGGTCGCGTTGGTCATGGCCACCGGCGGCTCGACCAACGCGGTGCTGCATTTCCTCGCGATTGCGCATGCCGCCGAAGTCGAGTGGACGATCGACGATTTCGAGCGGGTACGCCAACGCGTGCCGGTGTTGTGCGATCTGAAGCCTTCCGGGCGCTTCGTCGCGGTCGACTTTCATCGTGCGGGCGGCGTGCCGCAAGTGCTGAAGATTCTGCTCGCCAACGGCGTGCTGCATGGTGATTGCATGACTATTACCGGCCGCACGATGGCAGAAGAGCTCGCCGGCATTCCGGCCGAGCCACGCAAGGATCAGGAAGTGATCCGTCCATGGTCGAATCCGATGTATGCGCACGGTCATCTGGCGATTCTCAAAGGTAATCTCGCGCCGGAAGGGTGCGTCGCCAAAATCACCGGCCTCAAGAATCCCTCGATTACCGGCCCGGCGCGCGTATTCAATTCCGAGAACGAGACGATGGACGCGATCATGGCCCGCAAGATCAAGCCGGGTGATGTCGTGGTGATTCGCTATGAGGGGCCCAAGGGCGGACCGGGCATGCAGGAGATGCTGGCGCCGACCTCCGCGTTGATCGGTCAAGGTCTTGGCGAGTCGGTCGGCCTGATTACCGATGGGCGCTTCTCGGGTGGCACCTGGGGCATGGTCGTCGGGCATGTGGCGCCTGAAGCATTCGTGGGCGGGCCGATCGGGTTGGTGCAGGAAGGCGACTCGATCACCATCGATGCGCACACGCGGACCTTGCAACTCAATGTCGCCGATGGCGAGCTTGCCAAGCGCAAAGCGGCGTGGAAGCAGCCTGAGCCCCGTTACAAGCGTGGGCTGCTTGCGAAGTACGCGCGGGTGGTGTCGACGGCGAGCAAGGGTGCGGTAACGGACGGCTAGTTCGGTACTGCGGGCGCCGCTGCAGCGTTGGAACCACTCTAATCCGCTCTGTCCTGTGCGTCCCGTTGCGTCCTTTGCGTCCCTTTGCGGTTCAATTCCAAGCGGGGCGTAGCGCGGCGCTATGCGTCGCCATGCTGCTTCTTGTTGGCCTCACAAGCGGCGCGCACGCCGATCTCGTTGCATCGATCAACGGCGTGCGTGCGGGCGGCTGTGACGGTAAGCAAGGCGGTATCGCATCGCTTCGCACCGCGCCGCGGCTCGATGCGACCGCGCGCTCGGTAAGTGGCGCGGTACCGTTGCAGAGCGCGCTGAAGCAGGCCGGGTATCGGAGTATGAAGTCCGCGGTCCTGCATGTATCCGGGGCGATCGACGACGCAGCGCTCGCGAAAATTCTGCAGCAGCGCTATTGCACGACCATCATCGACGCCTGGTTTCGCGAGATCGGGATCCATCGCGCTGCGGGCAACGTCTGGGTCGTACTCGCCGCGCCATTCGCACCGCCCGGGGCACATGACCGTGCCGGCGTTGCGCGCAAGGTGCTGGATCTCGTCAACCAGGCGCGTGCCAAGGAAAGGGAGTGCGGTCGGACGAGCCATCCCGCGGCACCACCACTCAAGGCGAATGCACGCCTTGATCAAGCAGCACTGGCGCATGCAAGCGACATGGCAGCGCACGGCTACTTCAGCCACGATGGCCGGGATGGCAGCGCGCCGGCGGTGCGGGTGAGCCGCGCGGGCTATGCATGGCAAGCGACCGGGGAGAACATTGCGGCCGGCAATCCTTCGGTCGACGAGACCGTGGCCGGATGGCTGCGCAGTCCCGCGCACTGCGCAAACATCATGGAAGCCCGCTTCACTGAGCTTGGTGTCGGCTTTGCAGTGAGCGAGCGAAGCGAAATGGGGATCTACTGGGTGCAGGTGTTCGGCAGGCCGCGATAGCGAGAAAGAACGAACCACCAAGGCACGGCGGCGACAAGATAATCCCGGTCGATCGCAACCAAGCCCGGCATCGTATTTACGAGCAGGACCCTTGATGCCGTGATGTCCTGGCGCCTTGGTGGCGAACGCTTTTCAACCGGATCGGATTAGACCGCCGTCGCCCCGGCCTCCGTCCGGCGGCGCGCGAGATCCGTCGCGACAAGGTACGTCCACACGGGCGGATCACCGGCGATGTGGAACGCGCGCTTGCGATCGCGCACTTCCTGTTCGCCAAGGGTCAACCGGTCGCGATGACGCAAGAATTCCAGCCATGATTCTTCCACCCATTGCTCGACATAGCGTCCGGCATTGGCCGGATCACGAAACAAAGCCCATGAGATGGCGCCGGTGCGAAGGCGCAGACGCCTGCTCTCTTGCATGAGCGCGGTGAACGCCTCTTCGTTCGCCGGGTCGATCAAATATTCGACCATCACCTGCACCGGACCCTCGTCGTGCTCGATCGACGTGGCAATGGCGGGTTCCGGCCAGTAGCGTGACGGCGTGAGGTCCTCTTCCGCCAGTCCGGTCACCGGGTACCAGCGGATCAGCACGATGCTTGCGAGTGAGCTTGCGGCAGTGACCCCAAAGGCGATCGGCATGCCCCAGGTATTCGCGACCTGTCCCCATGCCGCCGCGCCGAACGCACCACCGCCCATGAACGCCATCTGCACCGCTGCGAGCCCGCGGCCACGGACCCACGCCGGCAGAACGAACTGCGCGGTGACGCTGAGAACCGAGGCGACGGTGAGCCACGAATAGCCCGCGGCCACCATTGCAAGCGCAAGGATGCCCACATTGGTCGAGAGCGCGAACGCAAGTGCCGCAAGCGCCTGCAACCCGACTGCTGCCCCGATGAGTCGATCGCCGGAGAGCTTTGTGCGTAGCCACTGCATCGTGGGTACGACGATGACCGCGCCCAGCCCAAAGAGGCCGAAGAGCATGGTGTACGTGCTCGATTCTCCATCGAGCTCGTCGCGCACCACGACCGGCAACAGCGCGAGGGGCACGATCGCAAAGAAAAAATAAGCGAAGCTGCGGATCAAGACGGCGCGCAACGCCGGCGTCTGGCGCGCGAACTGCAACCCCACCCGTATGGCGCCGAAGAAGCGTTCCGACGGCAGCGTACTTGCCCGTGTTCGCGGCCGCCGCCACCGGAGCAGCAGCACGGTAAGTGCAAGCATCGCGCATCCGTTGATCAGATAAACGTAAGCGGGCTCGCCCCAGGCGATGACGATGCCGACGATCGATGGACCGAAGATGCGCGAGGCGTTCATCGAAGCGCCGTTCCAGACGATTGCTCGCGGCACGGCGATGCGGGGCAGCACCTCCTGCATGAGTGACGCGTAGGCGGGCAGTCGGAGCGCAAAGGTGACGCCCATCGCGAGGGCCGCGATCAACAGCAAGCCGGGCGACAAATACCCGGCCAGAATCGATACGCCGACCGCGAAGCTCGCTACGGTGACCAGCGAATAGGCGACCACGATGATCCGCCGGCGATCCACCAGATCGGAGAGCGCGCCGCTCGGCAGTGCGAGCAGAAACGCCGGAAACGCAGTGAAGGCCTGCAGGAGCGCGACTTCGAATGGGGTTGCATAAAGGGACGCCATCAGCCACCCGGACGCCGCCTCGTGCATCCAACCACACAGATTCGCGCCGATCCAAAGCCCAAACAGCAACTGAAACGGCCGCGACGCCCAAGGGTTGCTGGAGGGCGTCATCGTGGGCTCCTTGTGTTGTTGCGATCAGGCGCCAGTGGGCATCCCGCCCAAGCGCGCCGGGGCCGCGCGCTTGCCCGATCCCCGTTGCGGCGCGCGAGGCAACGCGAAGCCCTGCTGAAAACTGGCACGGGTCACGACGACGAACTTCCACCAGAATCCGCCGGCAAGCGCCGAGATCCCGGCGAGCGGCAGCAAAGTCGCCGGGTCGATCGGCGCCACCAGTGCGACGAAAAAAAGCAGCGCGGGCAGGCCGTGTCCCATGCTGTGGACGATCGGGGCAAGATCATCCAACGCACGACGTGCCAGGGGCGGAATGCCTCCCTGCCGTGCGGTGCTTCGGTAGCGATGAAAGAGTGCGGCGTTCACCATTGTGAGTAACAAGCCCGCGCCGGCGATCATCACGGAAGCCTTTACCATCGAAGGCACGAGCCCGGTCAGGAGCGCAACCATGCCCACACCTTCGAACAGACCGCTTGCAAGGATCATCGCCGGAATGAGCGGCGCCCGCCATGCTGGGATACCTTTGGCCGCGTGGAGAATCTGCGCCTGGCAATAGACGAAGGCGACGGCCGCGAAGGCGATAACGGTCTCGATGATCGGATGCCGCCAGACCAGTTCAACAGCTAACGCGCCGAACAACACCACCACGACATAGAGCTCGCGGGACATCCACGATGTATTGGGGCGGGCGAACGCGCGCCAGAATCGCACCTGCCGCCCGATCTTCAAGAAAACGCAGACGAGGCCGATCGACATGAGTGCCGCGCCGAGCAGGTAAAGTCCGGGCAGGCGTGCGGGCTCGATCAGGCCGACCCAGCTCGCGACCCATGCAGCGAAGATCGTGCCGCCCGCCAGGCCGCCGAAGCACCAATTCATTGCCGCGCGCCAATCCCAGAACGTTTGCAGCGCGCCCACCAGCGGGTTGGAGGGATCGGACATGCGCTCATCGTCGATCTCATCCGCGTCGATATCGCGACCGGGCGTGGCCGGCGCTTCGTAGAGATACTTGATCTGCGGATCGGTGCCGAGCTCCGCATGCATCTGGAAGCTCTTGTTGCTCGCGACCAGTTGCGAGACATTGCTGTTGGAATTGTTGAAGTCACCGAACGTGATGGCCTGCGCGATACACGAGGCCGAGCAGGCCGGCGTCACATCGAGATCGACGCCTGGCGTGAGCCCGCGCTCTTTCGCCTCGTCAACCTTCTCGACGCAGAACGTACATTTTTGCGCCACCCCGAGCCGCTCCGGATGTGCGACCGCCTTCTCCTGTTTGGTTTCGACGCCGTAGTACCAGCGTTCATCATGCACGATCGTGCGGGCCTGATAGGGGCACGCCACCGCGCAGTACGCACAGCCGATGCACACGTCATAGTTCATCGTAACGAGCCCGTCTGCGCGCTGCTGGGTGGCGCCGGTCGGGCACACTGGAACGCAGGGCGGCTCGGCGCAATGCTGGCAGCCGGTGACCATGAACACACGCTCGACGTCCGGAAAAGAGCCGGTCTCGATATCGAGCACACGGCGCCACTGCACGCCAGGAACCGTATCGTTCGAATGCTTGCAGGCGATCGTGCAGGTCTGGCAACCGACGCAGCGGTTGAGATCGACCACCATGCCCCATCGCAACGGTTTGTCGGTGGACGTTGCGTTCGTGCTCATGCGGCGACCTTCGCGCTGGTGTCTTTGTAGAGTTTGACGCGACAGATATCCGAGCCGCTGCCGGTGGAGTCGGTGAGCGATAGAGATAGCGCGGTCACGGAATTCAAGCTCGGTAGGTTGAGGTCTTTCGCGAACGGCGTCTTCCAGTGATCGAACTGGCCGATCATCACCAAGGTATCGGGCCGGATCCCTTCACGCAGTACCGCGTTGCCGCGCGTGATGCCGGTCACCGATTCGATCACCACCGGATCACCCTCGGCGATGCCAAGTCGTTTGGCCGCCTGCCGATTGACGATCACGCCGCGATGACCCGAGATGTTGTCGGCGACTTCGGCAATCAGCGGAATGCCGACATTCGCGCCCCATGAGTACTGCATGCTGCGCGCGGTGAGTGCCCAGAATGGAAACAACTCGGGATCCCCGCCGTTCTGCCGCACATGCTCCAACCAGATTTCGGGGAACGGTTCGTAGCTCGGCATGAATTCGTATTCTTTCAATTGCGCATCCCACCACGCGATACCCGTTTCATGCAGCCGATGGGCGAGCTCACGCCCGTGTCGCACCACGCGCTCCTGATAGGGGAGCTCGAAGCGCAGGTTCTGACGCACCATCGACGGATACAAATACCAGTCGAGCTGCGAGAACGTCCCGAGCATATAGCCGTGCTCCTTGAACCAATCGAGGTCGTGCACCGCTTCGCCCTTCGACAGGTCGTGGCTGGCCGCTTTGGCAATGGCGTCCCAGATCACTTCGCGCGAATGGGGCACCGCCGTGTCGATCGAATAGTCGAACGTCTTGCTACGCAAGCCCATGCCTGCCGCGCCGCGGTTGATCGCTGCGTTGTACTGCTCGAGGATCCCGGTTCGTTTCGCGAGCGCCGTCGAGATATCGGTGAGGTCCATGCAGTCGACCGCGTTGTCGATCACCGGCTGGCGGATCGCCCAGCCCTCATGTTTCCAGAACTGCTGGATGAATTTGGTGCTGCCGATGCGAATGAGCTGCAGGCTTTCGAGGTCGGTGGCATCGGGCAACAGCACATCCGCAAAATGGTTCGTTTCGTCATCGGTATAGGCGAACGCGACGATGAACGGAAACTCCGCGAGGCGTTCGGCGACTTCCGGCGCGTTCCATGACGAGATCGCCGGATTGGTGCGATAGCAGAACCAGATTTCCGGATTCGTTTGCTTCGGCCAGTGATCGGGCTGCTCCTTCTGAAAGAGCCATGGCAGATGCGCAGGCCCAAGCGCGGGTGACCATGGAGAATTCGACACGAGCGGCACCAGCGTCTTGAACGCATTGCGGATGTCGGGCTTCGAGGCCCAATCCGCTTTCGTCGTGGGATTGAACTGGTACGTCATGAACCCATCGGGTCCGGGCTGCACCGACCCAGTGCGACTTGCCGCCGGGCGCACCAGCTTCACCGTCGTCCCAAGCGTGCCACCCGGCACTTCGAGTGCACCCACCAGCACGGCGAGCATCGTGCGTGCCCAGCAGGTGTGATAACCGCCCCAGCCGTTGTTGACGCTCTTGCCGAGCATCACTGCGACAGGACGGAATGGCAAGGTCGTTCCCTCGATCTCGATCGTCTGCCCGACACAGGCATGCGCGAGATACTCATCGGCGATCTTGCGGATGGTCGCGGCGGGGACATCGCATTCGGCGGCGGCCCACTCGGGCGAATAGGCCTTTACGTGATCGAGCAGCACTTGAAACGCGGGCTTGGCCCGGGCGGCGACATGCTCGATCACTTCGTCATCAGGCCCCAACTCGACCCCAGCGACGACATATGTCCCGGTAAGCGCGGCATCGCCGATTGCTGCGTCGTAGGGCTTGGCGGTTTGATCACTCGCATCAAAAATCAGGGGCCTGCGTGTTTTCGCATCGCGCAGGAACCAGCCGTTCGGGCCAATGAGATACGGCGAGTTCGAGCGTTCTTTCAGAAACGGAACGTCGCAGACTTCCTGCCAGTTGCGTTCATGGATGATGCGATGGATGAGCGCGAACAGAAACGCGGCATCGGTCTTCGGTTTGATCGGCACCCATTCAGCCGACAGCGCACCCGTGATCGACAGATGCGGCTCGACCTGCACGCGTTTGGCACCCCGCACGCGCGCATCGGCCTCGCGCCAGATGCCTACCACGCCGGACGATGCTTCAATATTCGCGCCGCAGTTGATAACGTAATTCACGTACGGCGTATCGGGCGACACGATGAACGCGCGATGCCAAAGCTCACCGTACAGATGCTCCGAGTGATAACACTTGATGCCCTGGCCGGCGCCGTAACCTTGATCAATCGCACCCCAGGCCGCCATGAACGCCGGGAATGTGCCCATGTATTGCACCGGCGTACCACCACCACCGGTCGACACCGCCACCTTCGGAAAGCCCGACGCGTCGATAAGGCCCTTGGCACGTATATCGCGCAGCTTCGCAGCGACGATATCGAGCGCCTCGTCCCACGAGATCGGCACGAACCCAGGATCCTCGTTGCGCCCCTTCTTCGAATTGGTGCGCTTCATCGGCTGCTGGATGCGATGCGGGTTGTAGGTTTTCTGGATCAACCCATAGGCCTTCACGCAGACGCGCCCGCCGCCCGGATGCTCGCCTTTGATGTCGTAGTTGGAGGCAACCCGTAGCGCGACGCCATCCTTCACTTCGACCTTCATGAGATCAGGCCCGGCCACGCACTGGTAGCAGAAGATCGGAATTTTCTTGGTGTCGTTCATAGGCTTGGCCTACTGTGAGAGAGCGTAGGGCGGAAAAGCGAAGCGCATTCCGCCGCATAGCGGGTACTCGGAATTCGACGAGCGACACCATCCACCGGTCGGCATACGGCGGAATGCGCTTGCACGACTACGACTATAGCGTGATGGTTTCACCCGCGCTTGGCGCAGGGACAACGAGCCGGCTCTTGATGATCTTGCGCGTCGGCGTCAGCGGCATTTCCGCGACGATCACCAACCGCTCCGGCAATTTGAGCTTGGCGATGTTTCGCGCGGCGAGGTACGCCACGATGTCATCGAGTGTGATGCCGGCGATACCCGGCCGCAACGTCACGAAGCAGCACGCACGCTCGCCCAGGACCGGATCGGGCATCGGTACGATCGCCGATTGCAAGATTGATGGATGCATGTCGAGCAGGTCTTCGACATCGCGTGGATTGAACTTCACCCCGCCGCGATTGATGATGTCCTTGCTGCGGCCGGTGATCGTGACATTGCCCGCCGCATCCATCGTCGCGAGATCGCCCGAGCGATACCAACCCTCTGCGGTAAAGGCCGCGGCGTTCGCCGGTTCGTTGTCGAAGAATCCAGGAAAGAGCAGGCAGCCACGCACTTGCAGCTCGCCTTCTTCGCCGACGGCCATCGATCGATCGCCGGTATCTGCAATACGAATCTCCGTTCCGGGGCTGGCGCGCCCAGCGCTGGTTGCCGCCACATCGGGATGGTCGCCCGGCCGCGAGTACAGTGCGCCTTGGGTTTCGGTCATGCCCCAGAGTTGCGTCACGGCGCATTGCGGCGCCTTCGCTTGAAACCATCGGACCAGATCGGGTGGCGAGGTGCTGCCCGACATGATCGCAAGCCGCAGCGACGAGAAGTCGTGTCGCTCGAACAATCCTTGCACGCGCATCGACGCGATATGCGGTGGACCACACCAGAGGCCGGTGGGCTGATCGCGTGCAATGGTCGCGGCAAGATCGGCGGGCGTAAAGGCGGGAAGCAAGACGCAAGCCGCACCGACCGCCCACGCGACATGCAGGCTATAGAGGCCGTAGAGATGTGTGAACGGCGCGGCGGAGAGCACGCGATCTGCGTGGCCAATGCGATGCTCGGGCGCACCGAGGCGCGCATTCGAGAGCATTGTGTGATACGGATGCGGAACGCTCTTCGGTGCGGACGTTGTTCCCGAAGTGTAGAGCAACAGGAACGGGTCGCTGCCGAGTGGGGTAGGAATCCGTGCATCGATCGGTGGCGACTTCTCGATCAATTCACGCAACGACAAGGCACCGTCAACCGACCCACCGGCTGCGACGACTGTTCGCAATGTCGCTATGCGCGGCTGAAGATCGAGGTAGGTGCGCGCGGGCGACCAGTCCTTGGCTTCCGCGAGCCCGATCACAGCGATCGCGCGACTGTGCGCAAGCAGCGCTTCGAGCTCGGCGCCGCGATAGGGCATGTGCAGGGTGCAGAGCACCGCGCCGAGCCGGCATATCGCCAGATACGCGACGACAAATTCGATCGTATTGGGAAGCTGCACCGCCACGACTTCGCCGCGTGCAATGCCCGCTTGTCGCAGGCCTTCAGCAAGTCGGGCAACCTGATTGGCCAGTGTGCGGTACGAGACGACTCTTTCACCTTGAATGAGCGCCGGTGCATCAGGGCGCTCTGTCGCGTGCCGGCTGATCCAGCCGTGCAGCGTGTCGTCCCGCCACCAACCCTGCTGCACGAATCTTTGCACCAGCACCGGATCGAATTTCAGCGCGGCACGCAGCCGTAGCGCGTTCTCGGAGTATTTGAACCGCTCCGCGAGCGGCACCACGCGCTCCGGGCGAAAGCGCCGTCCGCCGCCAAGATCCAGCAGGTACGCCTGCTGGCCGGTGCGAAAGCGACGGCTCTCCTCATGGTTGCGAATGAACATCACTTGATCCCGCGAGAGGCCGATTCGCACCGCGATCTGCCCGTCCGCCAGTCCCATTCCCTCACGCTGTCGCTCGATCTCGGCCCAGTTCAAGGTGCGGATCGGATCACCTTCACGCACCTGCAGGTTGTGGCTCATCTGAAAGATGGTCTCGCCGAAGGTGGTGATCATCTCGGCCGTTACGCCAAGTTGTTCCCGGGTGAGACCGCGTGCCATCGTTCAGGGCTTGTTCGCAGCGGCCGCGCGCTGTTCATCGGTGCGCAGGATGGGATCGGCCTGGGGCGCCTGGGTGGCAATCGGGCACACACGCATGCACTCGAAGCATTGCGCGAACCATCCGCCTGATCCGGCCGATACCTTGTACCAAAGCATCTTGCTGTCGGGGTCGAGAAGCCGATCGGCGCCGTGCGAGGGCACTTCATCGCGCACCGCCTCGGCGAGGATCTTCGGGACAGCTTCGTATTCCTGCGTGAGCTCGGCGCATGCGGCCATGTCGTAGCGCGAGCTCTTTTGCTTGCCCTTTGAATCGATCTCGCCCGCCAGGCACTGGGCCGGACAGAATTTCATGCAGGGCGTGCGGCCGGTCGAGCGATACATGCTCACGCACGAAGGCGCCGGACACGGGTTCTCCGCCATCGGCGCATCGGGTGGAAGTTCCAGCTCGGTGAAGACGGATGCGTAGTACATGAAGCCGAATTGCGGATGCAACAGAATGTCACCCGCGAACGAGCGCGCACCAATGCCGGCCACCTCCGCGTGCAGCTTGAGGCTTTGCAGCGGTACGCGCGGTCCGCCCTCCGGGTCGATGTCGGGCGGTACGTAGACAGAGGGCGCACCGAACTTCTGCTCGATGAAGAACGCGCATCCATAGGCCACCGTGTAACCGCGCACTTCGGTCGAACCGGAGTAGGCCATCGCCTTCGCGGGAAGTTGCCACGCACCCTGCGTCTGGCCGCCGACGCCGAGCGAGATCACCGACTTCACGCGTGGCATCAGATCGGTCGGGCGATGTCCGGGTGGCGCGATGCGCTCGAGTGCGGCGAGGTCGGCAATGCCCACCGCAAGCGCGCCGCGTTTCTTGCAGTAGTCGAAGATCGACTGCTTGGCCGCTATGGGATCGGCATCGAATCCATCGCTTGGATGTCTCATGGTTGACTCATCGGTATGCGTTGATCCAATTCAGCCCGGCGGTCGTATTGACCTTGGGCCGATACTCACAACCGATCCAGCCATTGAAGCCCAGCTCGTCGATCACGTCGAAAAGATACGGATAGTTCATCTCGCCGACATTGGGTTCGTGACGGCCCGGCACGCCCGCAATCTGGAAGTGCCCGACATTGGCAATGTACTGGCGAATCTTGGTGGTCACATCGCCCTCGACAATCTGGCAATGGTAGAGATCCATCTGCACCCGGAGGTTAGGCGCGCCGACATCGGCAAGGACGGCATGCGCTTCGTCCTGCCGATTGAGAAAAAAGCCGGGAATGTCGCCGGTGTTGATCGGTTCGATCAACACGTTCACACGCTGCTTGGCCGCCTCGCCCGCGGCGTAGCGAAGATTGTCGACATAGGTGCGGCGCATTGCGGCGCGATCGGCGCCCGGCGCGACGAGGCCTGCCATCACATGCACTTGCGTGCAGCCGAGAGCCGCAGCGTATTCGAGCGCCTTCGCAATTGCCGCGCGGAATTCCTGCTCGCGACCCGGCAGGGCCGCCATTCCACGCTCTCCTATGCTCCAGTCGCCAGGGGGCATGTTGAAGAGCACCTGCGTCAGCCCATTCCCATTCAGGCGCTTGGCAATCTCAGTCGCCGGGTACTCGTAGGGAAACAGAAACTCGACCGCACGGAATCCATCTTTCGAGGCGGCGGCGAACCGGTCCAGGAAATCGCGCTCGGTATAGAGGAAAGAGAGGTTGGCGGCGAATCGAGGCATGGCGATTCTCTTCGTTCGAGGAGGGTGGCGATCAAGGCGATTTGTCGGCACGCGCCGCAGGGATGCCCGTCGCCAGCACACCGACCGCCAATGCTACCTCGCCCGCAATCCGCGGGTTGGCCGCGCGGATCGCAGTTTCTTGGCTGCTATTTCCTGTATGCCGCCGCGCCGGTATCCGGTGTTCGCCCTGTCGATCTGCAGTGTCGACGAACTGAGATTGGCGGGCGATTGCACTGTGATCGACATCGGATAGCCCGCCGCCTGCGAGGCTGTCCAATTCAGCGAGAAATCGACGGCAATCTTGCCGGTGTTGAAATCGATGATCATCGGGCCCGACGCGCTGAACCGGCCGGGCTGTATCGATCGGTTCGAAATCGTGAGACTCGTTGCCCTGGTGAATGCCAGATTGATCATGCCGGTCGGCATGCTGGCGGGCGCGGTGGGAAGGCCGACGAGATAGTGATAACCGTCGTTCGAACCACCAGTCGCCGGCCGATAGGATCCGCCCAACATGGCCGAGAATGTTCCGGTCCACCGCCCTCAGTGGATATCGGTGCCAAGACTGCCGACTGCCGTGACGATTACCGTCACCCCGAGCGCCTTCGCCCGGGCGGCCCCGGCCGGCGGAATCGGTGCGCGTGGCGACTCGGGCGCCGGTCACTTGCGCGGCAGTTCGGCGCGGTGCGTCCGCGGCATTGGGCGTGACGATGGCCGATCCGCCAGCCGGGACTTCGACCGATCCGGTAGTGTTCGACATCACCCAGATCCCGCTGGTCGAAGTGATTCGCGTGCTGCCGTCTGCAGCAATGTCGATGATGCCGGCCGTACCGTGACTGCCAAGGGTGGCGGTGGGTGTGTTGACCTGGAAACGCGCGTGATTGACCTTGCCGATCGCGCCTGACACCGCGTGAATCGCTCATTGGATCCTCTGGGTCGACCCCGATCGGGGAAGGGCCAGAGGATCTGTCGGCCAAAGGCGGTTGAGAAAGAGCGTGATCGGCGGCCGACCGTGACCGCATGCGGCCGGTGTGCGGGCTCCCCGCGGAACAACCGTGAATATGTGAGCTTAGCTAGCGCGTGCCGGTAGCACGCCCATCTCGCTCGTGCAGAACGAACCACCTTGATGCAAATCTGCAATCGGATCGCCGGTGGTGGCCGGATGCACGCGCAACACCTCCGCCGAGAAATCCTCGCTGTGATCCTGCGGCCGATATCCGAGGCGATCGGCGTTGGCATTGTCCCACCAGCCCCTCGCGTTATCGGAGGCGCCATAGACGATCTCGAAGCGAATGTCAGGATGGTCCAATCCGATTGCCATCAATTGCGCGAGATCCCGTGGACTGATCCAGATCGACAGCCTGCGGACATCGATCGGTTGCAATGCGACATTGCCGATGCGAATGCAGAAGGACGATACGCCGTACTTGTCGGCGTAAAGGCTGGCCACGCCTTCGCCGAACATCTTCGAGAGCCCGTAGCGGCCATCGGGCTTCGGATACACAGTGTGATCGATCCGATCGGTGCGCTTGAAGAAGCCGATGGCGTGATTGCTGGTCGCGAAGATCACCCGCTTCACGCCGTTGCGACGCGCAGCCTCATAGAGATTGTAGGTGCCGATGATGTTGGATTGGAGAATCGCGTCCCACGGGCCCTCGACCGAGAATCCGCCCAGATGGATGATCCCCTCGACGCCCTGGGTCACCCGCAGCATGTCATCGAGCGATGCGCACTCGCCCGACATGAACGACTCGTTGCCCCGCAGATCGGCAATGGTGTGGATATCGGATAAGCGCAGGCGATAACGATCAGCGAGCTCTTTGCGCAAGAACGTTCCAATGCTGCCGGCGGCGCCGGTCATTAGGATGGTTTTCATTATGGGAAACGGGTGTGGGGAGAAGGGAAACGGGGAAAGAGAAACGGGAAATGCCAAACGCAAAACCTAATGGGCCGCCTCGCAGCCCTCTTGCGGATAAATCATAGCAGCCGCGACGGTGCTCGACGTTGAGTGCCAAAATGGCCTCTGCGGGATGCATGGCGTTTCCCGTTTCTCTTTTCCCGTTTCTCGGCTTTAGACCCGTTTCTCGGCTTTAACCCCGTTTCTCGGCTTTAAACCCGTTTCCCTCCAAACAACCAATGCGCAACCGCCTCGCCAACGAAACCAGCCCTTATCTGCAGCAACACGCGGACAACCCTGTCGACTGGCATCCGTGGGGCGAGGAGGCGCTTGCCAAGTCCCGCGCGGCAAACAAGCCGATCCTGTTGTCGATCGGCTATTCAGCGTGCCATTGGTGCCACGTGATGGCGCACGAGTCGTTCGAGGACCCGGCGGTGGCCGCGGTGATGAACGCGCATTTCGTGAATATCAAGGTGGACCGCGAAGAACGGCCTGACATCGATCAGATCTACCAGCTCGCCCATCAGATGCTCACCAAACGCTCGGGCGGCTGGCCGCTCACGATGTTCCTCACGCCGGACCAGGCGCCCTTTTTTGGTGGCACGTATTTTCCGAAGACCGCGCGCTACAACCTGCCTGGGTTCGTGCAGATCATGGAGCGCGTCGTGCAGGCCTACCGTGAACGGCGCGCGGACATCGACGAGCAGAATCGCATCGTTCTCGAAGCGCTGAACGAGCGCACGGCCACCGCAACGCCAAGCGAAGGCGCGTGGACATTTGCCCCGATCGAGCAGGCGGTGACGATGTTGAAGGGAAGCTTCGACAGCGTGCATGGCGGTTTTGGCGCCGCGCCAAAGTTCCCGCATCCGACCGATCTCGCGTTGCTCCTGCGCGATGCGGCCCGACGCCGCGACGAGCAATCGTTGCATGTGGTCACCCATACGCTCAAGAAGATGGCCGAGGGTGGGATCTACGATCACCTTGGCGGTGGATTCTGTCGCTACTCGGTGGACGCCGAATGGCAGATCCCGCACTTCGAGAAGATGTTGTACGACAACGGGCCGCTGCTGGCCCTCTACACCGACGCCTGGACCGCGACCAAGCAACCGCTGTTCGCGCGCGTGGTCGGCGAAACCGCGCAGTGGATGATGCGGGAGATGCAATCGCCGGAAGGCGGCTACTACTCGTCGTTCGACGCCGATTCAGAGGGCGAAGAGGGCAAGTTCTATGTCTGGTCGGCAGACGAAGTACGCGTGTATTTGAGCGCTGAGCAGTACACCGTAGCGAGCCGGGTTTGGGGCTTGGATGGCGCACCGAACTTCGAGGGCACGCATTGGCATCTGCGCATCGCCGCGGGCCTTACCGATGTTGCCGCGAGCATCGGAAAACCGGTGCAAGAGTGCGAGCGGTTGATGGAAAGTGCGCGCGCCGCGCTTTTTGCGGTTCGCGATACGCGCGTGCGACCCGGCCGTGATGACAAGATCCTGACCAGCTGGAACGCCCTTGCGATCGCCGGTATGGCACGCGCGGCGCGCGCCTTCGATCGTCCGGATTGGCTCGCCTCCGCGCGCCGGGCACGCGACTTCATCGAGCGAACCCTGTGGCAGGATGGCCGGCTGCTCGCCACGTACAAGGACGGACACGCGCATCTCAACGCGTATCTCGATGACTATGCGTTTTTCATTGACGCGTTGATCGAGCTCATGCAGGCGGATTTCCAGCCCGAAGATGCGCGATTGGCGCGCGCGCTCGCCGATGCGCTCATCGGGCACTTCGAAGACGTTGAGGATGGGGGATTCTTTTTCACCAGCCATGATCACGAGCGGTTGATCCAACGTTCGAAGTCGGCCCACGACAATGCCACCCCGGCGGGAAACGGGGTGGCGGCCTTCGTGCTCAATCGGCTGGGTCATCTGACCGGAGAGCCGCGCTATATCACTGCATCGGAGCGAACCGTGCAGGCCTTTCATGCGCAGATCGAGCATCATCCGCCGGTGTTCGCATCGCTCCTTTGCGCATTGCAGGAATTGATCGAGCCGACACGCATGGTCGTGCTGGCGGGTCCACGAACGCCGACACGGGCGTGGCTTGCCGCGTTCAATGTCGGGCATCGACCCGAGGCGATGGTCTTTGCGATTGATCCTGGTACGGCGGGAATCCCCGAGCCGTTGGCGCGGCCCGCGCCCCAGGAGGGCGTCAACGGCT
>JANMUI010000191.1:0-3394 GCA_031391405.1 Betaproteobacteria bacterium
GATCCGCGCACTGCTGACCATGCAGCAGCTTCTCTCCAACCTTCAGCCCGGCCTGCTCGAGCCGCATGTGCGGCCGCTGCTGGCGCGTCTTCGTTCGCTGCTCGATGTAGGCGAGCATGCCGCCGACGAAGTGGAGCGTCGTGTGCGCATCCTGCATGTCGGCGCGCGCAGCATGAAGCTCCCGCATTTTCAACTGATCGCCACCGCGGTGTTGAAGCGCGCACGCATCTGGATCCGGTATCGCGGCCGCTCGCGCGACGACGAGACCGAACGCGAAATCTCGCCGCAGCGGCTTGTCTACTATCGCGAGAACTGGTACGCCGACGCGTGGTGCCATCTGCGTGACGATCTGCGAAGTTTCGCCGTCGACGCGATCCTCGATGCGACGCCGGTCGACAAGAAAGCGAAAACGGTGGCCGAGCGCGATCTCGACGAGGTACTCGCCTCCGGGTACGGAATCTTCTCCGGGCGGAAGACCGTCTGGGCGACGCTCAGATTCTCACCGGAACGCGCACGGTGGGTCGCATCCGAGCAATGGCATCCAAAGCAGCGCGGAGCATTCGATGCGAGCGGTTTCTTCATCCTCGAGGTGCCCTACAGCGACGAACGCGAGCTGGTGATGGACATCATGCGTCACGGCATGCATGTGGAAGTGATCGAGCCGCCTGCACTGCGGGCGGCGGTGATTGCGCAGCTGGATGCGGCGCGGACGAGGTATGAGTGAACGGGAAACGGGAAACGGGAAACGGGAAACGGGAAACGGGAAACGGGAAACGGGAAACGGGAAACGGGTGATTCGCGCCACGATGCTGGTCGAGCTGGTCAGTGCGAATTGTTTAACCGCCTCGAATGCGTTCTCAAATGCCGATTTTGAGCTGCACTCTGACAAAGTGCCTCCCCGTGGCCGTGGGCGAAAAATCCTCCGGGCCGAGTGAGAGTCCCTCACGCCGAGCCAGTGGATAGAAGCGGTTGTAAGCGGTTTCGTCGAACGCGTAGGCAGCTCCCAGGCGCATTCCACGCAAGATCTCACCGAAGCGCGTCTTCCGTATTGTGTGACGCGCGCGCCGGCCAGAAGCCAGCGGTCCTAAATAGGCGGTCAGATCGGCTTCGGACCCCGCGATGACGCACGCGTCACCATCGCAAACGACTTCGTTTGGCGAAATGTACGCAAAGTGCCCGATCACCTTGGCATCGTCGGCTGCGGCCATCTGACCCTTTCTGCTCGGCACCTAACGGCGTAGAAAATTCATCCTCGAATGATGGACTCGCGGAACGCGCGAGGCAATCGCCGATCGAATCGATACCGCTTCGTTGGTAGAGATCCGCACCCGCCATGGCGCGCTACGAGCACATCGATTCCAGTCCGCGCTTCACCACTATCGCGAGTTTCGTGAGTATGTTGGGCGAGGTCGGAAACCTAACGCCGCCATTGAGGGGCCGAGCGAGCGGGCGAAGCACGCTTGCGAAGGTCCGCCTCGAATGGCTTGTTAGGGCTCGCTATTCTGTAAATGTTCTGCAATGAGTTTCGCAACTTCATTTGGATGGGTGACCGGAGACATGTGTTCTGCGTCTTGAACTACTTCGTATCGACACTGAGGGATGTGATCTCGGACGATCTCGCTGACCTTGCGATCTGGGAGCGTAGTTTTGCTTCCACAGATGACAAGCGTGGGCGGGCCTAACCGGCGGAGATCCTCCAGAGTGGTGGGATTTCCGAGATTTGACTTGTAGCCGGCGATGGTGTTCTTTGTTGTCGCTAGGAACCTTCTCTTTGCTTCTTCGGAGAGGCGCTCCCATGTACCTTCACCGTTTCGGTAGTTCAAGAATCTTTTCCATCCGACCTCGGGTTCACCGCGCGCGGCAGCCTCGATGAATCCCGACGCGACCGAGTCATACTCCTCGAACAATACTATTTGATTTGTGCGCTCCAACAAAGGCATCAGGATCGGTTCGATAAGCGTAAGAGAGAGGACGTTCTCCGACCGCATTAGTGCATACCGGATCGCCGTCGCACCCCCGTTAGAGTGGCCTACGAGATGCACCGGGTTGCCCACTACTGCGTTGACGACTTCATCAACGAGACGTGCTTGGTCGTCGTGGGTAAGTTCGTTGTCTCCATCCCAAGGGTCAGTGCTTCCAAAGCCCCAGAGATCAGGGGCGATGACACGAAATCGATCTTCGAGCTTTTCGGCGATCTTGTTCCACTGGCGCCCGGAACCGGACCCTGCGTGCAGGAACACCACGGGAACCTGAGCTCCTCGCTCGAAGTAACTGATGCTCTTTGAATTGACTGTGATTTGTGGCACTTCGGTTCCTCGAGCCCTAACTACTTATAGCCCGCATGATAAAGGTTTCCAATGCTGGTAACCGGTTTCTCGAGTTTCTAGATCCATACACCTGTCGGTGTATTTGGTAACTGGTTTATAGAGGTTTATCAGGGTCTCTCAGTGGCACCAATTGAAAAGCGTCTCCGCTTGCGCGTTCCCACTTGCGCGTCACCGCGCTTGATCGAAAGAACGCGGCTGCCCCACTATTCCATTCCGAGGCGGCGCGCGGGTGCGATCGGCATCGACAAGCGTGGCTGCGTTCTATCGCACTCTCCACCCGCTCGGCGGATCCTTCGCGAGGGGATCTTTTTCGAGCAACCGGCGTTCTCCGGATTCGGCCCACTCTTGTGTCTTGTGAAAGTCGGTCGGCGTACGCATCGTCCCCACGTGGCGAGACGCACAAGCGGTCCTGTCTTGCCGCGCCGCAAAGGGTCAAAGCGGCGTCGATATCGCATGCGGCACGCACGAGTTGTCCATGATCACGGTCTTCGATTTGAAGCGCGCCTCGCCGCCAACGAATACGATCTCGTCCTGATACGCACCCACTGCGAACAGGCTCGCCTCACCTTCGGTGTTGACCTGGAACACCGCGAACGACGCATCCACGAAGACGCTTCCCGCGTCCCGCCTGTTGACCTTGATGCTGCTCACTAGATGCCGATCAGAATGGATGTTGTATTCGTTGGCCTGCTGGAGTGCGACGACGCGGTCACGCAGCATGTCCTTGCTGTCGCACAGCACCAGCGACAAGGGCAGGTTCGCTGCAAAATTTTCGCGGGGCACGATGCGATACAAGCAATCTTCAACGAACAGCTCCAACCAGGCATCCAGTCGAAAATCATCCAGGCGGTTCGCATAGTCGGCGTACAGATCGTAGATCGCGAAGCGCTCTTCCGCCGTGATCATCGAATGGCTCCCGGCGGCTCCATTCCCATCAGTTCCGAGTAGTAGGACCAAAAGCCCCGCAGCGGCACATCGGTCACGCGATATGGGCGATCCGAGATTTCGCCCGCGCCGCCCATCTCGATCACGGATGTTGCATCGGGTTCGCGGCGAGTCGCCTGGTG
>JANMUI010000677.1:0-5350 GCA_031391405.1 Betaproteobacteria bacterium
TCGATAAAGGGCGCGCTTGAGCGAAGCGCGACGGGCCTGCCCCCTTGATAAAGGGGGTGCCTGAGCGAAGCGTGGCTGGGGATTTCAACGGCCGTACCAAACGTGAACGCAGCATCCAACTTGACTTCATGAATCGTCCCGCCGATCCGTACCGGTCTGATCCAATGGTTTCCGCTCCCAAGCGGACGCGATGGTGGCTATGGTCGTTGATCATCTTGATCGTCGCGATCGGCGGCTATTTCGCATACGGACGTTTTTGGCCATCGTCCGATCCTGCGTCGACCGCTGCGATGAAAGCGGGCAAGGGCAAGAAAGGCGACGCCTTCGGGGGCGCGAACCGGCCGATTCCCATCGTCGCGCTGCCGGCACGCACCGGCGAGATCGACATTAATCTGAGCGGCCTCGGGACGATCACGCCCCTTCGCACCGTTACGGTCAAAAGCCGCGTCTCGGGCCAACTACTGCGCCTGCATGTCGAGGAAGGCCAGCTTGTGCGCGAGGGCCAGTTGCTCGCCGAGATCGACCCTCGGCCGTTCGAGGTGCAGCTTGCCCAGGCTGAAGGACAAATGGCACGCGACCGTGCGTTGCTCGACAACGCACACATCGACCTCGAACGCTATCGCACGTTATTCGAGCAGGATTCGATCGCGAAGCAACAGGTCGATACCCAGGTTGCGCTCGTTCGCCAATACGAAGGTGCGGTGAAGGTCGATCAAAGCCAGATCGACAACGCGAAGCTGCAGATCACCTATTCACGCATTACCGCGCCGATCACCGGCCGCACGGGCCTTCGTCAATTGGATCAGGGCAACATGGTCACAGGCAACGAGCCAACCGGACTGGTGGTGATCACGCAGTTGCAGCCGATCAGCGTCGTGTTCAGCGTTCCACAAGATCATTTACCCGCCATCATGAAACGCGTGCGCTCGGGTGAGAAGCTCACCGTCGAGGCGTGGGACCGCGAGCAGAAAGTACGACTGGCCACCGGAAGTCTCGCGTCGGTCGACAACCTGATCGATCCCGCTACCGGCACCGTCAAGTTGAAGGCGCAGTTCGCGAACACGGATTCGAGCCTGTTCCCGAACCAATTCGTCAATGCACGTTTGCGACTGGATACGTTGAAGGACGCGACACTCATTTCGACCGCCGCATTGCAACGCGGCGCGCAGGGCACGTTCGTCTATGTCGTGAAGCCCGATCAGACCGTTACCGTGCGCCCGATTACGCTTGGTCCGGCGGAAGTGCAGCAGATCGCCGTCACCGATGGCATCAAGCCCGGCGAGTTGGTGGTCATCGATGGCATGGACCGCCTGCGCGAAGGCGCGCTGGTCGAAGTCACGACGCGCCCGGAATTGAAGTCTTCACCCGACGGACGCCGGCCTGCGGGCAAAGAGGGACGCAAGAAGCCGCCGGCAGGCGATGGTACCGTTGCAGCCCCAGCAGCAAGCCCGGCCACAGCCGGCTCGCCGAGCGCGTCGACCGAGCCAGCGGCAAAGGGCGAGCCGGGTGAGGGGCGCCGCGAAGGCTGGAAGCGCAATCGCGAAGGCGCATCGGTCGATGGCGAACCCGGAAAACGCGAAGGTCAACGGGAACGCGGACCACGCAAGCCACCAGCCGAATGACGATGGAAATGCCTTCGACAATTTCGTTACCTCGTTTTTCCTCTGCGTCCTCTGCGTCCTCCGTGGTGAATCTCTGAGCTCTTTCGTGAAAAATCGTAGCGTTCTGACATGAACCCCTCCCGCCTCTTCATCGTCCGCCCGGTCGCGACGACCTTATTGATGTTCGCGATCTTCCTGTCCGGCGCAATCGCGTATCGCCTGTTGCCGGTGTCCGCCCTCCCGGAAGTCGACTATCCGACCATCCAGATCTTCACGTTCTATCCGGGTGCGAGTCCGGACTTGATGGCCACATCGGTCACCGCGCCACTCGAGCGACAGTTCGGACAGATCCCCGGGCTGAAGCAGATGTCTTCCACCAGTTCGGGCGGTTCTTCGGTGGTCACCTTGCAGTTCGATCTCGCGGTACGCATCGACGTCGCCGAGCAGGGAGTGCAGGCGGCGATCAATGCGGCCTCCAATCTGCTCCCGCAGGATCTGCCCGCGCCGCCCGTCTATAGCAAGGTTAATCCTGCCGATGCACCGATCCTGACGCTCGGACTTTCCTCGGCGACGATGACCTTGCCCGAGATCCAGAATCTCGCCGACACGCGCCTTGCGCAGAAGCTCTCGCAGATTACCGGTGTGGGCCTGGTCACGCTCTCGGGCGGCCAGCGGCCGGCGGTGCGCGTGCAGGTGAACCCGAAGGCGCTCGCCGCGAACGGCCTCTCCCTGGAAGACGTTCGCAATGCGATCAACACCGCGAATGTCAAGAAAGCGAAGGGAAACTTCGACGGCCCAAGCCGCTCATACATGATCGATGCCAATGATCAATTGCGCTCCGCCGAGGAATACCGTGGGATCGTCGTTGCCTACCGCAATGCCGCGCCGCTTTTTCTCTCCGATGTCGCCGATGTCATCGAAGATGCGGAAAACGTTCGCCTGGCCGCCTGGAAAAACGACACGCCGGCGGTCATCCTGAATATCCAGCGGCAACCGGGCACCAATGTGATCGATGTGGTCGATCGGATCAAACGCCAGCTTGCGCAAATGCAGGCCTCCTTGCCTGCAACGCTTGATGTAACCGTGCTCACCGATCGCACGCTGACGATCCGCGCCTCCGTACGCGACATCCAGATCGATCTCGCGATCGCCATCAGTCTGGTGGTGATGGTGATCTTCCTGTTTCTGCGCAGCGTGCCCGCCACATTGATTCCAAGCGTCGCGGCACCTTTGTCGCTCGTCGGTACGTTCGGGTTCATGTATCTCGCCGGTTTCTCGGTCAACAATCTCACCTTGATGGCGCTGGTCGTCGCGACCGGATTCGTGGTGGATGACGCGATCGTCGTCATCGAGAACATCGCCCGTCATATCGAGCGTGGCGAATCGCCATTCGAAGCTGCGCTCAAAGGCTCCCGCCAGATCGCCTTCACGATCATCTCGCTCACGATCTCGCTCGTTGCAGTGCTGATCCCGCTTCTCTTCATGGGGGACGTCGTCGGGCGGCTGTTTCGCGAGTTCGCGGTAACCCTCGCGGTCGCGATCCTCATCTCGGCAGTCGTCTCGCTCACATTGACGCCGATGATGTGCGCGAAGCTCCTCCGTCATCGCGCAACCGCGACACATGGTGCGCTTTATGGGGCGACCGGACGATTCATCGATAACGTCATCGCCGGCTATGGTCGCATGCTCGTCTGGGTGCTCGACCGGCAGGCGTTGACGCTGCTGGTCGCGATCGGACTGCTCGCGTTGACCGTCCTCATGTATATCGCCATCCCAAAAGGGTTCTTCCCGGTCCAGGACACCGGCGTGATCCAGGGCATCTCCGAAGCGCCGCAAAGCGTCTCGTTCAAGGCGATGGCGGAGTACCAGCAGGCCCTTGCGCGGGTCGTGTTGCAAGATCCGGCGGTGGAAAGCGTTTCATCGTTCATCGGTGTGGATGGCACCAACACGACGTTGAACAGCGGCCGCATGCTGATCAATCTGAAGCCGCTCGAGATCAGGAGGCTGCACGCGTCCGATGTCATTCGCCGTCTGCAAGGCTCGCTCGCCACGGTGCAAGGCGTCACGCTCTACATGCAGCCGGTGCAGGATCTCACAGTGGAAGACCGCATCAGCCGGACCCAATACCAATTCACCCTGGAAGCGGCCGAGTCGAAACTCCTGTCAGAGTGGGTCCCGAAGCTGGTCGAGCGCCTGCGCGCACGGCCGGAGCTCACGGATGTCGCGAGCGATCTCCAGAATGAAGGGCTGCAGGCGTTCATCGATATCGATCGCAATACCGCTGGGCGCTTGGGCATTACCCCCGCCGCTATCAACAATGCGCTGTACAACGCGTTTGGGCAACGGCTCGTATCGACCATCTTTACCCAAGCGAGCCAATATCGCGTCGTGCTCGAAGTGATGCCCGAATTCCAGCGCGGGCCGGATGCCCTGAAAGACATTCACATTTCGTCTGCTACCGGCGCGCAGATACCCCTTTCGTCGCTTGCGCGCGTGACCCTCGGGACGGCACCGCTCGCGATCCATCACATCGCGCAATTTCCCGCCGCAACGCTATCGTTCAATCTGGCCCGGGGCGTATCGCTAGGCGCCGCGGTGACCGCCATCGAATCGGTGCGAAACGAAATCGGACTGCCCGAGAGTATTCACGCCAACTTTCAAGGCGCAGCAGCAACGTTCCGCGATTCGCTGTCGAGCACGCTGCTTCTGGTGCTTGCCGCGATCGTCACGGTCTACATCGTGCTGGGTGTGCTCTATGAGAGTTACATCCATCCGATGACGATTCTTTCAACCTTGCCGTCGGCCGCGGTCGGTGCCCTGCTCGCCTTGATGATCGCGGATCAGCCACTTGGCATCGTCGGGGTGATCGGAATCATTCTCCTAATCGGCATCGTGAAGAAGAACGCGATCATGATGATCGACTTCGCGCTCGACGCTGAACGCAATGACGGCAAGACCCCGCGCGAGGCGATCTTCCAGGCCGCGCTGCTAAGGTTCCGGCCGATCCTGATGACAACGCTCGCCGCAATATTCGGCGCGTTGCCGCTGATGCTTGGTACCGGCGTGGGATCGGAGCTTCGCCAGCCGCTTGGCCTCACGATGGTGGGCGGGCTGATCGCGAGCCAGATCCTCACCCTCTTTACGACGCCGGTCATCTATCTCGCCTTCGATCGGCTTGCAAGGCGGCTCGGCAAGCCGAACGGCACCGATGGTTCGCATTCGATCGGACAATCATGAGTTTCTCCGCTCCGTTCATTGCGCGCCCCGTCGCCACGACACTCCTCGCGATCGGCATCACACTCGCAGGTGCGGTGGCCTATACGGTACTGCCCGTGGCCCCGATGCCGCAGGTGGAGTACCCGACCATCTCCGTCTCAGCCAGTCTGCCGGGCGCGAATCCGGAGACGATGGCTGCGACCGTCGCCATGCCGCTCGAACGGCAGCTTGGGCGCATCGCGGGGGTGACCGAGATAACATCATCGAGCTCGCTCGGTTCGACCCGTGTGGTCTTGCAATTCGAGCTCGATCGCGACGTCAACAAGGCGGCGAACGAGGTGCAGGCGGCGATCAATGCTGCGCGCAGCCAGCTTCCCTCCGGCATGCCGGGCAATCCGACGTATCGCAAGGTGAATCCATCGGACGTGCCGATCATGGTGTTGACGATCACCTCCGATAGCCATTCACCGGGTCAGATGTTCGATGCGGCATCGTCCATCGTGTCGCAGCGCATTTCGCAAATGCGGGGCATC
>JANMUI010000199.1:0-3713 GCA_031391405.1 Betaproteobacteria bacterium
GCCGAGGTAGGTGCGCGGACCCTCGCTCCACTTGTCCTTCAACGCGCGTCCGCCCACGCCACGGATATCGATGCGGTTGAGCGGACCGGTGACCGCATCGTAGCCGGTGGCGAAGACGATACAGTCGAGCTCGATATGCGCGGCGCTCGTGCGAACACCACCCGGTGTGATGGCTTCGATCGGCGTGGCGCGCAGGTCGACCAGCTCGACATGAGGCAAATTGAAGGTCTCGTAATAGTCGCTGTCCACACAGATGCGCTTGGTACCGATGGCGTGATCGGTGGGCGCGAGCAAGGTGGCCACTTGCGGGTCCTTCACCGTCGCGCGGATCTTGTTCCGCACGAATTCAGCCGCCTGGTCGTTCGATTCGCGGTTGGTGTAGATGTCGTTGAAGGCGTGCGTGAAATTGGGCCCGCCGCGCGCCCAGCGGCGCTCGTATTCCTGCTGGCGCTCCTCGGGTGTGACCTGATGCGTCGCGTAAGGACTGTATTGATAGAGGATCCCCGATCGCGTGCCGCGTGCCTTCTGACGATGCTCCGCATAATGGTCTTTCCATTCGCGCTGGTCCTCGTCCGCCAATGGGCCGTTCCAGGCTGGAATGCTGAAATTCGGCGTGCGTTGGAAGACGACCAGTTGGCGCGCCTCGCGCGCGATGGCAGGAATGGCTTGGATGCCCGATGAGCCGGTACCGATGACACCGACGCGCTGGCCGCTGAAGCTCACCTCCTCATGCGGCCAGTTGCCGGTGTGATGCCACGGACCCTTGAAGCTGTCGAGTCCGGGAGTGTCAGGCACCCGGCCCGCCGAGAGGCAGCCCGCCGCCGAGATGAGGAAGCGCGCCTCGACCTGCCCGCCATCGTCCGTGCCGACCGTCCAGCTTGCATCGGACTCAGCGTAAATCGCTTGGCAGACGCGCGTGTTGAATTGGATGTCTTTGGTCAGATCGAAGCGCTCGGCCACATGGTTGGCATAACGCAGGATCTCGGCCTGCTTCGGGTAACGCTCGGTCCACTCCCACGCCTGTTGCAACGCTTCGGAGAACGAGTACGAGTACTGCATGCTCTCGACGTCACAGCGCGCGCCGGGGTAGCGGTTCCAGTACCACGTGCCGCCGACACCGCCGCCAATCTCGAACACGCGCGCCGTCATGCCGAGTTGGCGCAGCCGGTACAACATGTACATGCCGGCGAAGCCCGCGCCGATGACAACGGCGTCGAAGCGCTTGGGGTTGTTGGATTCCGGATGTGGCATCGAATGTGTGCGTTTGCGCCATTGGGTGCTAGTGGGCGCAAAGTCCGCCTTGCGGTGCAGGGCCGCGCCGAAAGCCGTGCTCAACCTGATCGGACAGTAGGTTGCCGGCCGGCAGCATATAGGAAATTCAACCAACCTTTGTGACGCCACCGGACGGTACGTCAGAAACGCCAGTGCGGTCAAATCACCGGCTTGCCGTTCGGCCACATTCCCACGAAGGTGAGTCTGCCGGCGGGCGCGCGCGCGCAACTGCTGGTCAATGGGCGCGATGTCTTGATCGGATGGTAGGGCACGGCTTCTAACACGCAGGCATACAATTCCGTCGTTCGGCCGGCCCTGCGCCGACATTCACGAGAAGGGTTCCATGGCGCAGTACCTTCCAGGCCCAAGAGACTGGCTGCGTGAGGAGGTCGAGCTTTATGGGCGCACCAATCGTGGTGCGCAAGGCAACACGTTGTGCGGTACCGGGCTACCGGTGATCATCGTCACCAACACCGGGAAGAAGACGGGCGCGATTCGCAAATCACGGTTGATGCGCGTCCGTGGCGAATTGACTCAAACGAAGTTGATGGAGGAGACAGCCAGCATGATGTTACGAACAGTACTGCAAGGTGCCGCCGCGATTGCCATGCTTGCAAGTGGAGCAGCGAACGCGCAGATGACCAAGGCCACGATCAATATCTTCGCGGTCGACAATGCGCTCACCGTCTGGATCGCGAAAGACAAGGGCCTCTTCGCAAAAGAGGGGCTCGATATGGAAATTTTTAATACGCCGTCGTCGGGCGTGCAGATGCAAGGTCTGGCCGATGGCCGATTCCAGTTCGCCGAAACCGCGCTCGACAACATCATCGCTTATCAGGAAGGCCAGGGCACCGCGCCGCTCTCACGCGCGCCCGACTTCTTCGTATTCATGGGCGTCTCACAGATCGAGCTGCCGCTTATCACGCTGCCTGAGATCAAGTCATTCGCCGACCTGAAGGGGAAAACGCTCTCCGTTGATTCGTTCTCGACCGGCTTCGCGTTTGTTCTGCGAAAAATGCTGGAGAAGAACGGGCTTGGACCAGACGACTACAAGTTCGAGGCCGTCGGCGGCACGCCCGTGCGCTGGGCCGCGTTGAAAGAACGCAAACACGCAGGGACGCTTTCCGCGCTGGCGTTCGTACCGGAAGCGCGTGCACTCGGCTTCACCCATCTTGGCAATTCGCTCGATGTGCTGGGTCGTTACCAGGGCCTTGTGACGGGCGCCAGCCGCGCATGGGCAGCACAGAATGAAAAGGCCGTGATCGGGTTCATTCGCGCGCGTCTGGCCGCGATCGACTGGCTCTACGATCTTGCGAATCGCGACGAAGCAGTGAAGATCCTGCTCAAGTATCTGCCGAGCATCCCGCCCGCCGCCGCGCCGAAAATTGTCGCGGACCTCACCACGGAGAAGCTTGGCTACTTCCGGCGCGGCGAGATCGATCCGGTTGGGACGAAGGTGGTGCTGGACTTGCGCAGCCAGTACGGCATGCCGCAGAAGATGTTGACCGATCCCTCGAAATACATCGATACGAAGTATTTGCAAGAGGCGTTGAAGGGGAGATAGCAGGGAGGTAATTCTCGGAACGATGCGGCATTTCAAGCAATTGCGGAAAGACCGCGAGGATCAAGGTACCGGAATACTGATGCGCGCGCGAATTTCGGAGGGAGTGGTCGCAGGTTGTTCGCGTGCCAGGTGAGCTGAATGCTATTTCGCTAGACCTGCCTCGTGGCGCTGGCGCAAATGACGCACCCCGCAGATGACGCACCCGGAGAGCTTCCCGAACGCGTCGCAGGAACGGCGAAGGGTTAGTCGAGGCGACACTGGTGCCTCCTTAGGACTGCTGTGATTATGTATAGTCTCGCGCGGCGAGGCGCAGGGCGCAATGGAAACGCGGAACTTGTCCGCCTATCTCCGGCCCGCCCCTAGGGAAGCGGTCCGCGATACGTCCGTCAGGTGCTTGGCAAGTCCTTGATTCAGTAGTAGCGTGCGAGCTTGAAGAGGAGGGTTCCGCCATGGGACGCGGCAGCACGCTTTGCATGATAGATGGAACATCGCCGTGTTAAAACACGGACCTTTTCCTTTGATTGAATGTTAGGGCTTTCCGCTGCATCGGCCACAGGAGAATCATATGCCTTACGCACTCGTAACCGTTCAAAAAACCTCGAACCGCGCATGGCCCAATGGCTTAGATTTTTACACTCACCAATTACCCAAGGAAGAAGGAGTGCAACAAATTGCCGAAAGTGCGTGGCTAATAAGACTCGATACCGACCTGTTAGCTCTTGCGAACATAGTACGCCTCGCCCATGAGGCGAACTTTCCTTATCACGCCATTTTCCTTGACCAAAAACCGTCGGTTTGTTCATCTCTCTCTACCTCAAAGCCCTAACCAGCCCATGCAGCGGACAGTCGAAAGCGGCGCTTCGCTTGCTTTCTCCTG
>JANMUI010000201.1:0-8602 GCA_031391405.1 Betaproteobacteria bacterium
ATAAGGATTCGTGACCCGGCGAATTGGGATCCAAACAGGCAATGCCGTTCGCGCTGAACTTTTCGAGGGATAACCCAGTTGTCGATGGTCCGTAGCGTAATAGGGGACAGACCAGAATGGCACTTACTTAAGCCGTTTGTGTTAAGCCGTTTGTGCGCAAGCCTCCGTTCGCCCAGAGCCGGTCGGAGGGTAACGCCGGGGTGTCTACGGCGCGCGGTGGTCCGCCCAAGGATTCTCCGGTATTCACCCTTCGACAGGCTCAGGGCGAACGGTCAATCGTCTAAAGCCAAGCGAACGGCAGAACGGGCACCCCAATTATCATGTCTTCGAGTGAGAGGATGGCTGGCAAATGGGTTTGGTCCGCTTAAGTAAGCGCCATTCGGGACAGATCACGTTTTTCTCCGAAAAACGTGGTCTGTCCCCTATTATTTTACGAGCCGACTTGAGCTTGCCGATAGCGGCAATCGGCAGATGGCGTCAAACCAATTACTATCCCCATAATCGCCGCGTCGCCTTCCGCGCCCCTTCCGCCAACGTTGCGAGCTTGGCCCACACCACGCTGTCGGCGACCATATCGGTGCCGGCGAACGTTCCGAATCCGCAATCGACCGATGCGATCACCCGCGTGCGGTCTCCGATCGCATCGACCACCTGACAGATCCGATCCGAGACGACTTCGGGATGCTCGACGTAATTTGAAGTGCTGTCGATCACGCCGGGTAGCAGAAGCATGTGCTCGGGCGGTGGATTGCGTTTGATCGCCTTCCATTCATGCTGGTGCCGCGGATTGCCCATTTCGAGCGACAAGGCCCCGACCTTTGCCTGATACAGGATCGGAAGCAGCGGTTCGAGCGCGACGTCGTGCGTATGCGGTCCGTCGTAGTTGCCCCAGCAGACGTGCAGCCGGATTCGCTCGCGTGGAATGTTCGCGGTGGCGCGATTGATCGCGCTCACATGGTGCGTGGCAATCTCGAGAAATCGATCGAGTGAATCACGCTGGAATAGGCGCGGACGTTCCATCGCGAGGTCGGGGGCATCGATTTGCAGCAAATGGCCGTCGGCGTGAATGATCTCGTATTCTTTGCGAAGTTCCGCGGCCAACGCGTCGACATACGCCTCGTGCGAGGCATAGTGTGCGTTCAGCAAGATGCACGCGGCAACGCCTGGCGAGGCGGCCGTCATGAATGTCTCGGTGAATGCGCGCGGTTTTGCCCGATTGATCGCTTGGGCGAAGCAAGCGCCCTCACTTTTGGCGTCCTCCTCGCCGACGTACTGGACTGGCGCGATACACTGCGGCGCATTCTGCACGCGCGCGGAACCCTTTCGCCTTTGCGCGAGCATCTCTGCGTAATCGGGATGATCAAGTAGATCGAGTGCCGGCGGACGCTTGCTCTCCCCACCGAATCCGCGCATCCGCTGCGCCACATAGGTGGAGAATCCGACGCGAGGTTGCTCGCCGTCGTTGCCGATGTCGATACCCGCGTCGATCTGTTTGGCGACGACCCGATCGACGGCAGACGCCACGAGACGCGCATGCTCTTCCCGGTCAATGGCCTCGCCGCGCTCCTGCCGGATCAATGAATCGCGCAATGCCGGGTTGCGCGGCAGGCTGCCGACGTGCGTTGTGAGGATGCGCCGTTCGCTTCGCTGCATGGGAGCTCCTTCGATGCATTGAAAACCAGACTCGCGTCCGCACCACTTACTGAAGGCGTGTGGTGCGCGCACGTTGGGCGGTCATCCGCTTCGTGCGCTGCTCCAGATCGTGCCAGAGCTTGGAAGTGTCCTTGCGAAAGATGATCTCTTCGTCCAGCTCCAGCCGCCACCATCCGCCGCGATCGATTTCGTTTTGCAGTTGGCCCGGTCCCCAGCCTGCATACCCGTTGTAGAAGCGAACCGCCGTCTGTGGCTCGTTCATGAGTGTTTCGACGGTGGCCGGATCCATGGCCAGATGCAGCTTCTCGCTCGCGGCAACCGCAGTGCCTTTTGGTTTCGCCCCGCGATAGAGCGCGAAGAGACCCTCGGGTTCGACCGGACCGCCGTTGAACAAGGGTTCGGTGAATTTTGAGAGCACCGGGTTGCGCGGCAGGATCTGCGCGAGCGATCGATTGAACGGTCGATTCAGAACGAATCCAGTCGTCCTACCGTCCTCGCTGCCTACGGCAAGCACCACGGTACGCTCGAAGTTTGGATCGGTCATGAGCGGTTTGGCCACCAGGAGAAAGCCTTGCGCGAATGCGTACGGCGCCAACAGCGAGAGCGCGATCAACGCGGCCGCGGTCCGTATCGCTTCGCGGAACGAAATCGATCTTGATAAACACCCCATCATCGCTAACCTGCTCCTCTCGATAATCAATACTCCTATTTGCCTCTGCGATGAAGAATCCGCGGGGTCTACCGCGCGGATGCCTTGCGCCATCAATCGTAGACGGTCTCCGAGTAGTGTGACGGATCGACGGCTGCTTCGATGACGACGGGTCCCTCTGCCGCGAGCGCACGCCGAAGCTCTCGGTCCAGTGCTTCGATCGTGCGCACCCCGATTGCAGGGACACCGAAGTAGTGCGCGGGAGGCTCCTGGTACGGTTCCGGTGACGTTTCGGTGCCGTACAGCGCGAAATTGCGTCGCTCTTGTTTGACCTTGATCAGGCTCAGCCATCGGTCATCGAGCACGACGAATGGAATCGCGAGCTTTTGGCGTTTGGCAACCGCGAGCTCGCCGCAGGTCATCTGAAAACATCCGTCGCCCACGATGCATACGACCGGCAAGGAAGGACAAGCGAGCTTGGCCGCGATGGCAGCGGGCAATCCGAATCCCATCGACGACCAACCGTTGGTGATGAGGAATGTGCGCGGCGCATGGGCAGTCCACTGACTGGCGATCTGATGGGTATGTGCCCCGACGTCGAATGCGAGCACGCCGTTCCTGGGTAGCACGCGCCGAACGACATCGATCGCCTGGTGGGGGCCGAAGGTCTTGATGTACGGTCGCAAGGCTTGCTGGAATGCTTCGCGATGAGCGCCGATCGCATCGATGTGCCAGCCATTCACAGCGGCCGGCAGCGCAGCCAACGCGGCGATCGCGCTATCCAGATCACCAATTACTTCATGCGCCACAACGACCGATCGATCGACATCGGCGCTCTCGATGTCCACATGCAGCAAAGGAATGCGACCGATCCACGCCTCGTACTCGACCTCGATCGTGTCGTAGCCCAAGCCGATGATCAAATCAGCACTATTCAAGAACTGGCGCTGCACCTTGCGCTTGGACCGCTCGATGCAGCCGATCGATAGCGGATGGTCCTCATCGATGAGCCCCTTCGCCATCGTTGTCGAAGCAAATGGGAGCTGATGCCGCTCGACGAACGCACGCAGGCTGCCTTGCGAATGCATCCGCATGGCCGATGCACCGATGACCGCGACCGGGCGTCTCGCAGTGCTGAGAACGGATCGCGCCCGCTCGAGCGAATCGTCCGAGGCTCGTGCGAGCGGCTTCGCGCACACGTCGTGCGGCACGATCTCTTCGGTCGACACGGCCAGCGCGACATCTTCCGGGAGATCGAGATGAACCGGACCTTGCGGCTCGCTGAGGGCGATGCGAAGGGCTTCGGCAACCGTTTCGATGATCCGCCCCGGGCGCAACGGGAATGACGCTTTGGTGATCGGCTTGAAGAGCGTGTGATGGTCAATGCCCATCTGTATGCGGCGCCCGAGTTGCGCCTGATGCAGATTGCAGGTGATCGCGATCAATGGCGATCGGTCGAGATAGGCGTTGCCGACACCAGTGGTGAGGTTGGTCGCTCCGGGACCCAACGTCGCGATGCAAAGGCCCGGTTTGCCGGTCATGCGCGCCATCACGTCGGCGGCGAATCCCGCGGAACCTTCATGCGCGGTGAGCACAAATTCGACATCACCAACACGCATCGCCTCCATCAGCGGCAGTACGTTCCCACTGGGCACGCCGAATCCGTGGGTAACCCCCGCCTGGCGCAGGGTTCGAACAAGAAGATCAACGTTATTCATGGGATGGGATGGCGCCCCGGATACTGTGCGGCGTTGAGTGTAGCCGAGCGCAGCCTATCGACGGGCGCAGCCAATGGCGCATTCGCCTACCCAGCTTGGGGAGGCCAAAGGTGAGCATTTATAGCGCACCCTGCATTCTTGGCATGCCTTATGTCACTACAATCGCCGCGGGATCAAACAGCCCCGAGCTGTTTGGGTAGAGGGGTTGTACTGCTTGTTCGCGGGGCGCGGTTTGTGAGAACGAAAGAACCAAACCGACCCTCACAGGGACGATAGATCTCACCGAGCAGCATCTGGACACAGCGCACGTCTTCATCACGGTCGGGTTGCATACGTTTGCGACCCCGCAACTCGGATCAGCCACCGTCTCCCTGACGGGTGCAGAAGTAATCGTCGAGCTGCAAGTGAAGCCCGGCGAAATTGTTCGGTACCGCGCAGTAGCAGGGCGACTCCTCCTCGTTTGACATTGCGGCGCGTTCGTTGCGGCTAGAAATCGGCGCTGCAATCGTCCGACGCGAGCGAGCAGCCGATTGTGCTCAGCGCGTCGAAACGCGAAACGCGAAAGGCGGGGCGCAGATTTCCGCCAAAGGCATGCCATCCCCTCTATAATTTGGTTAGGAATGGACGGCGTCTGCTGATCCGCGTTCGGCGCGGTTTGCAATTCCACCCTTGCGTTCGTCAAGTCGCCGATTGCACGATCGCGTAACAATCCGTTGCGGTCTCGAAGCGCGGCGCGCCTGCCCTACTAGATCATTTGCCGGCCGGCCGCTCGCTCAAGAACCCAAAGAATGGCGCCCGGCGTTCCGTCGTTCGCCTAGGCTTGCGCGACCGTTCGGTCTGAGCCCTTCGACTTGCTCAAGACAGGCCTGTCGAAGGGTGAATGGCGGAGAATCGGTGAGCGGGCAATTGCACGGCATCGGCACGCCTGCGTTACATCATCCGGCCCGCTTTGCGCACAGTCGCCATGATCGGCTCGGTCAGGAACTCGAACGGCGTCTGCGGCGTACCATCCAGGTAGACCTCGGCAGGCATCCCGGCCTGCACTTTGAAGTCGACCAGTGACTTCAACGAATCGGCGTCGGCAAGCACGAGCACGCTGTAGTAGGGGTTGCCCGTCTTGTCGATCAGCCGATCACCGGAAACATACGTCACCTTGCCCGATACCATTGACGTATTGCGATACTTGAACGCGGTGAATTTGATCCGCGCCGGCTGGTCGAGAGTCACGTAACCGATCTCCTCGGGACGGATACGAGATTCGAGGAAAAGATTGGTGTCTGCCGGCACGATCTCCGCGATCGTATCGCCCGGCCGCACGACCGAGCCGCGCGATGCGAACTTGAGATCGATGATCTCGCCGCTCACCGGTGCCCTGACAATTTGGCGGACCGAGGCGTCGTCCATCTTGCGCGTCTCTTGTTCGATCTCACCGAAACGGGCCATCGTGTTCTTGAGCTGATCGCTCGCCGTCTGGATATATTCGTGCTGGATCGACTTTATTTTTCGTTCGGTATCGATCAAGCGCTGCTCGGCACGGGCCAACTCGGAGCGGCGCTCTTCCAGCTTGCCGGCGTAGTCGGTCACCGCGACTTCGATCTGTCCAACACGGATCTGCGAAATGAAGCCGCCTTTGAGGAGGCCCTGGTTCGCTTCCAGATCCTTGTTCTGCAAGGCGAGCGATGACTGCGCCTGCTTGATTTGCGCATGCATCGCCTGGATTTCTTTGCCGATCTGCTCTCGCTGCGCCTTGAGCAACTCGGTATCCGTGGCAATCGCTTCGCGGCGTGCATCGAATAGCAGCGTTTCCTTCATCATGGCGTCTTTGATGCGCCGATCGTTCTTCGCCGCAGCGATCAGGTCTGGCGGAAACACGAGCGTTTTGCTTTGCGCCTGCTCCGCTTCGAGACGGATAATTGACGCGCGCTCCATGTTGACCCGGTGGCGCAAGCGGTTGCGATCGGCATCAACGCTGACATCGGCCAGCACCAGGACCGGGTCCCCCGCCTTGACGCGCTGACCGTCGCGCACGAGTACATCGCGCACGATGCCACCCTCACGGTGCTGGACGGGGCGACGATTCAGATCGACCTTCACATACGAGGGCGCCACCACCGCAATGTTGAGGGGGGCCAGCGCCATCCATGCGCAGATCGGAATGATCGCGCCAAGCGTGATCAGCCATCCGGCCCGCACGAGTCGTTTAGCGTTCTCACTACTGGTTCGCTTGGCGACGACCATGGGTCGTAACTCGATAACGTTACTCATCTGCTTGCTCCGCGCATTGTTTTGAACTGCGTTTCAACTGCTGCCTGGCGGCGCACCGCCGGGCTACTTCTGCCAATTACCGTGATCAGGCCGCCTTCGTCGTGCCACCCACGACTTGCATCTGCTGCATCGACTTCATGACCTCGGCTGCCGGTCCGAACTGCTGGATACGCCCTGCGCCCATCACAAGGATCTTGTCGACATGCGCGATCAATGAAGGCCGATGCGTCACAACGATCGAGGTCACGCCTTCTTCACGCAGCGCTCCCATCGCCTGGGCGAGCGCGGCTTCTCCCGCTCCATCGAGATTGGAGTTCGGTTCATCCAGCACCAGGTATTTCGGATCGCCGTAGAGCGCTCGCGCGAGAGCGATGCGCTGGCGCTGTCCAGGCGAAAGATTCGAACCCGATTCCCCCACCTGTGTTTCATACCCTTGGGGCAACGACAGAATCAACTCGTGTGCGTTGGCGCGCTTGGCGGCGGTCACCACCGCTTCTGAATCGACTTCGCCCAGGCGGGCAATGTTGTCGGCCACGCTACCCGGGAAGAGTTCCACGTCTTGCGGGACATAGCCGATCCGGGTGCCAAGATCGGCGCGCGGACCGTAGGCGATATCAGCACCGTCCAACCGGACGGTGCCGCTGGTGGGCGCCCAGACACCCGTCAGTACGCGCGCCAATGTCGACTTGCCGGCCGCGCTCGGACCGATGATCGCAAGCGACTCTCCAGCTTCCAGTCGAAACGTGACGTTCGAAAGAATGTGGGTGTCGGTACCAGCCAGGCGGTACGAAACGTTCTCCGAAGACAACCGGCCCTTGGGCGCAGGAAGCTTCACATGCGCTTCGCCGCGATCGAAATCCTTCGACAATTCTGTGAGCCGCCGGAACGCGGCGCGCGCTTCAGTGATGATCTTCCAGCTCCCGACGAGCTGCTCGACCGGCTGCACGGCACGACCCAACAGCACGGTGGTCGCAATCATGATACCGGCCGATGCCTCTTGAGTGAGGACCAGAAACGCGCCCAAGGTCAGCATGAAGATCTGCACGAACTGGCGCATGAACCGGGACAATGCCGAGAACACCGCGCCGCTCTTGCTCGAGCCTTCCTGCAGCAGTCCAACCTTGTCCTGGAAGTAGCGCCAACGTTTCAACAGACTCTGCGTCATGCCAAGCGCTTGCAGGACCTCGGCGTTACGAAGCGACGTTTCCACGTAATGCGAGGCGCGCCGGCTTTCGTTCTGCAGATCCTCGAGGGAATTGCGATTCAGCCGGTCGTTGAGCCAAGCCATGGTCAACATCATGACGGCACAACCGGCAGCGGCGATGCCCAACGCCGGATGGAACATCCAGATCACCATCACATACACCGGAACCCACGGTGCGTCGAACACCGAGATGAGGCCGTTGGCAGAGAACATCATGCGCAGCGAAGCGACGTCACGGATACCTTCGGTGCGTGCGGTTTGCGGCGCGCGCGATGCTTTCATGACCACGGTGTTGACCACCGCGGGGGACAGCCGCTCTTCGATGATGTTGCCGAGTATGTTCTGCAGGCGGGTTCGAACGTAGTCCAACAGGAAAAGGATTAATAGCGCCAGGACGGATCCCGCCAGCAACACGATGAGCGTCTCTTTGCTATTGCTCGGAATGACGCGATCGAACACCTGCAACATGAATATCGCAGGAACCAGGAGCAGCAGGTTCATGAAAAACGACAGTGCCGCGAGCGACAGCAGCAACGGCTTCAGCTCGTCCCATAGGGCCTTCATTTCGCACGACCCCCTGGCGCGATGCGCTTGAACGACTTCTTCATGTAGCCGGGAAGATGCCCGCCGCGCGGGCGCGGCTGGTCCCCGCCAGGGTAGATAAATGTAGAGCCCGACCGAATCAGGGTTGCCATTTCTTACTCTCCGAGAGCTTTTTTGTGCTTTGCACCACGAGCCGCGCGCACAATTTGTCAATGAATCCGACCGCATCCCAAGCGCTGTCTGACATCACACTTGGAAGAAACAATACGAATGGGTTGATTGTTGATTGAGGGAGGCATTTACCGTCCCCCTTCCGGTGACTTACATCACGATGTCTCAGTCGTTGACAATGCCTCCGTCGGTCACGCGTTCGAGCGCGACTGTGGGGTGACTGCCTTGATGGCATCGATAATCAGGCTTGGTGTGCCGAGCGCAGCGCCGGTGCACCAGCGATCCAGCGAGT
The DNA here is from genome assembly GCA_031391405.1 of Betaproteobacteria bacterium. Taxonomy (GTDB): domain Bacteria; phylum Pseudomonadota; class Gammaproteobacteria; order Burkholderiales; family SG8-39; genus SHXR01. The sequence continues at coordinate 8,496 of JANMUI010000201.1, forward strand.
CGTTGCCGATACGAATCATTCCGGTGTGCCGCGTGATATCGGTGTCCAGCTTCGCATCGCGTTCGTAGAACCCAAGGCGCTTACGAATGCGCTCGATGTCGTCCGGT
>JANMUI010000214.1:0-5509 GCA_031391405.1 Betaproteobacteria bacterium
CCCGGCACCACAAAGGGCACCCGGCGTGCCGACCGCGCAAGCTGGCTTGGCCCGGCAAGGGCTCACGCTACCGGCGGAACGAGTTTTGACCTCGTCAAATACAGCAATGAGCATGGAGGAAGCGTACAAGATGCTGAAGGCAACGCCGGCTTCAACGTGGGAGATGATCGAAGAGACGCGTCGTCAGCTTGTGCAGCAGGCGCATCCTGACCGAGTCCGCGCGCTGAGTCCTGAACGGCGATCACAGCTCGAAGCAGAGGCAAGACGAGCCAATTCAGCTTATGCCGTGCTGCATGCTGTGAGGGGCAACTAATGACGATGCGGTTTAGGAATCGGAGGGTAGCTGCCGGCGCGCAACTACCGCTTCAGCACATCGGCGTTCATCACATTGATCGGCGCGCCCGCGGCGAACGCATTGATCTGATCAAACGCGGCGTTGAAGAAACTCTCATACCCCGCGCGCTCGACATAGCCAAGATGCGGTGTGGCGATGACATTCCCCATCTTGAGCAGCGGATGATTGCCACCCAGCACCGGCTCCTCATCGAAGACGTCGACCGCGGCAAACCCCGGCCGACCGGCCTGCAAAGCGGATTCAAGCGATCCCCGTTCAACGAGTCCCGCGCGGCTGGTATTGACGAACAGCGCAGTCGGTTTCATCTGCGCGAAATCAGCTGCGGCGATGATCCCTCGTGACGCGGGCTGAAGGAGTAGATGCACCGAGAGCACGTCGGACTCTGCGAACAACGCATCCTTGCTTGCAGCGATCTCGAATCCTTCCTCACGGGCACGCGCTTGTGACCCGTCGCGTCCCCATACGATCACCCGCATGCCGAATGCCTTGCCGACGCGCGCGACTTGGCTTCCCAGGCGGCCAAAGCCGAAGATCCCCAGGGTCTTGCCGTGTACGCCTTCGCCAATCGTCGATTGCCAACGCCCGGCCTTCAGGCCGGCGACTTCGGTTGGAATGTTTCGAAGCGAGGCGAAGATCAATCCCCATGTGAGCTCCGCCGTTGCATGGCCGAGGCCGCCGCCGCCACTTACGACGATACCGCGACGGGTACAGGCCTCCAAATCGATGTGGGGTGCGTTCTTGCCGGTCTGGCTGATCAGACGCAGGTGCGCGAGCTTGGCAAGCAGCGGCTCGCCTATCGGTGTACGTTCGCGCGTCAGCACCAGCGCTTCGGCGTTTCCAATCCGATCGGCAAGAGCACCAACGTCCTTCACCGTATCGTTGAAGATGCGCACTTCGTGATTCGCGAGCTTCTTGTAGCAGGCGAGGGTCGAAATGGCGCTTTGGTAGTCGTCGAGAATAGCGACACGCATGATGATCTCGGTTGTTGGATCAGGTCGGCGATGCTGCGGGCACTTTGCCGTCGGAGGGCCCCTTCAATTCCACCATGTTGCCTTCGGGATCGGCGAGATAAATCGAGACGCCGGTGCCCTCCGATCCAAAGCGTGGACGAATCTCACCGACCCCGACTTGGTGCGCTTCCAGGTGCCGCACGATCGCGTCCTGATCGAACGGTTCGACCCGAAAGCAGAAGTGGTCGAGATTGCGTCCTTCCGCGCCCGGCGCCGCGCCGCCCTTTTTGCCTAACGGTCCGTCGACCGGCACCAGATCGAGCATGTCGGACCCGACCCGCAGATGCACGAGGCCCAAATTCGGCCGGCGCCAGAGAATTTCCGCGCCGAGTATGTTGCAGTAGAACGCGATCATCTTCTCGAGGTCTCTCACTCTGAGGACCAGATGATCGAGGCCGGCGATTCGTATCGACATTGCAGCTCCCGGCGCAATTCATTCGATTGGTGCAGATAAGCTTAGCACCCGGCGGAAATTCGGAACCGCGCTACCATTGCATCTACTTCGCTTTACGTAACTGGGTAGCGACGCTCAGCCCCCTCTTCCCTAGCCGTTCTCCCGCCAAGGGAGAAGGGAACCGAGTGCGGATATGGATGTTACCCATGTCCGTTGTGCTCGATTGACCTTGCGGAGACTTCGATGCAGCCGCAAATGGAAACCGGCCAAACCGATGCGCTCGCCGGATTTCATCCCGCCGTCCGCGCTTGGTTTGAGGGCGCGTTCAGTTCGCCCACCCCCGCGCAGGCGCAGGCCTGGCCTGCGATCCTTGCTGGGCGCCATGTGCTCGTCTCCGCACCGACCGGCTCTGGAAAGACGCTGGCTGCTTTCCTCGCTGCAATTGATGCGCTGGTGCATGAAGGGGTTGAGCGCGGATTACCGGACGAGACCCGCATCGTATATGTCTCGCCCCTCAAGGCGCTCTCGAACGATATCCAACGCAACCTGGAGGCGCCGCTCGCCGGTATTCGCGAAGCACTTGCGCGGGCGGGACACCCCGACGTCGCAATCCGCACGTGGGTGCGTACCGGCGACACCTCGCAGCGCGAGCGCGCGAGTATGCGCAAAGTCGCACCGCATATTGTCGTCACCACACCGGAGTCGCTTTACATCCTGCTGACCAGCAAGTCCGGCCGCGCGATGTTGTCGACAACGCGCACTGTGATTGTCGACGAGATCCACGCGCTGGCGCCGAACAAGCGGGGCATGCATCTTGCCTTATCGTTGGAGCGGCTTGCCGCCTTGGCGGACCAGAAGCTCGTCCGGATCGGTCTTTCGGCGACGCAAAAACCCATCGAAGCAGTCGCACGTTATTTGCTTGGGGGCGATCCCCATGCAACCAGAATACCCGACTGCACGATCGTCGATGCGGGCCATGATCGAGAACGCGACATCGCCATCGAGTTGCCGCCCGCGCCGCTCGAAGCGGTCATGTCCCACGAGACGTGGAGCCATCTCTACGATCGACTCGCCGCGCTGGCCGGGGCGCACCGCACTACGCTGATCTTCGTGAATACGCGCCGATTGGCCGAACGCGCTGCGCGCTTTCTGTCCGAGCGCATGGGCACGCAGAACGTTGCGGCGCACCACGGGAGCCTCGCACGGGAGAAGCGGTTCGACGCAGAGCAGCGGTTGAAGCGAGGCGAGCTGCGCGCGCTCGTCGCGACCGCCTCGCTCGAGCTTGGGATCGACATTGGTGATGTCGATCTCGTCTGTCAGCTTGGGTCCCCGCGCTCGATCGCGGCATTCCTGCAGCGGGTTGGCCGATCGGGCCATGCGGTGAATGGCACGCCAAAGGGGCGCCTGTTTCCCCTCTCCCGCGATGACCTCGTCGAATGCGCGGCGCTCGTGGACGCAGTGCAGCGGGGAGAGCTCGACCGACTGCGTGTACCTGAGCTCGGTATGGACGTTCTCGCGCAGCAGCTCGTCGCCGAAGTGTCGCAACAGGAGTGGAGCGAAGACGCGTTGTTCGAATTGGTGCGGCGTGCCTTCCCTTATCGAAATCTCGAGCGTTCCGCGTTCACCGAAATCGTTCGCATGGTTGCCGAGGGTTTTCACACGCGGTTCGGGCGTCGGAGCGCGCACCTGCATCGCGATGCGGTCGGCGGCATGCTGCGTGCGCGACGCGGCGCGGCACTCACGGCGGTGACATCGGGCGGCACGATCCCGGACATGGCGGACTACACCGTGCTGCTTGAGCCGCAGGCGCAGGTGGTCGGTACGGTCAATGAGGATTTCGCGATCGAGAGCCTCGCGGGTGACGTGTTCCAGCTCGGCAATACGTCGTATCGCATCCTGCGGGTCGAGCGTGGCACCGTGCGCGTGGAGGATGCCAAGGGTGCGCCGCCCGGGATACCTTTTTGGCTTGGCGAGGCACCCGGTCGAACCGATGAGCTGTCCCGCGCGGTGTCTCGGCTGAACGAAACCATTGCGACTGCACTTGGGCACGGTGATCAAGCATCGGTGCGGTTGCATCTGGAAGAGATGGGGCTTGAACCCGCCGCCGCCGATCAGATCGTCGAGTATCTTGGCGCGGCACACGGCGCATTGGGTGCCTTGCCAACCGAGCGGACAATCATCATCGAGCGATTTTTCGATGAGTCAGGCGGCATGCAGTTGGTGATCCACTCACCATTCGGCAGTCGGATCAATCGCGCCTGGGGGCTCGCGCTGCGCAAGCGGTTCTGCCGGACATTCAATTTCGAGTTGCAGGCCGCAGCGATTGAGGATGCGATCGTCCTGTCGCTTGCCACCAGCCACAGCTTCGACCTGGCGGAAGTGGCGCGTTACTTGTCATCGGGCTCGGTGCGTCCGCTGCTGATACAGGCGTTGCTCGATGCGCCGATGTTCGCAACCCGGTGGCGCTGGAACGCGTCTATCGCGTTGGCGCTGCCGCGTTTTCGCGGTGGCAGGAAAGTTGCACCGCAACTGCAGCGCATGCAAGCTGAGGATCTCCTTGCAACCGTGTTTCCTGATCAGGTTGCATGTGGCGAGAACATCGTTGGTGATCGCGAAATTCCCGATCATCCGCTGGTCGCGCAAACGATCCACGATTGCCTGCACGATGCGATGGATATCGATGGCCTCGAGCGCGTCTTGGCCGCCATGGAATCGGGTGCGATCCACATCGTGGTCCGCGATCTGACCGAGCCGTCTCCACTTGCGTTGGAGATTCTCTCGGCCCGTCCGTATGCGTTCCTGGACGACGCGCCATTGGAGGAGCGGCGCACGCAAGCGGTCATGGCGCGCCGATGGCTCGATCCGCAGAAGGCGGCTGATCTTGGCAAGCTCGACGCAGCGGCGATCGACCGTGTGCGTGAAGAGGCCTTCCCGGATGCGCGTGACGTGGATGAATTGCATGATGCACTGCTTGCGCTTGGGTGCATCACGGTAGCGGAGATCGCGTCGCGCGCTGAATGGGGAAGCCTCCTCGCCGCGTTGTGTTCGGCGTGCCGGGCGACAATGCTTACGGTGGCGCCCGCCGTGACCTTGGTCGTCGCGGCCGAGCGTCTCCCGGAACTGGTCGCGATTCATCCGGCGGCGGTCATGCAACCGGTGATCGCAGTGCCGCCTGAATATCTCGTCCGCGAGTGGAACCGCGATGAAGCATTGATCGACATTGCGCGTGATCGTCTTGGCTGCATCGGGCCGATTACCGAATCGGCATTCGCGGCTACCCTTGGACTATCGGCGGCGGACGTCGCGGGGGTGCTCGCGCGGCTGGAAGTCGAAGGGACGGTGATGCGCGGCCAGTTCACGAGCGGCGTGCCCGAATGGTGCGACCGGCGGCTGCTTGCTCGCATACATCGCTATACGGTCAATCGCCTGCGGCAAGAAATAGAGCCGGTGGAGCCGCGCGATTTCATGCGCTTTCTGTTGCGATGGCAGCGCGTCGATACTGTCTCGCGCGGCGAGGGACCCGACGCCGTTGCAGCGGTCTTGTCGCAACTGGAAGGATTCGAAGCGCCCGCCGCCGCGTGGGAAACCGAGATCCTGCCCGCGCGCATCGACGGTTACGATCCGGCCTGGCTCGATGATCTCAGTTTCGCCGGAAGGATCGTGTGGTTGCGCTTGTCCACACCGGGCAGTACGAGCGAACGGACATCGGGGCCGGTACGCACGACGCCGATCGCGCTGGTCACGCGGCGT
>JANMUI010000682.1:0-2795 GCA_031391405.1 Betaproteobacteria bacterium
ATCTTGCCGGTCGCGGTCTTCGGCAACTCCGGTACGAATTCGATCCAGCGCGGATACTTGTACGGCGCGAGGCGTCCCTTGACGTGCTGCTGCAGCTCGCTTGCCAGCGCGGTTGAAGCACCGTTCCCCGCCTTCAGCACGATGTAGGCCTTGGGCTTGATGAGGTTGTCATCGTCTTCGCTGCCGACCACTGCCGCTTCGAGCACGGCACCATGCGTGAGCAGCGCGCCTTCGACTTCGAATGGCGACACGTACATGCCGCTCACTTTCATCATGTCATCGGCGCGGCCTGCGTAGGTAAAGTAGCCGTCCGCATCGCGCGAATACTTGTCGCCTGAGCGCACCCATTCGCCTTGAAAGGTCGCGCGCGTTTTCTCGCGATTGTTCCAGTAGCCGGCCGCCGCGGTCGGGCCGTTGACATAGAGATCGGCCACCTCGCCCACGGCAGCATCCGCGCCTGCGTCATTCACGAGGCGCATGCGATAACCGGGAACGGGTTTCCCGGACGTTCCATAGCGGACCTGCCCAGGTTCGTTTGAAATGAAAATGTGCAGCATCTCGGTGGATCCGATGCCATCGAGCAGGTCGATGCCGAAGTGTCTCTTCCATCGTTGCCCGATCTCACCGGGCAGCGCTTCGCCGGCCGATACGCAGACGCGAACCGCGATATCCGCAGGCGCCGGCAGCTCATTGCTGGCAAGGAGCCCCGCAAAGAGCGTCGGGACGCCGAAGAACACGGTGGGTTTGTATTGCCCCAGGCGCGCGAACACTGCCTGCGGCGTGGGACGTTCGGCCATCAGGATCGTCGTCGCACCGATCGCCAGCGGAAACGACAACGCATTGCCCAAGCCATACGCAAAGAAGAGCTTCGCGGCGGAAAAGACAATGTCCGATTCGCGCAGTCCGAGCACCGCGCGCCCATACAACTCAGCCGTATGGATCATGCTCGAATGAACATGCTGCGTGCCCTTCGGCGTGCCGGTGGAGCCTGACGAAAACAACCAGAATGCCGTGTCATCACAAGTCGTGGGTGCGGGCTCTCTGCTGGGCGATGCGGCAGCAAGGAGGGTTTGCCAGTGAAGAGGCTCTGCACCATCCTTCCCCGACACGATGACTTGCCGCAGGAACGGTGAAGCCTTGATCGCCGGCGCCACCACCGGCAAAAGCTCCGCCGAGACAATGATTGCGTGCGCCCGACTCTCCGAGAGCAGCGCCTCGTAATCCTTTGTCGTGAAGAGTGTGTTGGTCGCCAAAGGCACGATTCCGGCCTTGATCGCGCCAAGAAACGCAGCGACCCAATCGGTGTTATCCAGATGGACCAGCATCACGCGCTCCTCCATGCGGAGTCCAAGCGCAACCAATGCGTTGGCGGCACGATTGATCCGTTCGGCGAGCTCTGAATAGCTGCAGCGACCCGCATCGTCGATGTAGGCGATTTTCCCTGCCCTACCCGCTTGCAGGTTGCGCTCGATGAGATCGTGGGCCGCGTTGAACGCGCGCGGAATCCGGAGGATGGGCGGATTCACGGTGTGGTCGGCGCTGCTCAGCTCTGCCATGATTTCTCCGCGGATCGGTATGTCCTAATAATATTCCGACCGCGATATTTCCGACCGGTCGCGTGGTGCATGCGATCGCGTCATGCGCTTGTCTGTGCGCTCGCCTTCGCCAGCTCGATCCACGCCGCGGTCCACGGCACCGCCAGCTCTTCCGGCAGGGTCCCGCTCGAGGCGTCGTGGAACATGATCTCGCCGATCCGCATGGCGCCAAGCTCGCGTAGCAGGCCATCGAACTTCTTGCCGCCGAAGCAGAATGTGTCGGCGTACGTCTTGTCTCCGAGTGCAATCACACCGTAACGCACATTCGACAGATCCGGACGGGCGCTTTGAAGTGTCTCGAACACCGGCCTCGCGTTGTCGGGAACGTCGCCTTGACCGTATGTCGAGGTGCAGATCAAGAAGAGCCCGCCGCCCGTGAAGACGCTGCCATCCAGCCCATCCATCGGTTTGCTGACGACGCGTACGTCCTCTCCGTCCAAGGTCAATTCGACTTCTTGCGCTACCAACTGCGCGGTGCCGGTCATCGTGCCGATCAGAATCGTCAGCTCCAAGCTCAAGTGCGCTCTCCTGGCCGTCGGGTTGTTTTTTCTTGCGTTGGGTCTTGCGCGAAGCGACTCATGCAATATAATGCACTTCTTCTTTTGACGCGCATTATAGTGCACGCTCGATGTCCGGTCGACCTCTCCTTGAATCCGACTCCGCCCCCGCTGGCCACAATGGGGAAACGGAAGCGTTTCTTTTTGCAGTCGCCGAGCGCGTACGTGTCGCGCGTGCGCGGCGCGGCATGTCGCGCAAAATCCTGGCGCGCGATTCGCAGGTATCGGAGCGCTACCTTGCTCAGCTGGAAGCCGGCAAGGGCAATGTGTCGATTCTGCTTCTGCGGCAGATCGCACAGGCACTCAGCATGCCATTGGCTGATCTTCTTCGCGCGGACGACGATCCTTCGGCCGATCGCGTATTGATCGATCAGATGCTAAGGCGCCTCTCGCCCCAGCAGTTGGTGGGCGTGCGATTGCGCTTGGCCCGCGACTTTGGGCACGCACGCGGCGCACGCCGGCAACGGATCGCTTTGATCGGACTGCGCGGCGCCGGCAAATCCACCCTGGGCGCACGGCTCGCACGCGACCTTGATGCGCCGTTCATCGAGCTCGATCGCGAAGTCGAACGGGAAGCGGCAACCGGTCTGAACGAGATCTTCCTTCTCTACGGGCAGACCGGCTATCGCCGGCATGAGCGGCG
>JANMUI010000323.1:0-1993 GCA_031391405.1 Betaproteobacteria bacterium
CCGGCGCCGATAGCGCCGGCGCGCCGGTCAGGTTCGCGATGCCCCCCATGCGGACGTTCGCGTAGTCGGCCGGAACCTGTCCGGAGGGAAGCTTCACGGTCGGGTTCTCGATTGCCGGGGCAGGGGCATCACAGTCCCGGCACGCAAGGTGGTCGTCGACAAAGGCAATGCGATGAACACGTTGAGTTCGGACGAGAAGCAACGCTGGATCCAGGCCGTGCAGCCGGTCTACAAGCTTTGGATCGACGAGATGAACAAGCGCAATCTTCCCGGCCAGAAGATGTTCGACGATCTGCTCGCCACCACCACGAAGTACGGACGCAAGTGAAGCCGGTATTGCCGCCAGCTCGAGATTCGCGGTGGTTCGAGACCACCGCGACTTCCTGAATCGAATGTCGCCCGTCGCGGCGCCTACGCGTTCTCCCGGCTAATTATGTCCGCTGCGGTACCGACTGAGCGTCCCGCGCGCCGCCTCCTGATGGGGGCGTGCGAAGCGCTTGCGGTCGCTGGCGGCATCGCGCTGCTTGGCACGATGGCAACGATGATGATTACCGTCGTTGGCGCACCCTTCAATAAGCCTCTGCTTGGCGACTCGGAGTTGGTCGAGTTGCTGGGCGGTATAGCGGTGTTCCTGTTCCTCCCCTATTGCCATCTGCGCGGCGGCAATGTGATCGTCGATTTTTTCACCCAGCCATTGCCGCAGCGGGCGAAGGACTGGCTCGACGCATTGATGAACCTCGTGTTCACCGGTGTGGCAATCGTGCTGATGTGGCGATTGATCGAAGGCTGGATCGCCGCAGTCGAGCGCGATAAGCGCAGCATGTTTCTGCAACTACCCGATGCCTGGGGCTACGCGCTCGGCACATTCGGTATGGCCCTCTGGATCGTCGTGTGTGCCTATGTTGCGTGGGAGAAATTCGAACGCGCTCGCCTTGGAAGCAAAGCGCAGTGAGTCGATTCGATATCGGACTTTGGATGTTCTTCGGCGCGCTCGTGATGATCGCCCTTCGCATGCCGGTGGCAGTGGCGATGTTGCTGGTCGGCGGCGCGGGCTTCGCCGCCATCAATGGCACCACGCCCCTTCTCAACACGCTGAAGACGCTGACATTCTCGAAGTTCGCGAACTACACGCTCACGGTCATTCCGCTTTTCCTGCTGATGGGCGAGTTCGCGACCAAGGGCGGGATGAACTCCGCGCTCTTTCGTTCGGCGCGCGCATGGTTCGGGCATTGGCGCGGCGGGCTCGCGGTGGCGACCATCGGCGGGTGCGCGGCGTTTGGCGCGATCTGCGGTTCGTCGCTTGCCACCGCTGCGACGATGGCTAAAGTCGCTGGCCCCGAAATGCGTCGATTCGGCTATTCGCCGGCCCTGTCAACGGGAACGTTAGCCGCGGGGGGGACGCTTGGGATTCTGATCCCGCCATCGGTGATTCTGGTGATCTATGCCGTCTTCACCGAGCAATCGATCGGCGCGCTCTTTATCGCGGCCGTGGTGCCCGGCGTGTTCGCGGCGGCCCAATACATGCTGGTCGTGAATCTCTATATGCGTTTCGTCCCCGATGCCGCGCGACATCTCGAGAAATCGAGTTGGCGCGAACGGCTCGAATCGACGCAGCAAGTCTGGCCGGTCATGCTGGTGTTCGGCGTCGTGGTGATCGGCATCTACCGCGGCTGGTTCTCGGCAACCGAAGGTGCCGGGGTGGGCGCATTCGCGACGATGGTGCTTGCGATCTGGCGCGGCGGCATGCGCTGGTCCGGCCTGCGCGAATCGCTGCTTTCCACTGGCGAGACGACCGCGATGATGTTCCTCATCATGCTCGGCGCCGAGTTGTTCTCCGCTGGCCTTGCCTCCTCGCAGATGCCGACGCAATTCGCGCAGATGGTCGCCGCGCTCGACGCACCGCCCCTCGCGATCCTGCTCGCAATCATCGCCGCCTACTTCATTCTCGGCTGCTTCATGGAGTCGCTGGCGATGGTGCTGCTCACCTTGCCGG
>JANMUI010000359.1:0-2631 GCA_031391405.1 Betaproteobacteria bacterium
CGTCGTAGGCGTCGCCGAACTTCTCGCGCAGGTGTGCCTCCTCGCTGCGCATCGCCGCGGTCAGCGTCAATGCCAGGTAGGCAATCACCATCACCGCGACGCTCAGGTTGCTCGCCACCACCGCGATGCCGATGCCGATCAGCGACGAACCCAAATAGAGCGGATGCCTCGTGTAGCGATACGGACCGGACGAGGTGACTTCCTTGCTCTTCTCGAGATGCCCCGCCGCCCAGACGCGCATCGATTCGCCGATCACGGCGATCGCGGTCGCGACCAGCGCCAGCCCCATGCCGACCTCGAGATGCTTGACGAGGAGCCCCGCGCCATAGCCGCCGATCGCAAAAAACGCTCCATGCCCCATCGAAAGCATGCCGGCGTAGCCGACCAGCAAGTTGAGGCTCAACGCGAACAAAACGAAGATGAGGATGTCGGTTGCATGGACCACCACGACTTCGGGTGATGCGATCGGCATCACGGCCAGCAACACAATCAGCCCGGCGAGTGCCACACTGCGACGACTCACCATCTCATGATTCCTTGCGGCCTAACAGGCCGGTCGGCCTGACGATCAGCACCACCGCCATCAGACCGAACACAAAGGCCATCGCGAACTGCGGGATCACCAGGATGCCGAAGGAGCGCACCATGCCGATCAGGATCGCCGCGAGTAGCGCACCCGGAATGCTGCCAAGCCCGCCTACGACGACCACGACGAATGCATCGATCATCGCATCGAGATCACTGCCCAGTGACGCCCCCGAGAGCGGCGCCGAGAGTACGCCGGCCATGCCGGCGAGCCACGCCGCAAGCGCGAACACCCCAGTGTAGATGGCGCTCTCATTGATACCGAGCGAGGCGCTCATATCGCGGTCTTGTGCGATGGCGCGGACGAGAATCCCCCAGCGCGTGCGGTACACGAGGATCCACAGGCCGAGCGCGACGATCGCCCCTGCGAGCACGATCACAGCGTAGTAGCTGGGAAACGTCACTTCATAAATCGAGATCGCGCCGGGCAGACCGCTTGGGAATGGCACCGTCTTGCTGTCAAGGCCCCAGATGAACCGGATCACGTCGGCGACGATGAATGTGATCGCGATCGTCGGCAACAGTTGCACCAGGATATCCGCACGATAGATTTTGCGAAACAGCGTCACCTCCACGAGCGCACCAAAACCGGCGAGCACCAGCGGGGCGACGATCAGGGTGACCCAGAAACTCGCGCCGCCTGAATCCGCGAGGAGCAAGGTCCCGGTGTACGCGAGATAGGCGGCGAGCATGAAGAACGCGCCGTGCGCGAGATTGAGCACACGGCACACCCCGAAAATCAGCGACAGACCCGATGCCAGCAGGAAAAGAATAGCCGCCGATACCAGGCCGCTAATGATCTGCAGTGCGATCAGCATGCTACTTCTTGCCGGCGCGCAGCTTCTCGATCTCTTCCTTCGTTGGCAGATACGCGTCGCCCTTGATGTAGGTGGCGTCGCGCATGCCGGCGCGCTTGTTCGTCTCGTCCCAAATCAGATAACCCATCCACCAGCCGGCATTGCTCTGGTGATCGAACGCCCGCACCGTGAGCTCGCCCATGATGGGATGATCAATACTCATGCCCTCGGCCGCGTCGATCATGGCTTCACGGTCGACCTTGCCGGCCTTCTGGATCGCCTTCACGATGAACCGGAGCGTGGTGTGGGCATTTGCAGACTCCTCCATCGGGAGCTGATTCCAGCGCTTCTTATAGGCCTCGTGGAATGCCTTGCTCGCGGGAGTATCGAGTGGTGGATACAGATAATCCGATCCGGTGAAGATGCCCTCGGGAATATCGTCCTTATTGGTGAGGCCGGCATTGTTGATCGGCATGCCGATGCTCGGATGAACGCCCAGCGTGTTCTTGAACAGACCGAAGGCCTTCCCTTGCTTTACGAATGCCGGGGCGCTGGCCGTGACCAGCCCGCCGAACATCATCGCTTGCGGGCGCTTCGACAGGATCGCAGTCAGGTTCGGGGTGAAATCGGTGGCGCCAAGTGGCACCCAGAACTCGCATCCAGGCAGCACCTCCACGGTAGGTTTCAGCTCCTTCAGCCGGGTCATGACCCCTTGGGTGATGCTCCGACCGTAGGCGAAATCGTTGCCGATGGTGCAGTACTTGGTGTGGGGCTCCTTGGCAAGCGCCTCAGCCATGACATTGCCCAAGACGCGATCGTTGGTGATCAGTCTGAAGAAGTAGCGGTGACCGGCCTCCTCAGTAAGGAAGCGCGAATAGCCGAGCGTGGTGAAGAACGGCATCTTGAGCTCACGCGCGAGCGAGTTCATTGCCGCGGTCGTCGCACTACCCGTCGTACCGGTGATGAGCGTCACCTGCTGCGCCTCGAGCTCGCGGAAGACCTTGCCCGCTTCTTCCGGCTGGGACTTGTCATCCCGCACAACAAACTGAAGCGGTCGGCCGAGCACCCCGCCCGCCTCGCCACGTCTGCGTCGAAAGCGAGTCTGCAGATTTTTCGGTAGATGCCGCAGTCGCGGTGGATGTACCAAGCGGCGCTTGAGCGGCAGGCTGAGTGTCGGCGACTAAGTTGTTATTGGTGCTCACATCAGGTGGATCAATCAAAAGTGTGTAATCGCGCCGCAGTTCCACGC
>JANMUI010000430.1:0-2861 GCA_031391405.1 Betaproteobacteria bacterium
GATAAACCAGACGTTGAACGCCATGATCAGCGCCAACCACATGCCGATACCGATGGCCGTGTGCCCCGTCTGCAGTGCGAGCGCTTTGCCGATGGAGCCGAGCATCCAGGAGAGTAGCAGGCCGGTCACTACGGTTGCCAGGGCCGCCCAGCGGAACCAGAAGAGCGCGGCTGGCGCAATGACTTTGCTTATCGCGGGCTTCTGTTCATCTGGAATCTTCGGCATTGATGGCGTTTGCACGAAGTTGAAGTACCAGAGAATGCCGATCCACATAATGCCCGACAGGACGTGGAGCCAGCGCATGATGAAGGTCCACCATGCGTGATCGGCCTTGATCCATGTGCCGGTCGTGGCACCTGCCAATATGAGGATGATGACAAGCAGAACTACACCAGCCGTGATGGTGCGACCAAGCGACTGAAATATTGCACCCATTGCGGGTCTCCTTTCCCCTTGTTGTATGCGGGCCTTTTCCAGAACCCGGGCGGCAGTTTAGCACCGCATCCGATTTCAATGCCTGCGCAGCCCTGAGCAGGCCTGAAAAGGGGAGGCGGGCTAGGTCTTCGAACCTTCGACTCGCGCTTGCAACCGCCCTCGAGCCAGCGTGACTTCGACCGCCTCGCCAGTCGCAACCGCGCTCGCATCAACGACGACCTGGCCTGACGCATCCCGTGTGATGCTGTACCCGCGTCCCAATACCGCAATCGGATCAAGGTGACGCAACGCGCCGCCTAACCGTGCTACATCGGATCGGTGCAAGTTGATGCGATTCGCGAACGCGCGGAGCAGGCGATCCACGCGGTGCTCGGTGGTCGATCTGGCGGACGACAAGTCCGGTAACAAGGCTGCAAGGGTGCGCGTCACGGCGGCGAGTGCGGTGCGATCTCGGGCGGTCGCATCACGAGTGCTTCTCTCCAGCCGGGAAGCGAGGCGCGATAGCGCAATGCGCTTCTCCAACACACGCCTACCCGGCTTGGTCAGGGCGCGCTGCAGATAATCGAGGGCCTGCATGCGTCGTTCGATCTCGCGGACGATTCGCGTCGTGGCGCGCTTTGCGAGCCCCCGTACCAGATCGACGAGCTCTTGCCTTGACGGGCTCACGAGGGCAGCGGCGGCGGTCGGCGTTGGCGCACGAACGTCCGCGGCGAAATCGGCAATCGTAAAGTCCGTCTCGTGCCCGACACCCGACACGATCGGGATCGGGCAGGCTCGAATAGCGCGCGCAAGGCCTTCATCGTTGAAGCACCACAGATCCTCGATGCTCCCGCCACCCCGTGCGACAATCAGGACCGAACACTCCCTACGCTCGGCTGCTCGTTGAATCGCGGCGATGATCTCGGGTGCCGCACGCTCGCCTTGCACACTGGTCGGATAGACGATGATCGATTGCGACGGGTTGCGGCTTCGAATGGTCGTTATGATGTCGCGCAGAGCAGCCGCATGGGGCGAAGTGACGACGCCGATCGTCTGCGGATAGTCAGGGACGGGTCGCTTCGAATTCGCATCGAACAAGCCTTCCGATTGCAGCTTCTCGCGAAGTTTGATAAATGCTTCGAATAGGGATCCGCGACCTGCCTGGCGCAAGAATTCGACGCCGAGTTGAAACTCGCCGCGTGCTTCGTAGAGCGTGACCACCGCGCGGGCTTCGACCTGCATGCCTTCCTTTGGCGTCCAGTCGAGGACGAGGTTTCTCTGCCGGAACATCACACATCGGACCTGCGCGGCAGCATCCTTCAGAATGAAGTACCAATGGCCGGATCGGGCCATCGTTAGATTGGAAATCTCGCCCGTGACCCAGATCAGACGAAATCGATGCTCAAGGAGATCGCGAACGCTTCGGACCAGCGCTGAAACCCCGATCGGCTGCTCTGCCGCAAGCTCCCGTTCTTGGGGATTCCGTGGGGAATTCGCCGACTCGACCGAGGCGTCCCGGCGCTCAAACATGGTCATGTCGGCTTGACCTATCCACATAATCGGGCCGCTTTTCGCGACGCTGTCCGCGAATTGCATTCCCTTGGGAGCTTTGATGTAAGCTATTGAAAATTCGAATGAATATTGCCGAGCAAAAAGTCGTCAATGCGACATAGTTCCTTTCGCGCCATCGACTTAGCGCTTCTGCCACCAGACTACCCACATAGTTATCCACAGCGTCTGTGGATAAGAGTATTCGTCCAAGGCTGGCGTAACCCATTGATCTTTAGACCATTCCTCTCACGGATTCGACCAACGGGCGATCCACCTTGCCCGCGGTGCCGATGCCGGTTAAATTTTTGTGTTCACCCTGGAGATTATCGGTGTTTTCCATCATTCAAGCGGCTGGCTGGCCGATCTGGCCACTCCTGATCGCATCGATCATCGCGGTTGCCCTGATCATCGAGCGCATCGTCGCGTTACGTGAGGTAAAGGTCATCCCCGCGGGATTGCTCGACAAGGCAATCGCCGCCCATCGTGAGCGCGGCGTCTCGAGCGACATGCTTTCATCGCTCGCCGCGAGCTCACCGCTTGGGCGGGTGCTCGCGGCGGGTTTGCGCAATCACACCAGCCCGCGCCCGGTGATGAAGGAGGCAATCGATGAGGAAGGCCGGGCGGTGACCCACGAGCTCGAGCGCTACCTGACCACGCTCGGGACGATCGCCTCGATAAGTCCATTGATGGGCCTGTTCGGCACGGTAGTGGGGATGATCGAGATATTCGGATCGCAGTCGCCCACAGGGGGCACGAATCCGCAGCAGCTTGCGCACGGCATATCGGTTGCGCTCTACAACACCGGATTCGGCCTGATCATCGCGATTCCAGCGATGATTTTCTTCCGCCACTTCCGCGGCAAGGTCGAAGCGTTCGTGGTTGAAATGGAGCAACAG
>JANMUI010000473.1:0-1509 GCA_031391405.1 Betaproteobacteria bacterium
AACCAGCTCAGCCGCAACGGCAACGACGCGCAGCGCCGCAAATATCTGCCCAAGCTGATTTCCGGCGAACATGTCGGCGCACTCGCCATGTCGGAACCCGGCGCCGGCTCGGATGTGGTGTCCATGCGCACCCGCGCCGACAAAAAGGGCGATCGCTATATCCTCAACGGCACGAAGATCTTTATCTCCGGGGTCGGCCAGTCGAAGTGGGGCATTGTGTTCGCACGGACCGGCGGTCCGGGACGCAGCGGCGTCAGTGCTTTCATCGTCGAACGCGACAAGCCGGGGCTGCGCTGGTCGCCGTTCCCGGTAATCCGCTCGTACTCCCCCTACGAGTTGAGTTTTGAAGACTATGAGGTGCCCGCCGAAAACATGCTGGGCGAAGAAGGCAAGGGCTTTTCATTTGCCGAAGAATGGCTGGTGCATGAGCGCGCACCCTACGCGGCGGCGACGATCGGGCTGGGCCAAGCCGCGCTCGAATTGGCAATCGAGTGGGCGACGCAACGCGAAACATTCGGCGCGCGACTTGCCGACCGTCAAGCCATTCAATGGCAGCTCGCCGATTCGGAAATCGAATTGCGTGCCGCGCGATTGCTCGTGTATGAGGCTGCGTGGCAGGCCGATCGCGGCGAAGACAGCAAGCTCGCCGCCTCGGTCGCCAAGGTGTACGGAACTGAGGCCGCCGGCCGCGTGGTCGATCGCTGCATCCAGATCTTCGGCGGCATGGGCGTATCAAAAGAGATGCCGCTGGAGCGCTGGTACCGGGAGCTTCGCATCAAGCGAATCGGCGAAGGGCCATCCGAAGTCCATCGCATGGTGGTGGCGCGCCATTTGCTGGGCGGGCGGCGGGAGCGGGCTTGACAAAAGATCACGCACAGATTGAACCACAGGGGACGCGGAGGACGCAGAGGGATTGGGTTGATGCGCACTGTCCGGGCGGCCGCGCCATTTGCATAAAGCACACACATCACCTTTACGTTTTTTCCTTTGAAACCTCTGCGTCCCCTGTGTCCTCTGTGGTGAAAATTGCTTCGCCTTACAAGGATTGATCATGTCAATCGACGTCACCATCGACGCAGGGATTTGCACCATTGTCATCAATCGTCCGGAGCGGCTCAACGCGCTCGACGCCGACCATTACCGCGACCTTTCCGCCGCATGGCGCCAGGTTCGCGACGACGCCGCAATCCGGGTCGCCATCGTCACCGGCGCGGGCGAACGCTCGTTTACCACCGGCGCGGATATCAAGAGCTTTCTCACCGCCCCGCCCGGCTACGACGAGATGTGGCTCACACAGCGCGACCAGTTGCTGAACCGTGGCCTTGAAGTCTGGAAGCCGGTGATCGCCGCGGTCAACGGCTATTGTCTGGGCGGTGGTGTCACCATGTTGCTCGCCACGGACATTCGCGTCGCGTCCGAGAATGCGACATTCAATCTCGCCGAAGTGAAACGCGGGGTGGTCGCGGGCAACGGCGGCACGCAGCGCATCCTCGATCAACTGCCTTATCC
>JANMUI010000500.1:0-19728 GCA_031391405.1 Betaproteobacteria bacterium
AACTCGGCGAGCGTGTCGTTCGAGGCCTGGTTGGTGAGCAGATCGTTGTAGGCGAAGAGAAAGGCAAACGGCCCGCCTTCGTTCCACTTCGCCTCGTAGTGCGCGCGGCGTTGCTCGCGCGTGGCGTCGAGCGCGCTCAGGGGATAGGGGGCCAAGCCCGCCACACCGTAGCCGCTGGAGTGCGCGCCCAGCCGGCGCTCGACATAGGTCGCCTTGTGTGCACGCTCCACTTCCGGATCGAGCGGACCGTTGCGGGCCGGCACGCTGTAATTGGCGGTGCGCTGAAACACGTGAAGGTGCTTGGCCTGGCGCGCGATGACCGGGACCATCTGGATGCCCGATGAACCGGTACCGATTACGCCGACGCGCTGGCCGGTGAAGTCCACCGGTTCAGTGGGCCAACGTCCGGAGTGAACCCAGCGGCCCCGGAAGCGATCGAGCCCCTTGAATGCGGGCACGCTTGGCGTCGAGAGGTTACCGGTGGCCATCACGCAGAACGGAGCGGTGATGATCTCACCATGCTCTGTCGTCACGGTCCATGCGTTTAAGGTCGGATCGAAAGAGGCCGTACGTACCCGGGTGTTGAATTGAATGTCTCGGCGCAGGTCGAAACGGTCAGCCACATGATCCAGATACTTCTGGATCTCGGCCTGCGTGCCGTAGCGCTCGGGCCAGCGCCATTCCTGCTGGAGATCGTTGGAGAACGAATAGGAGTATTCGAGGCTGTCCACGTCGCAACGAGCACCCGGATACCGGTTCCAGAACCATGTTCCGCCGACACCGCTGCCTGCCTCGAAGACGCGCACTCTCAGGCCAAGCGCGCGCAATCGATGGAGCATGTAAAGACCCGAGAGTCCGGCACCGACGACGATCGCGTCGTAGTGCTGAGATTTTCCGGTATGGGCAGGCGAATCGGGCATGGCATGCGCTCCCTTGAAGTTTGTGGGCCATTATGAAATAGGCCCTCACCTCTTGGCAATCCGACTATCCGGGCGCCAAGTCGTGGGCAGTAGCGCTCGCCGGCGGCTTGAGTCGGGTCGCGCGCCGTCCCCCTATAGCCATTCGTGGCCTAAACTGCCGCTGTTGGAGGCACGATCCGGTGCCGGTGGACACAATCAAGGGGCGAATCATGAAGAACGTAGGGCAGATGCTGGAAGAGAAAGAGCACAAGTTGCTGTCGATCTCGCCCGACGCAACGGTATTCGAAGCCTTGCAACGGATGGCAGAAGGGAACGTCGGTGCACTGGTGGTTCTGGATGGCGAGAAGCTGGCCGGAATCTTTTCCGAACGTGACTACGCCCGCAAGGTTATTCTTGCCGGCAAGGCCTCCAAGGAAACGCGCGTGCGCGAGATCATGACCGACAAGGTCCTCTGTGTGGGCCCGGATCGGACGGTGGAGCAATGTATGGCGCTCATGACGGAAAAGCGCATCCGCCACCTGCCGGTGCTCGATCACAAGAAGGTGGTCGGTGTCATCTCGATCGGCGATGTGGTCAAGGAAATGATCTCCGAACAGCAATTCATCATTTCGCAGCTGGAGAGCTACATTCACCATTAGCATGATGGCGATCGGCTGTCATGGTGAAGCCGGGCAGCGCGTAGCAACGCGCCGCGTGCTCAACCTGCCGCGCATGCGAAGCGAAACGCTCAGCCTCTTGCCGCGGTGATTTGCCGTGCCGCGGCCAGCGTTTGAGCGAGATAGTCGCGCGGAACGACCACGACGCCATCCGCGTCACCGAGCAACACGTCATCGCATTCGACACGCACGCCGCCGATGACCACCGGCAGGTTGTAGGCCTCGACACGAACGCGGTCCTTACCATTGCGGCTGTGTGTTCCCAGCGCAAACAACGGAAAGTCCGGTGCGCCGGAGCGCGCGTGATCACGACATACGCCATCAATCACCGTTCCGGCAATGCCACGCTCCCGCGCGCTGCGGGTCATGACGGCATCCCACACGCAACGATCGGGGTTGCCTCGGTTATCGATGGCGATCACATAGCCTGCCGGTACGTCATCGATGTAATCGCCGATATCGCCGTTCGGCGTGCGTGCATCGGGCGGACCACACGGCAAGAACTGGACCGTGAAGATCCTTCCGCACAACTTCGTGCGAAGTGGAGAAAGGGCGTGCAACCCATTGCATTGGCCCTTCACGCCAAGCCGATCGAGCGCATCGCTCACGATCGACGTGGACAGGAGCGCAAATTCCTTGGTGTATTCATCAACCGGTTCCGACGACACGATGCTCTCCCGGCAAGCGTTATCGAGTGTTAGCAAACAACTCATACCACGCGGCGATGATCGTGTCCTTCTCCGCGCCTGGCAATGGACCCTTGGCCACTGCGGCAATCGCCCCCTGCAGATGCGAAAGCTCGGAGAATCCGGCCACCGTGGTCGATATCCGTGGATCGGTGATGTTGAACCGATAGGCGATCGCCGCCATCGCTTGCGTGGACTCGATGCCGAGCCGTTTGACCAGCTTCGACGCAAGCTCCACTTCGCGCTGGTACTCGGCCGCATTGCGGGTGAAGCCGCCACCGGCAATGGGATGTCGCACGAGTGTGTTCGCTGCCGCCGACATCAACGAACCACCGCCGAGCGCGCGAAATCCAGCGATGCCCACGCCGTGCCGTGCAGCCGCCGCCGCGATACCGCGATAATCTGCCGGACCCTCGATCGCGGTCGGTGCCGCATCGAGCAGTGCCGAGGGGTTGAGCATGTTGAGCCACACATTCAGCACCCGCACGATCGGCTGCGCCGCAAGTTCGGCCACCACCTCGGGCACTGCGTTCTCACAAGCGATGCCACCGAACCGCACCTTGCCCGCTGCGATCACTCGTGCCAAGCCGTCGAACGCACCACCCGGACGCAGGTAGTCGTCTTTCACCAACGGTGCCCATGTCGTTCGTGCCCAATTGTGAGCATGCGACGGCGGATTGTGGATCATCAGAATGTCGACATGGTCGGTCTGCAAACGACGCAGCGACTGATCGATCGATTCGATGACCTTCTTCGCGAGCCGATGCCGATCGGCCGGCATGATCTCGACCTTGGTGGTGATCAGCACTTCGCCGCGCCGGCCTTTCAGCGCGCGCCCAAGGTTTTCTTCGGCGCGGCCGCGTCCGTAGTCGGGCGAGGTATCGAAGTAGTTCATGCCGGCGGCGATGGCCTCGGCGACTGCGCTCCGCTGGTCCGCGGGGCTACCGAGCACCATCAACCCAGCGTTGTCGCCGGTGCCAAAGCCCAGCACTGACGCTTCAAGCCCGGTCTTTCCAATCGGGCGGCGTGCGATCGGGCCCGCCGGTGTGCTCATGCAGCCGACTTCCAGCGCACGTCGCCGGGTTGGTAGAGCTCGGTCCAGTCTTTCACCAACGGCAGCAACCCATCACGCGCGAGCAATCCGTTGTAGTCGATCGTGCGTGCGAAGCCGGACACGGCCGCGCCCTCGCCTCTCGCTGCGCCGAGCAGCAAGCGCCGAAAATGCACGATCGCCCGGTCGGCAGGGCCGAGGTGCTCCTTGGTGCGATCGACGATTCGCCCCATGCTCTCCTGCACCACGATGTCCTGCTGGTTGACGCCCTTGATCCCGGTGAACGAGCGGCCGGCCGCCATGGCCGCACGGTCCTGGCCCCACTGCATCGCGGCGGACGCGCGCAGGAAGTTCTGTTCGTCCTTGTCGTTGCCGGGCACGAGACCCGACCACCCGAGCAACCCTGTCTCATCGAGCGGCTCGCGTGTCGAATAGCGGATGTAGAAGAAATGGGTGTGCCCTTCGTCCATCGGCACGAAGATCTGCAGATCGCCAAGCGTTGCCGACGACGGAAAGGTCACATAGGAGGGGAACGCGAAGGCGGACGTGCGGATGTAGGCGGTCGTCTCCGGGTCAACGATCGGTTTGCGAATCGCCGCGTAGACGAAGCCATAGTCGGTGTCGCGAAGCTGAATCCGCGGATGTTTATCCACGGACGGCCGCACGAATCGAAGTCCCGCACCCGACCCGACCGGCGAGCTGGTGGATGTGGTCTTGGCGCTGATGATCTCGTCGGAATGCAGATGCGAGGAATGCGAAGAATCGATGCCGCCTTCGAGTGACTGCACCCAATTGGCATGCGCGTAGACATCGGCGATCACCACCTGGTTCGACGGCAGGTGCATCCACGGCATGTCGGGGAAGTGCGCTCGCTCGCTCTCGTTCTCACACACATTGATCCACAACAGGCCGCCGGCCTCGCGCACGAGGGGCGCTCGCACGCGGACCCGCGGGCGTCCTTCCGTCGCCGATTCATTCGGCGCCTCCTTCACCGCGCCGTCCGGACCGATCAGCCAACCGTGGTAGATGCAGCGCAGACCCTGGTCTTCGACCCGGGCGAGCGTGAGCGAACATTGCCGGTGCGGACAAAGCTCTTCGAGTGCAATCAACGCATCGCCGCGGCGCGCGATGACGAAGTCTTCGCCGAGCAACCTGACCTTGCGCGTGCAGCGATCGCCAAGCTCGGCCGAGCGTGCCACCGGATACCAATAGCGGGATAACGGCTCGTGTAACGGCGTACCAGGGCTGACACCGGTCAGCACGCGATTCTCGTCATGCGTCATGATGGGAGTCTCATTCAGTCACGCCATTCATTCCACTTTCGCGCCGCTCGCACGGATGACCGCGCTCCAGCGTTCGCGCTCTTCCTTCATGAACTGCGCCATCTCCTCTGGCCCGCCGCCGACTGCAAACATGCTCATCTCACGCAAGCGGCTCGCCACGTCAGGCAGCTTCATTGCTTCGTTGACGCCGGCCAGAATATTGAAGAGCTCTGCGGTCAGATGCGCGGCATTGCCGATACCCTGCGAAGCGTAATTAAGCTTGCCGGGATTCGCCTTGGCGTAGGCGATGAAGTCCGGCAGGCTGCTGACCGGCACTTTGGGATTCACCATTAGCACGCTATACGCGGTGGTCGTGACGATAATCGGCGCCATTGCATCCGGGTTGAAGTTGAGCTTGCCGTGCAGGCTCTTGTTGACCACGAGCGGCGGTTGCGCGGTGAACAGCAACACATACCCATCCGGCGCGGCATTGAACACCAGCTCCGTGCCGACATTCCCGCCCGCGCCGGCGCGATTCTCGACGACAATCGGCTGGCCCCAGCGCCCCACGAGGATGTCGGCCCCACCACCCGGCGGATAAGGCACGATGATCCGCACCGGGCGATTCGGATAAGTCGAAGCATCCGTTTGGGCGCTAGCGAATTGAGCGATCGCACATGCAACGGCGCCGCAGACGATGCGAGCCATCGTGCGGTGCAGAATTCGTACGCGTGACCTTGACCGGCATTGCATGCAGCGAATCATCTGTTAAAGATGCGGTCGTGGCAAGCGCGGGCCGGCGACGGTCCGACACCCGATGAGACCAGGCGCCCGCGCTTGGTTGATTCGGATGGCCGCCGCGCGCCTGCGTGGTCCTGCCCTGATTTATCGCGCCGGCTCACCTGCAAGCCACCAGTGGTAGCCGAGGCGCGGGAAGTGCACGACCAGGCGTCCCAGCCGTTCGTCCTCACGCGCGAGCGCAATCGAATCCGCCGTCGCCCGCACGACGGCACCGGTTGTCGCGTCGGGCGCATGTCCTTCGGTCCCAATCGTAATGATCGTTCCGGGAGTGGGCGGCATCGGTGGTCCCGCGGGGAGCATTGCTGCATCAGGCGCCGATGTCCGCGCAATGTCGAGCGCCTTGGCCCGATCAAGCTCGATCCGCGTGCCGTGGCCAATCGCTCTGACCCTTGCGGTCCATGCGAGCAGCGAATCCAGCCCTTCCAGGACATCCGTCGCGCGGCCATCGAACGCGTGCAACCACCAGATGCGCTGATACACCGCGAAGTCGGCAAGCCCAGCGTCTTCACCGAGCAAGAAGGCGCGACGGTCGGCGAGGATCTTGTCGAGCCACGCCAGCATGATCCGACATTGTTCGCGATGGTGCGGGATCGTGGCGGCCATCTCCGCGGCGCTGGGTGGTGCATGCCCGCGCATTGCAGCGCGATCGGCGTGGAAGGCCGCACCGAGCCGATTATCATTGATGAACGTCACATAGCGGGCGGTCGGCCACATCAGCACGCGCTCGGCCCAGGTGCACCAAATCTCCGTTTCGGCGCGCCGCGCGTGCGGGAACAACGTCGGCTCAGGGTGGAGACGCTCGATGGTCGCTGCAATGAGATTCGTGTCGCAGAAAATGTCGGCCCCGATCTGCAGAACGGGAATGCGCCGGAAGCCGCCGGTGAGTGGGACGAGGTCCGGCTTTGGCAGGACCATCGGCTGGATCACCGATCGCCACGACATTCTCTTCAGGCCGAAGATGAGACGCACCTTCTCCGCATAGGGCGAGAGATCGTAGTGATGGAGGATTGGTTCCAATGGCGCGCCTGTACAGGGTGAATCGGGCCACCAAGATAGCAAGAAATCGCCCGCAACACGCGCCGAGGAAGTGCATCTGCGAGGCACCGAATGCGGGTTTCCCGGTGACCCGTTCAATGTCGACCTGTTCAATTGACCGCTCGCCGTTTCGGGCGTAGCGTCCGCATCCGAGAAGAATCGCGGCGTGGCAGAATGGCTCGTGAACCAGGGAGCAAGGTATGAATGAACCGGTCTCGCGATCTACGCTCAAGGTGTACATCGACTACAAGAGTCCCTACGCGTATCTTGCGAAGGACCTCATTTACGACCTGGAGCGGCAGATCCCCGCGCAGATCGACTGGTTGCCCTACAACCTCGATTTCGCCGATAAATACGCTGGTGTCTCGAGCGTCGACGCGAGCGGTGCCGTCGTGATCAATCGAAGCGCGCACCAGTGGCGGCGCACCAAATACGAATATATGAATTGCCGGCGCGAGGCCAATCTGCGGGTACCGCGATTGATCATTCGGGGCACGCGGAAGATATGGGATTCGTCACTTGCCGCGATCGGTCTCTTGTATGCGAAGCAACAGGGCGTGTTCCGCGCCTACAACGATCGGATCTTCGATCGCTTCTGGAAACGCGAGCTCGATATCGAAGATCGAAATGTACTTGCGGCCGTTTTGGCGGAATGCGGTGCCGACGCCGCTGCCTTTCCCGCGTTCCTCGATGGCGAGGGCCGCCAGCTTCATGGGCGCATCCAACATGAAGCCGAAGCGGCCGGCGTTTTCGGCGTGCCGAGTTTCCTCTTCGACGACGGCGATCTCTATTGGGGTCGGGAGCATCTGCCGACGATCGCTCAACTTTGCGCCGAGCGCGCCGTAGCTTGAGCCAACCTATGAGCCGACAGCACATCTCATGAAAAAGGACGCGTCATGCATTTGATCAGAATTGTGACCGTCCTCGCATTCGCCCTCTCCGCGGCCAGCGCCGTCGCCCAAAGTTATCCGAGCAAACCGATCCGCTGGATCCTCGGCTTTCCACCCGGCGGCAGTGGCGATGTGCTGTGTCGAATGTTAGGCGCAAAGTTATCGGAAGCACTTGACCAGCCGGTCATCGTCGAGAACCGGAGCGGCGCCGCCGGCAACATCGGTATGGAGCTCGCGGCGAAATCGCCACCCGATGGCCACACCATCGCATTTGTCTACTCGGGTACGCACTCGATCAATCCCAGCCTCTACACCAAGATGCCATTCGCGGAAAGCGACTTTGCGCCGGTCATCTGGCTGTCATCGGTGCCCCTGGTACTAGTGGTGCCCGCATCGCAACCGGTCACGACATTGAAGGAGCTCATTGCACTCGCCAAGACGAAGCCGGGACAGCTCAGTTTCGGCTCCGCAGGGAGCGGCGCGATCAATCATCTCGCGGGCGAATTATTCAGTGCGATGGCCGGGACGCAGCTCGTTCATGTGCCGTACCGGGGCGGCGGCCCGGCGACGGCGGCACTGCTCGGTGGCGACATCACGATGATATTCAGCGAACCCGCTTCGATCGTGCCGCACATCAAAGCCGGCAAGCTGCGCCCGATTGCGGTCACCAGTGGCAGGCGCGGGCTCTTGATGCCCGAATTGGCGACTGTCGCGGAAGGCGGCGTTCCCGACTACGATGTAACCGCATGGAACGGGGTACACGTTCCGGCCGGGACGCCCGCTGAGATCATCAAACGGCTCAATACCGAATTCAACAAGATCATCACCGCTCCGGAAATGCGCACTCGCATGATAGCCAGTGGCTTCGAGCCGGTCGGTGGCGAGCCTGAGCGCCTCAGCGAGCTGATCCGCACCGAAACAACGAAGTGGGCCAAGGTAGTCAAAGCGACCGGCATGAAAGTCGACTAGCGCACACAACTCCTACCGGCATATGTCCACATCTTCTCCGAAACTCGCAGGCAAGCTCGCGCTCGTCACTGGCGCATCATCAGGCATTGGCCGTGCCACGGCCATCGCCCTCGCACGCGAGGGGGCGACAGTCATCGCCAACGGTCGGCGCGAGGCCGAGCTCGCGGCACTCGCGGACCAATGCGCATCGAGCGCCGGACGCATCCAGCCCATCGCTGGCGATCTCGCCGACACCGCATTCGTGTTGCGTCTTGCCGAGAGTGCCGCGGAAGCCGACATTCTCTGCACCAACGCCGGCGCGGTCACCTACGCGCCGTTTCTCGAGATCACGACCGAACAGATCGAGACGATGTTCCGCGTAAATGTGCTCTCGACCATCCACCTTGCACAGGCGATCGCCCGCTCGATGGCTGCCCGCAGGCGCGGACACATCGTCATGATGACGTCGATCGCCGCACGCGAGATCTACACCTTCGGATCGGTCTACTCGGCGTCCAAGCACGCCCTGAGCGCGATCGCGCAATCGATGCGACTCGAGCTCCGATCGGCGCGTGTGCGCGTCACCGAAGTGCGTACCGGCACGGTGTCCACGCCGATGAACGCGACCTACACACATCCGGCCGTGGTCGCGGCGCGCAGCAAGCGCACAGTAACGCCCCTCACCGTGGAAGAAGTCGCCGACGCCGTCCTCGGTGCGCTCACTGCAGGACCGAACGTCTCGACCGATCTTATCGAGATGCGTCCGCTGGGCGGCTGAGTATTGGGGTCTTGTGCCTCAATCGGTAGGCGTTCAGGCAAAAGGCAAGACGCGACCCCTTCCGCGCCGCTGAATACGATTGCAGCGCAATTAAAGGGTAGCGTCCCCTTAATCTTCTTTTATTTCCCTTTATCTTTATTTGGGACATGCATCTGCTCCCTTGAAATTTGCGGGGCATTATGAAGGGAGCCATCGCTCCTTGGCAATCCGCCCGGCCCGACCGCGTACGCCGTGGGCGGGATCTGGATGCCGGTCGGTGGGAGTCACTTGGCGGACAGCGGGTCCGGTCCATCGTCGGCTCCGGGAATATACTCGACCCCCAATAGCGAAGCGTCTCATTGGAAGGGCCTGAGTGCTGTGAATCTATTGTTACGAACCGCATCGACACACCGCCTTCGCACCCCGATCTTTGCGAGGTTTCTTGTTGCGGCGAGCCTCCTGGCCGCTTCTACAAATGTTCTTGCGCAGCTCTATCCTGCCAAACCAATCCGGGTGATCGTCAACTCTGCGCCCGGGGGGCTGACCGATGTGATTGGCCGCCTGATCGTGACGCGCATGAGCCAGTCGCTGGGGCAGCCGATGCCGATCGACAACCGCACGGGCGCGGGCGGACTCGTCGGTGCGGAAGCGTTGACTAGAATCGAGCCGGATGGCTACACCATCGGCGTGGTAGCCAGTGCCATCACGGTTGCGCCGCAATTGCTTCCCGTACCGCCGTTCGATGCGTCAAAAGACTTTTCTCCGGTGGTCCTCCTGATGTCGACGCCGCTCGTGCTGGTGACCCAGATCAACTCGCGCTATGAGACCGTGGCGCAATTGGTTGCGGATGCGAAGGCGCGACCCGGCCAGATTTCGATTGCGTCGGGCGGCAATGCGACGATGACCCATTTGATGGCCGAGCAATTGCAACTCCACGCCGGGATCCAGCTGATTCATGTGCCCTACAAAGGAGGCGCGCCTGCGCTCAACGATATTCTGGCCGGGCACGTTCCGGCCTATTTCGATACGCTGAACACCAGCGCTGCCCTCGTGCAGTCGAACAAGCTGCGCGCGCTTGCCGTTGTCAGCCCACAGCGCTCGCCCGCCATACCCGCTGTTCCGACGCTTGCCGAGGCGGGCTTTGCCGAGGTACAGGGGAAGGCGTGGTTCGCTATCGTCGCGCCGGCCAACACCCGCCCCGAGATCGTGGCGCGATTGAACGATGAGGCCAACAAGGCCTTGGGCACACCGGACATCCGGGAGCGCATTGTCAGCCTCGGCGGGACCGTCGAGGGTGGTTCACCGGCGGATCTTGCCGAGCTGATTCGCAGTGAAATGCCCCGTTGGGCCAAGCTCATCCGCGAACGCGGCATCAAGAATCAGTAAGGCAGCGATGACCTACGAAGCGGGCGATCTGATCGCCGAATTCCTCGCCGCGGCTCGTGTCACCACCGCCTTCGGCATCATCTCGATACACAACTTGCCGATTCTCGATGCGATCGGCCGCCGCGGTGCGATCCGCTTCGTGCCGGCACGCGGTGAGATGGGCGGCGGACACATGGCCGACGCGTACGCCCGCGTCTCCGGCGGGCTCGGCGTCCTCATTACCAGCACCGGGCCGGGCGCGGCCAACGCGGTGCCGGCACTGGTCGAGGCACGGTTTGCCGGCAGCCCGTTGCTGCATGTCACCGGGCAGACCGCCACGCGCCTGCAGGGACGCGAGACCGGTGCGGTGCACGATTTTCCGGGGCAAGGTGCAATGCTCGGTGCTGTCTGCAAGTCCATCTACCGGCCGCGCACCGCGGACGAAATTTTTGATTGCCTGATGGCCGCTGCCACCGATGCGCTCTCGGCGCCGCGTGGACCGGTAACGATCGAAATTGCGGCGGATCTCCAGCGTCAGGCGGTTACACGCCCTCCGGCACTGGATCACCTCGTATTGCCGCTGCATCCGCGCGTCCCCGCCGAGCAAGACCTCGATGCGCTTGCCCACCTGCTCGCGCATGCGCGGCGACCGATGTTGTGGCTGGGTAATGGTGCGCGCGAAGCGTCGGCACAGGCGCTCGCACTCGTGGGTCTGGGCTTCGGCGCGGTGACGTCGTGGAACGGACGTGGCATCGTCCCGGAAGACCACCCGCGGTCACTGGGGGCGCTGCACGGCAACGGCGCGCCGGCCATCGAGGATTTCTACGAAAGCGTCGACGCCATGGTGGTCGTGGGATCGCGCCTGCGCGGACACGAGACGCTCGACGGCGCATTGCGTCTCCCGCGCACGCTGGCGCAAGTCGACGTGGACCCTAACGCCAACGGCCGCACCTACGCGTCGGCACAGTTCATTGTCGGCGATGCCGCGCTGGTGCTCGCGGGGTTGCGCCAGCGGCTCGAGGGGCGGATCGCCATCGACTCCAATTTCGGCAACGATCTCGCCCGCGCCCGGCATCAAGCAGCGGAGGCGTATCGCCTAACGCTTGGTCCGTACGTGACCTTTCCGGCCCAGCTGCGCGCCGCTATGCCGCGTGATGCCGTGTGGGTGCGCGACGCGACCGTGGCCGGGCACACCTGGGCGCACCGGCTGATGCCGTTGTATGGGCCGCGCGATTCGGTGCACCCGGTCGGCGGCGGCATCGGTCCCGGATTGCCGTTCGGCATCGGGGCTGCACTGGCGGCGGGCGCGCAAGGCCGCAAGACCGTGGTGCTGGCGGGGGACGGCGGTTTCGCGATGAACATGACCGAGCTTTGGACGGCGCTGCAGGAGGGGGCGGAACTCTGCGTAATCATCATGAACGACGGCATCTATGCCGCAATCGGCTTCTTGCAAGACACGTTCCACGGCAGGCGCCGATATTTTGGTGAATTGCGCGGCCCCGATCTGCGCGGCCTCGCCGAGTTGGCCGGCATCCCGTATTGGCGTGTCGATCGTGCGCAGATGTTCGGCGAGGCGGTTGCGCAAGCATGTGCGAGGCGCGGACCCACCCTGGTCGAGGTAGACATGAATGTCATTGGCCCGGTGCCGCCCTATGGTCACGTTATCCGGAAACCCGCGAGCGTCATGTCCCAAGTACCCGACGAACGGGTCGAGCTGACCTCTACACCGTCAAAATCCACAACACCGCCTTGATCGTCCGCCCGCGGTGAGCAACTTGTCGGCACCGCTGTTCAGCGTGGCGGCCGACCGCCGCTGGCGATCCAACGTTTGCGTGGGTTTCCCTCTACCGGAGCAGCGACCCGCTCAGGGATCTATCGGCTCGGTTTCATCCCAGCCGGTGTGCGACGAGCCATAGCGCCCGCAACGAGGACCGTCCTTTTCGTCAAGGATGCTCCATCCAAAAACACTTGTCCCGCGAATCGGTACCCAGCGCGGCCCGATTGTTAGCGCAGGCTGCGCGAATAAAGAACCACGCCCAGCGCCTCCGCCACCCGCTCCGATTGCGAGACTTGCAATGGTTCCGGTGGTATCTCGCAGCATGCTCGCCGATCCAGCGCGCTTCGCCGGCGGGGGTGGCGTCATCGTGGCGCCAGTGATCGCTCGGCGAGACGTGGGCACTGCTGTTGGTGTGGGTGTAGCCGGCGCCATCATTGCAATGGCGATCCAACATTCCGCCGCAGTCCGGCAACAGGAGCTCGACAGCGCGATTAACAAGGTTGGATTCTTCCCAGTAGCACAGCTCAACACGCGATTATTCGAGCACCTGTCGGCAGCCGGTATCAAGATCCAATCGCTCGACAACGGTGAAAGCCACGAGATCTTGTACACCCGCAAACTTGGCGATTTCTCCAAGGTCGCAATGGGCGCCGACGCGGTGCTGGACGTACGCGTCAACGAAGAGGGGTATTACCATTCACTGCGCGCACGATCATCGACCGGGTCATTATTCCGCGGCAAGCAAGGAGAAAATCACCTCGAGGCAATGTCATCCCCGGACCAAAGGAGACAGCAATATGCATAACTTCATCGATGCCGATGCGCATGTCTATGAAGTGGAAGAGACCTGGACTAGATGGGTATTGCCTTTTGCCTTTTGCGATTGGCAAAAGACAAGACCCCATCCGCGCTCAGATCTTAGCGATCTTCGCCTCGTCGATCACCTTTTTCCACTTGGCGATCTCGGCTTTCACATAGGCGGCAAAGTCCGCGGACGAGTTGCCCTCCGCTTCGACACCGAGCTCAAGCAGCCGCGCCTTGAGATCGGGCGCGTTCACGATTGCTGAAATTTCCCTTTGCAGCAGGTCGATGATCGGCTTTGACGTTCCAGCGGGAGCGAATACACCCGTCATGGTTTCACCTTCCTGACCCAGGATGCCAAGCTCCTCGAGAGTCGGGGTGTCCGGCAGCGACGGCGAACGCTTCTTGGCGGTGACGGCGAGCGCGCGCAGCTTGCCCTCTTTGATGAGATTGACGTAATTGCCGAGGGCGCCGCATCCGATTGGCGTGTGGCCACCGAGCAACGATTGGGTCATCGGACCGCCACCCCCAAATGGCACGGTGACGAAATCCAGCCCGAGCGCGAGCTTCAATTGTTCGATTGCCAACGACGGGGTGGTGCCGGAGCCCGGTGAACCGACGCTGTGTTTGCCGGGTTCGCGTTTGATGAGCTCGATCAGCTCTTTCATCGTCGCGGCCGGGAAATTCGCACTGACGATCCACGAATTCGGCGAGCCGCCGGCCTTGGTGACCGGAACGAAGTCCTTCTCCGCGTCGAACGGGATCTTGTTGTAGAGGCTCGGATTGACGACGATGCTCGACGACGAGAACAGGATCGTATGGCCGTCCGCGGTTGCCTTGGCGGCGTTTGCCATGCCGATATTGCCACCCGCTCCGCCCTGATTCTCGACGATGAACTGCTGCCCCAGTCGCTCGGATAGCTTCTGGGCAATCAACCGTCCGGCGGTGTCGGTCACGCCGCCGGGCGCGAAGGGCACGATGATCCGCACCGGTTTGTTGGGATACTGCTGCGCAAGAACGCTCACTGCGGTAAACGTGGCCGCGCAAAACATGGCCACGCAAAATGCGGTAGTGCGAATAAGCATTGTCATCGGTCGTGCTCCATGGGTTGGCGTCGATCCTTGTGCAGTGAGAATTTGCATCGCTCCGCGCGCCGCTACTCAGCCTTGATCTTCGCCTCGCGCACGACGCGGTGCCATTGCGCGAGATCGGCCTTCATGATGCTCGCAAATTCCTCGGGTGTGGCAGTCGTCGGTTCGAAGAAGAGTTGGACCAGCCGCTCGCGAATGTCCGGTTGATTGACCGCCTGCGTGATCTCGGCGTTCAGGCGTTGAATGATTTCTTTCGGGGTGCCCGCCGGCGCAAGCACGCCGTACCAGGGAAATGCCTCGAAGTTCGGAAAGCCCGATTCGGAGATCGTCGGCAACGCTGGCGTGCCCGGCAGCCGCTGCGCCGTCGCCACCGCGATCAGCTTCACTTTGCCGCTCTTCGCGTGCGCATTGGTGTTGCCGATCATGTTGAAGAAGATCGGCACCTGACCGGACATCACGTCGACCAGGGCCGGCACGCACCCGCGATAGGCGATATGGGTCAGGTCGAGCCCCGCATTAAGCTTGA
This sequence comes from Betaproteobacteria bacterium, assembly GCA_031391405.1. GTDB lineage: Bacteria > Pseudomonadota > Gammaproteobacteria > Burkholderiales > SG8-39 > SHXR01. Next base: position 14,567 of record JANMUI010000500.1, read on the forward strand.
GCAGCTCGCCCGCGAGGTGCAGCGGCGTACCCACGCCGCAGGACGAGTACGAGAGCTTGCCCGGCTGCGCGCGGACATAGCTGACAAGCTCTTGCACGGTGTTGACCGGCACGCTCGGATGCACACCGAGAACCATCGCGGTACGCCCCATCAGGCCGACCGGAACGAGATCTTTCAAGACGTCGTAGGTCGCGGTGCCGGCATAACCCACCAGGCTGGCCTGCGTGGTCAATTGATCGTTGGTCATGAGGAGCGTGTAGCCGTCGGGCACCGACTTAACCACGAGATCAGCTGCAATCGCACCGCCCGAGCCACCACGATTGTCCGGCACCAGTGGCTGGCCGAGGCGCTCGCCCAAGCGCGGCGCAAACAGACGCCCGATGATATCGGTGCCGCCACCTGGTGCTGCCGCGACGATCATGCGGATCGGTTTGTTGGGATAAGTCTGGGCTTGGCCGTGCACTGTCGCGGACACACCGAGTCCTGCGGATAAGATCAGAGGTAGCCATTTCATTTGCCGGTCTCCCGATTAGCGATCGTGCGAAGCCTCAAGGTTGCGTAATGATCGATGCACGCTTCCGAGCGGTTCGATCGGCCGCATGTCACCAACGCGCGAGCACTCTACGCCATCAGGCGGTCAACGCAGCCGCCGGAATCTTCCGCTCGCGGCGCTCGAATCCGGAGACGAATTCCCACGCCATCCGGCTCGCATCCGGACCGCGCGGATCGTTGAATGGCAACTCGCCGTCCCCGCCGCTCCAGCCGTGGCCCAAGCTCTCCACCAGCAATCTTCGCACGACGAGCGTTCCACCCTGCCGGTAATCACGAACCTCATAAGCATAGCGAACCTCACCTGCCGCGCTGTGCGTGACCTTCGGCACCGCGGTATCGTCGACATCGCCAAGCCGGGCCATTGCCATGAATTGCTCGACCAGCTGATCGGCATTCAACGGATTGACCGTCGTATCCGCGCTCCCGTGGATGACCATCGTCGGAACGAATACGAAATCCTTCTGCGCGACCACCTGTTGCGCCGTGCCAAGGGGAGAGACCGTCGAGCCGTACTTCATGGACCGCATCGCTTCCGCAACCGATTCGGCGGCCCGATACATCAATCCTGAATGGACGGCACAAGCGGCAAAAAGATGTCCATAACAACACGCCAGAATGCTGGCCATCGCGCCCCCGGCCGAAAGCCCTGCGACATACACCCGGCCCGGATCGAGCGCATAGGCGACGGTCACTTCGCGCACCATTCCGGCGATCAGCGCCGCTTCCCCGCCACCCCGTTGCGCGGAATGATCGAACCAGTTCCAGCATCGATACGCGTTGGCCAGCAATCTTTGCTCCGGGTATAACACCACGAAGCCTTCGCGATCGGCAAGCAGGTTCATGCGCGTGCCACTCGCGAATGTCTTGGGATCCTGCTTGCACCCGTGGAGCATCACCAGCAGCGGCATCTTTTCCGTGGCTGCGAATCGGCCGGGAATGTACAGACTGTAAGAGCGCCCTGACTGCGCGAGTGGGAAGAAAGGAAACCCGCGGTGCGGCACCGCGTAGCTGCTCTCCACCCAACCTCCCGATCGGCGCCCGGTAAAGCGAAGAATGATTCGACGGGCAACGGCAACAAGACTACCGAGCCAGCGCTTGGCGGATTGAAACATGGAACCTCGTCAGTAAGAAGTGGGGTCAGCGAAGAGCGGATTCTGCACCGCACGGCCGGTTTGAGGTCGCGTATGCGCTCACGGGGGCATACGAGCGTGGAATAGGCCTACCGGGTCGCGGCGCTGAACAGCTTGATCCGGCTGATCTGACGCGCGGGGTATATTGCACGCCTAAATCGCGCTCATTGGGAGCGGGGTTGTCGAACCGGGAACCAGCCTGAACATGGACGATCTCTCCAACCTCTTCGAATTGAATCGCCGGTGGGCGCAAACAATGCGCACGCAGGATCCGGAGTTCTTCAACAAGCTGTCCAAACAGCAGGCGCCGGAATATCTTTGGATCGGCTGTTCCGACAGCCGCGTGCCTGCCAATACCGTGGCCGGATTGCTGCCAGGAGAAGTCTTCGTACACCGTAACGTTGCCAATGTCGTGGTCCACAGCGACATGAACTGTCTGTCGGTATTGCAGTTCGCGGTGGACCTTCTGCGCGTGCGCCATATCATCGTGTGCGGGCATTACGGCTGCAGCGGCGTGCAGGCCGTATTGAGGCGTCAACGGCTGGGACTCTCCGATAACTGGCTCCGCTATGTCCGCGACGTTCAGTACAAGCACCACGCCCATCTCGATGGACTGCCGGAAGCGGCACGGCACGACCGGCTCTGCGAATTGAATGTCATCGAACAGGTCGCCCACGTCTGCGAGACCTCCATCGTGCATGACGCATGGGAACGCCAACAGCCCCTCACGGTACACGGCTTTATCTACGGCATTCATGACGGCCTGTTGCGCAACCTCGGACCAACGATTCGAGGTGACAGTGAAATCTATCCGCAGTACGCCTCGGCAATCGCCGCGTTGAAGCCGGACGCGGGCAATGGAACGTCGGCAACGATCACGCGAACACCACCGACAGATCCTTTGCCGACACGATAGCGCTGGAGCCCGATACGAGAAACGCATGTATTCGGCAGGATGATCGAGCGAATGTCCAGGAATCCGTGGCGACTATTGTCAGCACCGGTTGCTTCCACGTAGACTGGCCTATTGTTGTTTGGTTTGGCAACCAATCCACTCGTCGCCGGCGCATTGGCAGGAGGGACGGTCATGAACGCACCGCTTGATCTGCCGCGCGCAAGCGCCGAGTCTGGTCCGCCCCCGGACCTGCAGTGGCCCAACGATGCCGCGCACCTGCCCGACTGGATTTACACCGACGAGCGCGTCTACGAGCGCGAGCTCGCGCGCATCTTTCTTGGTCGGAGCTGGAATTATGTCGGCCTCGACTGCGAGCTACCGGAACCGGGCAACTACATCCGCTCCTTCGTTGGCGCGATCCCTGTCGTTGTGGCGCGCGACCCGGCGGGCGAAGTGCATGTGTTTGAAAACCGCTGCGCCCATCGCGGTGTCGAGTTCTGCCGGAGCTATCGTGGCAAGACGGACGAGTTCATCTGCCCTTATCACAACTGGGCCTACGACCTGCAGGGCAATCTGATCGGGGTACCGTTCCGCCGCGGTGTGAAGGGCAAAGGCGGGATGCCGCCCGGGTTCAATTCGGCCGAGCGTGGGCTACGAGCCTTTGGCGTTGCGCGGCGCCGTGGCGTGATTTTCGCGACTGCATGCCTTGACCTGGAGCCCATCGAGGACTATCTCGGCGCGGAGATCCTGCGCGAGTTCGATATTATTTTCGACGGCACCGAGCTCACGCTGCTCGGTGTGCATCGCAATACGTTGCCCGGCAATTGGAAGCTCTACCAGGAGAATCTCAAGGATCCGTATCACGCGACCCTCCTCCATACTTACCTGACGACGTTTGGCCTATTCGTGACAAGCAACGAGTCGCACATCCTGGTGGATCCGGTCGGTCGACATAGCGCGCTCCTGTCGCGACGCCCGGCGGGGCGGCCACCCGTGGCCGATGATGACAAGAACCAGATCGCGGCCTTCAAGCAGACGATGACATTGAACGATCCGCGCGTGATCGAGTTCGTCCGTGAGTTCGATTCGAACTGGTCCGGCGCCGCGATGACCATCTGGCCGAATATGACCGCATTGCGGCAGACCAATATCTTGAATACCCGTCAGATCGTGCCGCGCGGGCCCAACGAGCTGATGATGATCTGGACGGTGTTCGGCCGCAAATCAGACACCGAAGAGATGACCCGCCACCGCCTGCGGCAGAACAATATCTTCGGCCCGGGTGGCTTTCTCGGGATCGAAGACAACGAGGCGCTCAAATTTCTGCAGGACGGACTGCGTCGCTCTTTGCCGCGTGACGGTCTCGCCGCCCTGGGCGACGACGACGAAAGTCCCGACATCATCATTACCGAACGCGCCATTCGTGCGATGTACCGGTACTACCGCGAAGTGATGGGGTTCTGAGCATGTCGGCGATTGTCGCGAACGACCGGGCCAGCGCAGCCGACCGCGCAGCACTGCGCGAGGCGCGTCTCGAAGTCGAAGAGTTCCACTACGAGTACGCCGCCGTGCTCGAACGCATGGACATCGAACGCTGGCCGTCGTACTTCGCCGAGGATGCGGTCTACGAGATGAAAGCGCGCGACAACGAGGAGTCGGGCCTCAGGCTCGCGCTCATGTATTGCGACGGCATGGGCATGCTGAAGGATCGCGCATACGCGATCAAACACACCGAGATGTATGCGCCGCGTTATCTGCATTTGATGATCACCAACACTAGAGTTCTCTCGATCGAAGGACCTTTCATTCAGTCTGAAGCCAACTATGTTCTGCTCGAAACGCTCATCGACGAGCCCACCCGGCTGCAGCAGGCGGGCAAGTACTACGACCGGTTCGAGCGGCGGGATGGGCGGCTCATCATAAAGGAGCGACTGTGCGTGTACGACTCGGTGCTGATCAACAACTGCGTGGTGTTTCCAGTCTAGCCAACGGGCTGCCACAGCCGAAGCGGCGGGCTTTGCTTGGCCTCTTCGCAACGGGCGCGACGGCCGGACCCTGGTTTATCGGCTCGGCGCGCGCGGCGGACGCGTTGTCGATCAAGCTCGACTGGAGCCCGCACGCCATGCATTGCTCGTTCCATCTGGCGACTGAGCGGGGCTGGTTCAAGAAGGCCGGCCTCGATGTCCAGCTGGAAGACGGCAACGGCTCCACTGCGACGGTCTCGATACTGGGCGGCGGCACCGGTTTCGATATCGGTCATGCCGCCCTTGCACCGATGGCGATTGGGGCGAGCAAGGGCTTGCCGCTCGTGTCGGTCGCCGGATTCCTGCGCAAGGGAGAAATGGGAATTCTCGTTGACCAGAAACTTCGAGTGACCAAGCTCGAGCAGCTTCAAGGCAAGAAAATCAACTACACCGCGGGGTCTCTGGAAGGCCCATTCGTCGAGCCATTCTTCAATCTCAACAAGATCGCACCCAGCTCGATCAATCTGGTGAACGTGACGGCCGCCGCGAAGCTCAGCACCTATGTCCAGGGATCGGTCGACGGTATCATCATCAGCTCGTTGGGCCCGCGCGGCACGATCT
>JANMUI010000503.1:0-12622 GCA_031391405.1 Betaproteobacteria bacterium
GGTCGGTTTGCGCCGCGCAAAGACTGGCCGAGATCGTCCGATAGAGCTCCACCTGTCCGGCGTGCGACAGCATCACCCCTTTCGGCTTGCCTGTGGTGCCGCTGGTGTAGATCATGAACGCGGTGTCGTTCTCGGACGGGCGCGTGGCCGGGCGCGCGTCGCTCGCGCTGGCGAGGGCGCTGTCATAGCGATCGATGCCGTCGATCGATCCGTCCATGCAGAGGAGGCGCACACCCCTTGGCATGGCCGCACGAAGCGCCGGCAATCGATCGGCATACTGCATTTCGAACAGCAACGCTGCCGGTTCGCAGTCGCCAAGAATCGCCGCTTGCTCCGGCGGAGCGAGCCGATAGTTGATGCCCACCGTAACGAACCCCGCGAGCTCGCACGCGCCATATGTTTCGAGGTATTCCGGACAGTTCTGCGCGAGGATCGCGACGCGATCACCCGGACGGATGCCGCGATCATGCAGCGCATTGGCGAGCCGGCTGGCCCGCTTCAGCAACGCGCGATGGGTGATCGTGCGTCCTTCATACCGGATGGCCGGATGATTTGGGAAGAAGAGCGCGTTGCGCTCGTAGAAATCGCCAAGGATCATGATGGTCTCGGGGAATGGGGCATTCTACTGAAAATGCCATGATGTTCCGTGTAGTGATGGCGCATGACGCGTCCGCCTGTTCGGGATGGATACGCCGCTGTCGCACGTGGCGCGCTGGGTGTAATTGACGCCGACGCGTCGATATGCCAGCATGTTTCCATGCGCCGGCTATCCCGATTTCTGCTGATCCTGATCCTCACCGTGTCATTGCCCGTTCGGGGCTATGCCGCGTCGATCATGATGGTCTGCGGCGCATCGGGCCCAGCTGCGATGGCGCATTCGGTCGATGGGGGCGCATTCCATCATCAGACCGGTCATGCCGAGCATTCGCATGACAGCGCGCATCAACATGCCCATGGCGAACATGGCGCAGGGTCCGGGAATGACGATCACGATTCCGCGACCTGCAGCGCATGCGGTGTCTGCTGCGCCGGTGTGTTGTTCGCGTCGGTGCCGGCAGTGTCGATGAACGGTGCCGTGTCATCCGGGCGCATTGCGTTCTTCGATCGCCGGTTCGTCGGGTTCATCCCGGCAGGCCTCGACCGGCCTCCACTCTCGCTCGTTCGTTAGTCGCATCCACGCTAATCCGCGTTGCTGACGCGGGCGGCGTCACGCCGTCCATTGCGATGCATCGCCTTCCGGTGTTGCCGGTTTCGGCATGCACCCACATTGAAGCGAGAGATGATTTGTTAATGAATACGATCCTGGCGCTTGCCATAAGCCTGGTGGTCGCGGGCTGCACGACATTCTCTGACGACGGCGGATTTCGCACTATTGAGGCGACCGCGAAAGACCGGCTCGGCAAGGATGCGAAATGGATTCGAAGCGAGGGTGAGGCGGGCTCGCTCAGAGCCACCTTGACCAAGCTGCTCGCCGCCCCGCTATCGGCGGACGATGCTGTCCAGATTGCGCTACTCAACAATCGCGGGCTGCAGGCGACCTACGCCGAGCTGGCGATTGCCGAAGCCGATCTGGTGCAGGCAGGTCGCATTCGGAACCCTCACTACAGTCTCTCCCGGGTAAGCCGGGGTAATGACCGGCCTGATATCGATGAGGCGCTTTCGCTCGAGATCATCAGTCTTCTCACGCTTCCGCTTCGCGCGCGCATGGAAGCGCGGCGATTCGAGGCGGTAAAGCGGTCCGTCGGCGAACGCATGCTGCGGCTCGCGCACGATACGCGGCGTGTCTACTTTCAAGCGGTCGCCGCGGAGGAATCGACGCGATACATGGAGCAGGTACGCGAGTCCGCCGAGGCCGGGGCCGAGCTGGCAGCACGCATGGCGAACGCCGGTAATTTTCCGAAGCTGACGCGCATGCGCGAGCAGGCGTACTACGCTGAAGTCACCGTCAATCTCGCCCGTACGCGTCAGGCGTTGCGCGACTTCTGGATCGCTTCCGGTGATCTGCAGACGGCCCTCACGATCGGATCGCCCGGAGTCATGGCCGCGATCCGAAGCAACACCGTCATGTCCGGTAGCAATCGCGGACATTGAACGAACTTCCCATTCACCAGGAATGAACATGCATTCACGTCGAAGTTTCTTGAGATCAACCGGCGCGCTGGCATTGGGTGCTGGCCTCGTGTCGCGCACCGGGGCCGCGACGCTGCCGGAAGCGCCAACGCAAAGCTCGCCGAAGACCCAGCCACCTCTCATCCCCGCGAGCGGCCGCCCCTACAACCCGGTCGTGACCTTGAATGGTTGGTCGCTGCCATGGCGGATGAACAACGGGTGGAAAGAGTTTCATCTGGTCGCCGAGCCGGTCGTGCGCGAGATTGCCCCCGGCATGAAGGCGAATCTGTGGGGCTATAACGGACAGTCGCCGGGACCCACGATCGAGTGTGTGGAGGGTGACCGGGTCCGGTTCTTCGTCACGAACAAGCTACCGGAGCATACGACTGTGCATTGGCACGGGATCCTGCTGCCCAACGGCATGGACGGCGTGGGTGGATTGAATCAACCGCAGATTCCGGTGGGCAAGACCTATGTCTACGAATTCGAAATGAAGCATGCCGGCACCTTCATGTACCACCCGCATGCGGATGAGATGGTGCAGATGGCAATGGGCATGATGGGATTCATCGTCGTGCATCCCAAGAATCCGAACGAGCGGGCCTGCGATCGTGATTTCGTATTCCTGGTCAACGCCTATGACATCGCACCGGGCAGCTTTACGCCGAAGGTCAACACGATGCTCGATTTCAACCTTTGGACCTGGAACAGCCGGGCGTTTCCGGGGATTGATTATCTCGTTGCACGCAAGAACGATCGGGTGCGCATCCGCATGGGGAATCTCACGATGACCAATCATCCGATCCATCTGCACGGCTACAACTTCGTGGTGACCGGTACCGATGGTGGCTGGATCCCAAAATCCGCGCAGTGGCCGGAGGTGACGGTCGACATGCCGATCGGCGCGCTCCGTGCGTTCGAATTCGTCGCCGATGCGCCGGGGGATTGGGCGTTCCATTGCCACAAGTCGCATCACACCATGAATCCGATGGGGCATGACGTCCCCACCATGATCGGCGTGGACCATCGGGATGTGGCACGCAAGATCATGAACCTTGTGCCCGATTACATGGTCATGGGCGAGCGTGGAATGGCCGAGATGGGATCGATGGAGATGCCGCTCCCCGAGAACACGTTGCCGATGATGACCGGACAGGGACCGTTCGGCCCGCTCGAGATGGGCGGCATGTTCACGGTATTCAAAGTGCGCGAAGGGCTTGCGCGGAACGATTACAGCGACCCGGGCTGGTACCAGCATCCGCCCGGCACGGTCGCCTATGAATGGAATGGCGCGACGCCCCAAGCTGAACGCGCGCCGGATAGCGCGACACCGGCCGCGCCGGCCGTGTCTGCGCGAAAACCAACCGGGCATTCTCGCCACTGAAAATGGAGGCGTGCATGGCTAGGAGAATTTCACGGAATTTCGTCGTGGGCCTGATGACGGTGATTCTGCTCGCACCGCTCACTGGTACCGCGCACACCGAAACGCATATGCAGAAATCGTCCACCGCGCCTGCCATGGTGGAAACCGATTCGAAGCAGGGATGGTCGGGCGGATCAAGGTGCTCGCGCGATGACTTGGTGAAGTTTCATTGAGAGGAGAGTGCTATGCAGCGACATTCATTTTGGCTCGGGGTGGTGGTGTTTTGCTTGGCGATGCTTGGACCGTTATCGTTGGTGTTTGCCCAGGCCACGGCGATGACCGATGGGGAGGTTCGCAAGGTCGACAAGGATGCGAGCAAAGTGACGATCAAGCACGGCCCGATCACGAACCTCGACATGCCGGCGATGACGATGGTATTTCGTGTCAGCGACCCGGCGTTGCTCGATCAGTTGAAGTCGGGCGACAAGATCCGCTTCCTGGCGGAAAAAGTACAAGGGGCTTATACCGTGATGAAGGTCGAGCCGGCCAAGTGAGTCGCTGACGGGAGTCAACGACGGTCTTGATCCGGAGTCTTCGATGGCGATTGACGTCGTATCGCTCGGCGAACCCCTTCTTGAATTCAGCCAGCTACCGGGGGAGGAGCGTCGGTATCTGCAAGGATTCGGTGGGGACACGTCCAACATGGCGGTCGCAGCGGCACGCCAGGGGGCCCGGGTTGCGTATGTCACGCGGCTTGGTGACGATGCGTTTGGCGAGATGTTTCGTGCCATGTGGCGTGACGAGGGCGTGGATGCGTCGGCAGTGCCATCCGATGCGCTGGCCCACACCGGTCTCTATTTTATTTCCCACAACGCGACCGGACATACATTCACCTACGCGCGACGCGATTCGGCGGCCAGTCGCATGGCGCCTGCCGATGTACCGGAATCGCTGATCCGGCAAGCGGCGTACTTTCATGCCTCCGGTATCAGTCAGGCCATCAGTACGAGTGCCTGCGATGCGGTGTTTCATGCGATAGGGATAGCGCGCGATGCCGGTGTACGCATCTCGTACGATTGCAACCTTCGCACGCGCCTATGGCCGCTCGACCGGGCGCGCGCGATCATCGAGGCGACGATCAGGGTGACCGACTACTTCTTTCCAAGCCTCGACGAAGCGCGTGTGCTGTGGGGCACCGGCGCACCAGAAGTGATCATCGAACGCGCGCATCGCCTTGGTGCGAAGGTCGTGGCACTCAAGCTTGGCGCGGAAGGTGCACTGATCTCTGATGGCACACGGCGGGAACGCCTCGAAGGGATTGCAGTCGACGCGGTGGACGCAACCGGTGCGGGCGATTGCTTTGTTGGCGCTTTCCTCGCTCGCTTGTCGATGGGCGACTCGCTGTGGGACGCGGGGTCGTATGCGAATGTCGCCGCGGCGCTATCGACGACGGGTTACGGCGCGATAGCGCCATTGCCGCGGCCGGATTCGGTTTGGGAAAAGATGGGGCGGCGGCGTGATTGAAATTTGCGAGACCGAAATCGAAGCGCGATTGTCTGAAGACAAACGCGCCTGCGCTCACCCTTCGACGGGCTCAGGGCGAACGGAGGAGATTACGGCGTGTGCATTCAATCGAGCGGTAGATCCGCCCGTTCGTCCGGGGATTATCAGAGTCACCCGTTCGTCCTGAGCTCGTCGAAGGATGAACGCGCATGGATCGAGACGTCAATGCTGTTCGCGGTAGGTGTGGAGGCCAACGCCCTCCTGCGCTCACCCTTCGACGGGCTCAGGGCGAACGGAGGTTACGGCCGGGACGTTGCCAATGCCCCTTACTTCGTCCCCGAATTGATATTGGACGGCCGCGCGAGCCGCGACACTTCACCCCAGTCGCCTGCAATCATTGCTTCCTTCTTCTTGCGGCTCCAGCCCTTGATTTGCTGCTCGGCTGCAAGCGCATCGTCGCGTGCCGGAAACTCTTGCGAAAACATCAATTCGATCGGACGGCGGTTGAGCGTGTAGCAACCTGGAATCGCTCCGGTTGCATGAGCCGCAATTCGCGATTCGAGATTGTCCGTGTGGCCGGTGTAGTAACTGCCATCCGCGCAGCGCACGATGTAGACCCAGAAGGTCATTGCGAGTGGTCTTTTCTAGGGCCGCGCCTCCATTCACCCTTCGACGAGTTCAGGGCGAACGGAGGTTACGGCATGTGCAATCAATCATTCACCCTTCGACGAGCTCAGGGCGAACGGAGGTTACGGCATGTGCAATCGATCGAGCGGTGGACCTGCTCGTTCAACCGGTGCTCGTCGAAGGGCTCAGGGCGAACGGAGGTTACGGCATGTGCAATCAATCGAACGGTGGATCCGCCCGTTCGTCCTGAGCCTGTCGAAGGATGAACGCGCGTATTGAGCGATTCATGTTGGTCGGGGTAGGCGCGGGCGCCAAATCCTTCCAGCGTTCGCCCCTTCGACACGCCTCTCCGCGGCCCGTCGAAGGACTCAAGGCGAACGGAGGTTACGGCGTATGCAATCAATCGAGCGGTGCACCTGCCCGTTCGTCATGAGCCCTTCGACGAGCTCAGGACAGGCCCGTCGAAGGATGAACGCGCAGGCGCCGGGTTAGCAACGACGACCGATCCCTCACTCGCACCGTACATCCGTCTCCTTGACCCCGCCCAAAGCGCGCTTCCACCTCTGCACGCCGCGATGTGAATCGTTCGCCTGATCCGGTATGAGCGGGCGGCACTGGATGTACTTGCGGTAATCGTCCCAGGCCATCTGCGCTTGTCCGATGATGGCCTTTTCCTCTGCCTCCAGTGCTTGCGTGCCGAACAGGAGATTCGTCGCCGCCGTCTGTCGGATCCGCACACTTCCCATCCGGGACACCGCGAAGTAGCCTCGCAGCGGATGATCGGGCGTGAGATCCCGCTCCGCATCGTCGATCAAACCGATCGCTTGCGTGGTTTCGTCCGCGATTCTCCGATATGCGCGTTCACGCTCCTCGGCGGGCGCTTTCGCAGCGGGGCGCTTGGCAAGCAGCCCCGATGCTTCATCGATACGCACGAGTCCGGGCAAGGCGACGAGCAGTGCCCGATCGCGCGGAGGTGGTGGTTGATTGCCGGTCGCCGCGCACGCGCCGTCGAGCCCGTCACGCGCACCGCGGATTGCCCCGTCGCGCTCACCCAAACGCCAGAGCGCCAGCACACGCAGCGTATGCGCGGTGCAAAGGAGCCGATCGGCACCGAGGTCCTGCGATTTTTCCGTGATCAGTTTCTGCAGCGTCGCGACAACGATGCGATAGGAAGACGTGTAGCTGTCGACGGATGATCCGGCCTCCCCGTCCCCGAGCCGCTCGCGGTTTTCCATGTCGGCTGCGCGGCTGAATGTGCGTTCCGCTTCCCGCAAGGTGTCGATGTGGGAGACACATCCGCCCGCGCCGATCATGCACGCGAGGGCAACCAGCATCGAGCGGCAACGCGACACGCCCATCATCGTTCTCATGCGAACACCTCGGCAATCCGGTGGCGAAAGGGCAGCAGGTCCACCGCACCGGTGGCGGTGGCAAGCGCGATGGCGGTTGGCAGCACGCCGGCGAACTCGACAAACTTCTCGTCGTTGATCACTCGCGCGGTGACGACATCGAATACCGTGGCGACGATCGCCTCCGCTACATCTGCCCGCAACGCGACCCAAGCCACCGATGCCGTCGATGCCGGTGCGTAGATGCTTGCCAGGACCGCTTCCAGGACAAGTGGCGCGAACCTGCGGCCCGTAGCGTTGGTGAGTTGCAATGCGTATTGGAGGCCCATGGCGCGAAGCACGGTCTCGATCATCGTTGCGGCGGTGCTTGCGGACAGGCGCACGGTGCCGTTGGCCCGTATCACCGCGAGCAACTCGACCATCACGCCCTCCATGATCGTGCCTTGAGTGCCGGTCTTCGCTGTGACCCAAGCGGGGTTGGCGACGACCTCGCCTACGACCGCGCGCGTGATGCGCAAGGCGTCCTCTTCCCCGAACTCTGCCCGCCATCGTGCATCTCGGGATGGCGGCGCCGCGATCGTCTGGAGAATGCCCTTCGCCGCGATGAGGATCAAATGCTCGCGAGGATCATTCGCACCGGCCGGCATCAGTGCATCCAGATGCATCGCCGAATTCGCGAGCACCAGCCGCACGACTTCCGGCGCGATCGTATCCGGGCGCAATGCCGTGCTGCCACTTTGGGCAACGAGATGCGCGACGTCTTCGGCGGTGGCCTTGACGAGCGCCGTGAGGAAGGGCGTCCGAGCGGACACAAGCTCCGGATGCCGGCTCACCGCAAGGAGGGCGGCCTGGGCGATCCCATCGAGCATGCGCGTGCCATAAACGCGTTCGGGTTGTCCGTTGGTTACGTCGACGAGGGCATCGAGGAGGACGCCGGTGACCGAACGCAGGAGGTCTTCCTTGCCCGGTGTCGATGCATTGAGAAAGAGCTCAGGATGCTCACTCGCCGCCGTGGCCGCGCCTCGCAAGACGGCCCCGAAGACATCGTTCCCCAACGCGATGCGCGTGTCCTGTTCGGTCAAGGTGAGGCTTGCAAAGTCGCGCCCCTGGACCATTTCGAAGACGGCACCTGCCACGTTGCCCGCCAGGACTTGACCCCGACGATCCCGGGTCAAAAGCTCGGGATGTTCATGCACGATTTCCAGCAGGCTACCGAGCATGGTCGGAACCAGCGTGGTGGCCGTCGCGGTCGAAAAATCCACCCGCTCGAAACGGACGAGGAACTCATGGACGAGCTGGCTCCGGGCGGAAGATTTGATGCCAAGATCGGGAAGCGATGCAGCGTAATCGATCGCGATGTTGATCAGCGTGCCGGCCAGACGCCTGAGGACGGTCGAGTCACCTTCTTTCCGCCATTGACGCACCGCAAGCAGATGGTAGACATCGTCGTTGGCCATAGCGGGTGCGTCGGATCCGCGTGAGCCATCGGCACCGCGAGCTGGCGCGCCGATGAATCGGCCTGCCCGTGCCTCGACCATGACGAAGTGTTCGCTGTATGTCGCCATCAGCTCGCCGTGTTCGGCTTCCGAGAGCGCATTCGGCCCGTCGCGTGCAAGTGTCGCGACGAGCGCGCCAACGCGCGGATACTCGTGGATCAAAGACTGCCCATCGCCATGCACGTAGTACGCGCGCACCGAGCTCAGATCGGGCGCCACTGGAAACTCCGGCAAGGGAAGCACGATCGCTTCCTCACGAACGGAGTCGGCATAGAGCCGCCGCGCTTCCTCGCCCAAACGGATCGCGGAACGGATGGCGAATAGAATGAGATCGGCATCGGGTGTCATCGTAAGCCCTTCCTCATGGTCGTTCGGCCCTCTATGAGGCGCGATTCGTTCTAGGAATCTGCGCGGCGGACCGCGCAGATTCCTGATGGCAGACGCTACGTGCCTTCATTAGCGCGAATGCGGCAAACAGTAACGCCGAAACAGAGCGAATTGCGCTTGCAAAGCGTCGGTCTCCCGAACCATTGCGTCTGCTTTGAGGAGTATGCGCGCTCTGCCGCGCAGACTCCTAGTGCCGCTGTGATGCGGCGCTTCTAGTGCACGGCGATCTGCATCAACTATCTTCGCTCAGCGCCGCGACCCCTGCTTTGGCAATATCGCGCCAGCGATCGTGGCCCCATTGTTCGAGGTAGCGGGTAAGTTGGCGTCGGGTGGAGAGCACCGCAAATGCACTGGGCCCGACGGCTTCTTTGATCTGCCGGCAATAGTCGCCGACACGTTGCTTGACCGCGTCACCGTTGAAATTCGCGCCGGCATAGACGGCGCCGAGCAAGTCGAGCTCCACCAAGGTGCCAAGTGCCCATGCGCGCTGCTCGCCGGTAGCATGCTTCAATTGCCAGAACGCCAGTTGCTGGGTGGCGGTCCACCATCGTCCATATTGCTCGACCAGCGCGGGCAGATTCTCATCGGCACAAAGGATCGGCAGCGCGGTGATCGAAAGATACTGGGTGATGGCCCAGTGGTTGGTGGGCGCCGCTTCGAGCGCCTGCAGGTAGAACCCGCGCGCCTGGTCGTAGGCGCGTATGCCCTTTTCTCGTGCTTGTGCCGCCTCGTCGGTGCCGGCATGTTGGCGCCTCGCAAGCTCGTAGGCGATCCCGATCCGCTTTTCGCTCGCACCACTCATGCCGAGCCGCTCGGCCTTGACGGTTGCGCTGACACCAGAAGAGGATGTGGCATTGCGCCACACTACGAGCTCAGCGCGGATTCTTCCGAACAGGGATTCCAATTCCTCGTCACGAATCTTCGTATCGCGCGGGATGGCAGTCGCACTGCCGCCTGTGTCAGCCCCGACCAGTCCATCGATTCGTTCGAACAATACGTCGAGCAGCCGGCGCGTCCGATCGTCGCGAAATTCTTCGACCTGTCGCTCGAAACCCCAGGGTACCGTCGCGTACGCGACGATGCTCGCCCAATCGTGGGTGCGTGGCGAATCGGTGCGCAATCGCTGCCGCAGCTCGTGCAAGGTCCAGCGCGGATCCTCGCCCTTGAGGAGGCGCGAATAGAGCACCTCCACCATGATGGTCGAGGCGCGCATCCACAGCGGAAATTGCGATGCGATCACCCACGGAATTTCGGCCGCATGGAGGGCATGCGCGATGCTGCCTCCCGGCGTGAGCGGTGAATTCGCATTGCCCGAATCGCAGGTGGCGAGCGTCACCAAGGTGGGGCGAAACGTTGTGCCGGAGCCGAAGTCGCGGGTGGAAAGGAGCGCGGCCAACTGATCGCCTTCGACCACATCGATACCGCCCACATTGTCGCGGCTACACAGTACGACCCCGAACCGGCGATCGGCCGATTTCTCGATCGGCGCCCCATGAGCAAGAAGATGGACATGTGTATAAGGCCTCGCGGCACAGGCCGCGCGGATCGATGCGGCCGTCGCGTTCGGAATGACGGTGAGGATCTTCTTCACTTCGGCGATTCGTGCCTCGGGCGTATCGGTGATGCGCACCCAGGGGTCGATCGCGCGACGGAGCGCATCGAGATGATCCTGGGCCGGAACCGCCGCGAATCCGGGCGGCGATGCGAAGGCGAAAAGAATACGGGGCGGACGATTCCAGGCGACCGGCAGCGTTTGACCGCGCCGGACTTCCCGAGTGATCGAGATCGGCGTGCGGGTCTGCAGAAATAGCGGCGATCCCGACGCAGGGAAGCCGTCGGGCGCAATGGCCGCCTCGAACGGGATCAGACCGAGCTCGAGTGCCGACAACGACAACCGCAGATGTACGAAAGAAGTGTCCTCCGAGCGCGCATTCCCAAGCGCCGCGAGGAGCCCAGGCACCTCGTCGAAGACTCTCCCGATCGCTTCGCCGATATCGCGCAATTCCGCTTCCCGCTGGGTCTCGACGATCGCACCCTCTCCATCGCCATAACGCAAGCGCTCGAGACGTGTCAGCAACTGCCGGTGCTCATAAGGCATGTGGACCGTCACGGGGCCGTCGGCGCCGCAGAGTGCGAGGTAGGGCGTGAGGGGCGACAGCAACTGATTGTGGGCGGGCCCCGGCCGCAGCAATTCGAGCTTGACGCGATGAATCGCCGGCATGTCAGGGCCTCATGAACGACTTGATCACCGTCGTCGTCACGGCTGCATCGCCTTCGATGTGCATCAGCGCGCCGGTGGTGGATCCGGCTGCCGACCCGATGCGCACGGCGGTGCAGAACGGCAGCACGATGGAGGCATTCGCGATGCGGGCGGCGTCGAGCTGTTCGATCGAACCATTGTCGAGCACGTCGTAGACCGGCTTGAACGAGGCGGTGTCCGCGAGCATCGCTTCGGTGAAGCGCATGAGGCGGATCCAGGTGCCGGTATTGAAATAGTAGCGGTTCGATCCCATGTCGATCGCGCGTTCGAGATGGGTATGGCCGGTGACGATGAACCCGATGTCGGTACTGACATTCGCGGTCACGTCGCGATAGGTCGTGTCCTGATCGTCGGTTTGAAAGCTCGTGTCGTCCTTGACCCAATCCTTGACCGCCAAACGCAGCGCTTCGGCCTTGTCCATTCCGCGCAGGCGGTCCCACCAGTACCCGAACGTGCCGAGCATGCCGTCCTGTGGTCCCGCCGCTGCCGCACGAGGCTTGTCACGATTGTGCTCCGCCACCATCAGCATCGCATCGGCATCCTGGCCGCCCGCGACCGCACCGGCGCCACCCCTGAGATTCGGGCCAAGCAACTGATCGATCGAGATGGGCGGTGCGGACGTCACGGCAGGCGCCACCGTTCTCACCGCGGCCAAACGCTGGTCGCGATCGCTTTTTTCCGACTGCGATTGCGTGAGGAGCGTCGCGACTTGACCCAGACTTTTCAGCGCAGAAGGGTCGAGCGCGGCGAGTACGCTGACGGCAGCGCCCATCTCCGGTTTGAGCAGATCAACCCATCGGTAGCGCGCCTTGACCGTGTTCATGACATCGCGCACCATCTTCGCACCGGCATTGGGCCGCCACTCCTCGGCCGACAAAGTGCGTCCGGCGCTGAGCCGCCGCGCGACGCGCGAGAGATCTTCGTAGCGCACGAAATTCCATTCGTCGACTTCGTTGCCATGGGTGCAGAACACGCGGGAATTTCCGACGATGCACGGATAGCCCGCGCCGATCGTCGAGAATTCGATCCGTGCACGTGCTTCGAGGTTGTCGCCCGCGAGTCGCGATAACACGAGCCGTTGTACCGGGGGAAACGCGAGCTCCAGATCGTGATTGCCGAGCACGATGACCAACGTGCGCCGCGGCAAGCGCACGAAGGCCGCCAGGGCATCCCACACGCGCTTGAACGATGAATCGTCCATGATGCGCTGCACGATCGAGAGCGCGTTGTCGATGGCAACGTATCCGCCGATGTTCTCCGCGAGCGTATCGATCACATCGCCGTTCAGGACGAGCGCGATATTCTGATCGGGGCGCTGCGCGCCGACCCAGCCGATGTAGCCCGCCAGGCGCGTGGTTTCCTTGAGGACCTGGAAGCCCGGCTCCCCGCCCATGTGAATGTCGGAGATGACGTGGATCTCGTCGTGCTGGGGCAGGTCACTCATCGCAATGCTCCCGGTTGATTCTTACCTCTGATGGGAATGGCACTTATTTAAGCCGTTAGTGCTCAAGCCTCCGTTCGCCCTGAG
>JANMUI010000517.1:0-2817 GCA_031391405.1 Betaproteobacteria bacterium
GCCTCGGGCCGCTGGACGAAGTAGCGAGCGCTCGGACCGAAGACGAAGATCCGCGGGGCGCGAGCGCAGACGAAGATCCGCGGGGACTCGAGGCTCGGCCAAAGCCAGCGAGCCCACGGACCCCACGACACCGGGTGTGTCCTCGAGCGAGCCGACGAAAAAATAGCGAAAGGGATGCGGTCGCGATGGCCTCTTCCATGTCGTACGACTACGTCATCATCGGTGCCGGTTCTGCAGGCTGCGCGCTCGCGAATCGGCTGACCGAGGACGCCGATGCGCGCGTTCTGGTGATCGAAGCGGGCGGATCCGATTGGGATCCGATCATCCAGGTGCCGCTTGGCTGGGGCAAGATCCTGTTCGAGCGCTTGCATGATTGGGGTTACTTCACCGAACCCGAGCCGCATCTGGACAATCGCATAGTCGAGTGCGCGCGCGGCAAAGTGCTGGGCGGCTGCTCGTCGATCAACGCGATGGGTTATTTCCGCGCACATCCGGCCGATTACGATCGCTGGGCGGCAATGGGGCTCACCGGCTGGTCGTATGCGGACGCGCTGCCCTACTTCAAGAAGACGGAAGACTGGGAAGGCGGCGGCAACGCATGGCGCGGCAGTGGCGGGCCGCTCACGACGGTCAGGAACAAGTATCCCGATCCACTCGTCAAGGCGTGGTTCGAGGCGGGTAAATCCGCTGGACATCCATTCACCGAGGACCACAACGGCGAGCACCCGGAAGGGTTCAGCATGTTTCAGTCGACGATCCGGCACGGTCGTCGATGCAATACGGCGATGGCGTATCTGTATCCAGCCCTCAAGCGCCCCAACCTCACGCTCTGGAAGAAGACATTCGCGCTGAAGCTTGTGATTGAGGGCGGGCGGGCCACGGGCGTTGAAGTTTCTCGCGAAGGCGCGGCAGAGACGGTCAGCGCGACCCGGGCGGTCATCGTATCGGGCGGGGTCATCAACTCACCGCAACTCCTGATGCTCTCTGGCATCGGTGATCCGAACGAACTATCGCAGCACGGTATTACATGCAAAGTGCCGCTACCTGGTGTCGGCAAGAACCTGCAAGATCACATCTCGTGCGGCATCGAGTTCGAACGAAAGAGTGATGGCCCGTTCGTTGGGTTACTCCGCTACGACCGCATTGCCCTCGCCATGGCGCAAGCGTATTTTTTCGGCACCGGATTCGCAACGGAGATGCCCGGGCCGATCGTCGCGCATCTTAAGAGCCGCCCCGATCTCGTACAGCCCGACATTCAATTCCTGACGCGTTTCGTGCCGCCTGAGTCGCAGCCTTGGTTTCCAGGATTTCGCAAGCGCCCGAAAGATGCCTTCATGTGCCGGCCGGTGGTGCTGCATCCGACCAGCCGCGGCGACGTGAGGCTACGTTCGGCCGATCCACGTGCGCATGTGGCGATCCGACAGAATTTTCTCTCGACCGAGGCCGACTGGAATACCTTTCGCACCGGGTTCGACATGGTGCGCGATGTCGCGCATCAGAAAGCGCTCGACCCGTTCCGCGGTCGCGAAATCAATCCGGGTGAAGGCGTGAAGTCGCGTGCTGATATCGACGCATACATGCGCCGCACTGCGTGGACCGTCCACCATCCGCTTGGCACCTGCAAGATGGGCGTCGACTCGGACGACATGGCGGTCGTCGATAATCAACTTCGCGTGCGGGGCGTCGATGGCTTGCGTGTGATCGATGCGTCGGTGCTCCCGGATATGCCGGGGGGCAACATCAACGCACCGATCATCATGGTCGCCGAGCGTGCCGCCGATCTCATCCGCGGCCGGAAGCCGCTTGCGCCCGCGACCCGTTGACTCAGAACGGATCACCCGTTCGGGTCGCGCTTCCCACCCGGCCAAATTGAGCCAGCCAGTTGCGGCCACGCGATCGGGGCACCCGCGGCTTCCGCTGCCTCGCGCGGCGAGATCTTCGTATTCCAGTTCGCGGCAATGAACCGTCGCCCGTTCACATTGGACGCCGCCTCCGAGGCCAGCCAAACGAGCGGTGCAACCATCACGTCAGGCTGAATAAGATCCTCGCGCTTGATCGGTGCTGCGGCAGGGATCATGCGCGTGTTCGCCGGGCCACCTGGCACCAACACATTCACCGTCACGCCGGTCCCTTGAACGTCTTGCGAAAGAATGGACGTATGCGCCTCGTTCGCCGCCTTCGCCGAGCCATACGCACCACATCCGACGCGAATCATCGTATCGAGGCTCGTGGTGACATTGATGACGCGGCCCCAGTTCTGCTTGATAAATCCTGGCACGACCGCACAGGCCATGAAGAACGGCAGATGCGCATTCACCGCGAAGGTCTGACGCCACAGGCTGTGAGGGAGCTCCCATAGCTTGGGCGGCTTGGAGATGAAATCCGGACCCGCCGCTTGCGGCCCGATGCCGGCGTTGTTCACGACGATGTGAAGACCGCCCAGCTCGGCGATCGTACGCGCCACCAATGCTTCCGGTGCACCCTCGGCGGTGAGGTCTTGCGTGATGCCGGTCGCGGCGTCGCGACCACAGCGCGCACGAATGATTTCTACTGATTCCGCCACGACCTCACCGTCCACGTCGGTGACGACAACGCGCGCACCGGATTCAGCGAGACCAAGCGCCATTGCCCGTCCCAGTCCTCGACCGCTACCCGTAACGATCGCGATGCGTCCATCAAGAGCTCGTCCCGCCATAGCGTCATCCCTCCTTGTCGACTAGATTGAACCGCACGTCCGGCGAGTATCGCATCGGGAGCCATCGCGCGCCTTGCGCCGCTGGTCGCGATATTTTTCCGTTCAGTGCGTGACGCAGGCAA
>JANMUI010000519.1:0-3332 GCA_031391405.1 Betaproteobacteria bacterium
TCATGCGCAAGTACGCTTCGGTCCAGCGGGAATTGCCGCCGAAGTCGTCCGGGGTCGCCCGCTCGAGATTTAGAACCTTGAGGCCATTCTCGAGCGCGGTCAGCGCGGCGGACATGCCGGCGACCCCGCATCCGACGATCAATATGTCAGGCCCGTGATGTCCTTGCGTCATCGCTGCTCCGGGGAATCCGCGCGCTTCGCTTTGCGGATTCGTGAGTCTACCAAGACACCCGCGCGCACCCCTCGATCGCGATTTCTTCCGCTTTCGTCGAACGAGCGCTGTCTCGGCGTGGCCGCGCGACGCATTTGATGCGTACACTCGGAGCCGACCCTTGCACTCCCGGTGTTTGAACCATGTTCGATCCTGCCGCAACACCATTGTCGCTACTAGAGACGCGCGTGCTGGGCGTGTTGATCGAAAAGGAGGCGGCCACACCGGACAACTATCCGCTGACCTTGAATTCGCTCGTCGCCGGCTGCAATCAGAAAACCAGCCGCGATCCGATCATGAACGCCTCGGAGTCCGAAGTGCAGATGGCTGTCGATGCGCTGAAGCGCGCCAACCTGGTGATCGAATCCTATGGCAGTCGCGTTTCCCGCCTCGAACACAATGCAATGCGCGGAATGGGCCTGCTCGATAAAGGCGCGCTCGCGGTGATCGGCGTCCTCATGCTCCGGGGTCCGCAAACGCCGGGTGAGATTCGCATCAACACCGATAGGATCCATCGATTTGCCGACCTCAATGTCGTCGAGCGTCTCCTCGAGTCGCTTGCGGAATATGCGACCCGGCCGCTCGTAAAGCGACTGGGGCGGCTGCCCGGCGCACGCGAGGCACGCTACGCGCATTTGCTTGGCGGTCCGATTGCGGCCGACGTGATGACCCTCGCGACATCCGGTGCCGCAAGCGCCGATGTTTCCACAACCGAGATCGTCACGCTCAAGACGACGGTTACCCAATTGCGCGCCGAAGTCGATGCGCTGCATGCGCTCGTGGATCGCCTGTACCAGGAGTTGGGCCTCCGCAAGTAGGGCGCCCGCCCGCCGCGGTTTGCGGCCAGAAAATCATCCTTACGATCCGCCTGCCGATTGGTGCCGGACTGATTGGTTCCCCAGCGTGCGGATCGCACAGTCGGCCTGCACGCGGCGTGAACGGTGCGCAACGGGCGGTCGACATATCCGGAGTCATGAGTCCATGCGATCCGGACTCTATTCTCGATCGGGGCGATTCTTCCAATGAGTGAGCGGTTCCCAAAACTCGAAACGAGTCAATTGAAGCTCGGCATGTTCGTGGCCGAACTGGACCGCTCATGGCTCGATACGCCATTCCTGATCCAAGGCGTCCTCGCTGAGAGTAACGAGGACATCGATACGTTCCGGCGGCTTTGCCGGTACGTGTATGTCGATCCCGCGCGCTCGACGTGCGAGTTTCCGCGGGTAGTCAGTCCGGCTGACGAGCCGGTGCGTCCTCGAGAGCCGGTGCACACCCGCGAGCCCGTGCATGACCATGAGTCCGTGCACGTCCGAGGACCGGTGCATGTCCGTGAACCGGTGCATGTCCGTGAATTTGTAGGTTCCAATGAGCGTGCACGCCCCGCAAGCATGATGGGTCCGACTTCCATCACGGCCGAGCGAGTACCTGCGCCCCGCACGCTTTTCCAGACAGTGGATACTTCCGATTCGAAGGACCGGCACTGGGTCAGCGCTGCATCGAACGCCACGCTATCCAATGCGAAGCATCCACACGCGTCATTCGCGCCACCTGGCGTAAAGCTGGTGACCTATCGCGACGAAATACCGTTCGACGACGAACTGCCGCGCGCTTCCAAATTCTACGATCGCGCCCAGGATGTTTTTGCGCGATTCGCGCGGTCGAATTCCTGCAGATGGCGAAGCGCGGTGGCGAGAATCAACTTCGTGAGCGGATGGATGATGTCGGTCCGCTCGGCGATCGCCACCAGCACCGTCGGCGATACCGGCTTGCCGTCGCGTCGCTTCATGCGAAGCAGCGCTTCGGCGGACACGCAGTCGCCTGTGGCGATCTCGATCTGAGGCTGATAGTGGACTTCGATCTTGTTTTCGTGGATGGCGACCCGCAGCTCACGTTCGAGGTCGAGATCGTGGACGTCGGTTGTGATCGATGCCTCGAACATCGCGTATCCGTCATCGTTTGTTTCGGCCAGCCCCTTGGCCTGCTCGGTGCATTCGAGCAATCGCGCGATGGTCGTGGCATGCAGAGGAAAGGCCGCGGCACCGACGCATGGTTTGATCCGATTCGAACGATCGGCCGTGCCGAACGGCGATTCCAGCGCGGTGAGCAGGCGATTGGCAGCGAGCGAGGCGAGCTCGACATGCACGAGATCGGGCAGGACGACCCAGATTTCCTCGTGCGACGCAACGGCGAATCGATCGTTCGATCGAAGCACTCCGCCAACTGCGTCGACAATTTCCCGCATGAAGCGCTCCGAATGCGGATCGCCGAGGAGCGCACTCAGGCGATCCGTGCGCCGGAGCTTTACCATGAGGCATGCCACCAGATGATCGGAGTTTTTAGCGTCCGCACACCGGGCCCGCAGATAGGCGATCAACGTCTGCGGCGAGACGAGGGTCGAGGCGGCCCGCGTCGCGTTCCCAAAGTCCATTTCGATCACGTTCGACATGGGATGCGAATTGATTCGTGGCGCGGTGAACGTTCTTTCTTGAAGAACTAGGAATCTGCGCGGTCTGCCGCTCAGATTCCTAGCTAGACTTTTTCGGCGGACGATCCGAAGTACGCATTCGTATCGATCCCGAAAGCACCGGCCGGCAATCCTCGCATGATACGAATCAACTCGCCGTGCGCGTCCTTCGGCTGACGCATCAGGTCGACATCGACAGGCGGGTCGCGCCTTGCTTTCTTCGAGTCGGTGAGGAACAGTAGTCGCGGTTGCAGTCGGCGCACGCGATTGTGCCGAACCACGATGGCCACATGCCCGGATGAAAGCTCGACGAGGGAACCGACCGGGAAAATGCCGACAGCCTGGATGAATTGCTCCAGCAACGGGGCATGGAATCCCGCCCCGCTGGTCGCGCGCAGATTGACAAGCGCATCGCCCGGCGCCTGGGCATCGGCATAGGGTCGTGTCGAGATCATCGCCGAGAATGAATCGACCAGCGCGGCCATGCGTCCATACATGGAGATTTCCTGGTGGGGTAGCCCGAGTGGATAGCCCGATCCATCGAGTCGCTCGTGATGGTGTGCGATACCGATCAGGACACTCTCCGAAAGGGCATGCGCATCCGCCAGAATTTCAAGTCCGTATTCGACGTGCTTCTTTACCGAGACGAATTCCGAT
>JANMUI010000527.1:0-2775 GCA_031391405.1 Betaproteobacteria bacterium
TCTGCATGCAAAGTAAGCCGAGCATCGCCTAGATGAAACGGATATTTGCGCCGATCTGCAGCAAGTGGGTGGCGCAGGCGTGGCGACTATATCGCTGAAGACATAGTCGACACTATGTCTCGTCCCGGACTATGTCTTGTAGTTTCGTCTTCGCCGCGCGAGCCAACCGTTTCGCCGAGATTTACGCGACATAGTCCTTGATCCTTCCATCACTACGCCGAGCGCCGTACGACACTACGAGAGGCGGGCCGAGATCACAGCGCCCTATGGAAGCCCGGGCGCTATCATCCCGACGACCAGCTACTCGCCTTCTTCAAGAGCCTGTCGCGCCGGCAAAACTATGTCGCGCGATTGAATGCTCCTCTATGCGATTTGCCCTGCAATTTCAGGCTCAACGTGAACGGCAATCCACATCGCACGACATAGTCAGGGACGAGACATAGTGGCGACTATATCGCTGAAGACATAGTCGACATTCTTTCGCAACACATTTGCTCGAACGTGGCGCGGATATCCGCACCGTTCAGGAGCAACTGGGCCATTCCGACGTGCGCACGACGCAGATCTATACCCACGTGCTGAATCGCGGTGGTCTTGCGGTGAAGAGCCCTCTCGGTGCCGTCCTGGGAATCGGCTGACACGGTCACCGAGCCGTCGAAGCGATCCAGCCGGTCACCGCACCGGCGAGCGTCGCGCTACTTCGCCACGATGCCGATCGTGTCCGCGAACTTGCGATAGATCTTGATGTCATTCGCCATCAACGTAGCGAAGTCCTGCGCAGCGCCCGCAGTCACTTCGTAGCCGATGTTCTCCAACGCAGTGCGCGTCTCCGGACTGTTCAGCGCCTTGTTGAGCTCGGCATTGAGGCGCGCGACGATCGCTTGAGGCAATCCGGCCGGGCGCATGACACCGACCCACTGATCGGGAATTGCGTAGCCCGGGATGCCGCTCTCCGCCACCGTGGGGATATCGGGTGCTACCCTCGCCCGCCCGCTTTCGACGATGCCGAGCGCCCGCAGTCGACCAGACTTGATGTGCTGCAAAGTATCCGCCAGCACCAGGATCGCCATCTGCACCTGACCACCGAGCAGATCATTCAGCGCAGGTGCACCGCCCTTGTAGGCCACCGGCACGATATCGATACCAGTGGTCACGCGCAGGAGATCGCCCGCCAGCTCCTGCACTGAACCGGATGCTGCCACTGCATAGGAGATCTTGCCCGGATTCTTCTTGGCGTAGGCGACGAGCTCCTGCACGGAGTGCACCGGCAGCGAGGGATGCACGATGATGCTGCGCCGATTCACCGCCGCCGCGACGATCGGCGTGAAATCCTTGATTGCATCGTAAGGAACGTTCTTGTTGTAGAAGGGAATGAGCAGATGCGAAGCGGGATTGACGAGCAAGGTGTAGCCGTCGGGCGATGCCTTCGCGACATGGTCGGTGCCGATGATCGAATTCCCGCCGGCGCGATTCTCGATGATCACCGGCTGCCCGAGCAGTTGCGAGAGTCGCTGGGCGGCCCGGCGCGCGGGCGCCGCGGGGGGGCCGCCCGGCGCGTACGGGACGACGAAGCGGATCGGCTTCGCCGGGTAATCCTGGGCAAGCGATGCGACGGGCGTGAACAGCAGCGCTGCGACCAGCGAGAATAAGCGGTTCACGAGGCGCCTCAGGTCGAGCTTGCAGCGATTTCGCGTTTGAGCAGATCGCGAATGCGTTCTCTTGCCACCACCTCACGCTCGGCCGGTGGCAGGCCGTCGGTGTCGACGACAATTTGAGCCGCGCGCCTGCCGAAGGCTTCGAGCCGCGAGCGGTCATCCATGCCCGCATCGGGGTCCGCGCGATACACGAACTCATGGCAATAGGTGCGCACCGCATCACCGCCACGCACCAGCCGCGGGATCGGCGGCGATTCGCCACGCTCGACTGCCTGGATCGCCCGCGTGAGCATGCGCCGCAGCATCACGACACCGCGATCGGTCGTACCAAGATGCTCGGCCTTGCGGTTCACGATCAATCCCTGGCTCACGCAGGCGTCGTAGTCGCCCGGCTCGCGCTCCTCGTAGGGGCGATCGGGCGTCTGACCGATGATCCCCAGGCGGCCGACGCCGAACATGCTTTCGTCGAGCTTCCGCTGCCGGCTGGAGACATTGGAATCGTTGATGTTGCGGATGCCGATGTAGAAGCAATTGTGCTCATCCACCGGCGTCACCCAACGGGTCGTGAACGCACCGACGAAGAAACTTTCCGCATTGACCGGATTGCCGCCACCGGCAAACTGTCCCATGTTCGGCAGGATGATGTCGCTCGATCGGGTGAAGACGAAGTCGTTCACCTTGCGCGTGGCCATCGAGAGAAAGCCAAGCGGCGTCTCGACGAAATCGAGCACCGGCAACGCGCGAAACGCGGCGGAAAACGGCAGGCCGCTCACGATCGCGTGCAGATAGGCATTGTGGATCGGGTCGGCCGCGTTCTCGACCACCTGCAACCAGTTGCATGGATACTCGAGACGGAAATTCGCGAGCCGGCTGCCGGCCGGATGGGTGTATGTGTCGTAGACCGGCAGCTCAGGCGTGTGTTCCGGTGCGCCCAGGTAGGCGAAGAGGAGCCCGTGCGACTCGCGCACCTGGTACGCGCCTTGGCAGAAATTCTGTTTGATCCTGCTGCCCGCGGGCTCCGATGGTGTATCGAGGATCGTGCCGTCCACATCGAAGTGCCACCCGTGATAGCAGCAACGGATGCCACGCTCGGCAGGGATCCCGAATTCGAGCGAGGTCC
>JANMUI010000569.1:0-2149 GCA_031391405.1 Betaproteobacteria bacterium
CGCTCTTTCAGATCGGCGGCCTTGTCTGGATTGGCTTCCGGGTCGATGCCGCCCACACGCATGAAGCCCGGCGAACCGGTACCCTTGGTGTGCACGGCCATCTTCTGTGCAAGCGGCAACTCGAAGAAGCGATGGCCCCACTGGAGGGCTTCGTCCAGTTCCGCACCGGGAATATCGTGGCCCGTGAGGTAGAAGAAACCGACATCGATACAAGCCTTGCGCAGCTCGCGCCCAACGCGGTAGCGGGCCGCCGAGCTGCCGTCGTTCACGAACGGGGAAATGTCGATGACCGGAATGTGCCTGAGCGCATCACGCTCGATATCGAAGCGATCATCGCGGCGAAGATAGCGGTTGTCGAAATCTTCATAGAGATGGACTTCGCCGTCCTTGATGGTCTCGATCATGTGCCTCTCCGTTGAATCAACGCCGGATCGTCGCAGTGTGGTATCTGGTGTCGGCGATTGTCAAGAACCAGCCTGGGGTGTGCATGCCACGATCCTTCCAGCTGGATGCCTGCCGCTTTCAGCGGCGCGCCGTTCCTCTCGATTTCGCTCTCGACGAATTTATTGAAATAAGCGGTCGAGCGGCGTTCCGGTGCGACAACGATCGCACCGGACGCCATCAACTGGTCCTGCACGGAGCTGGTCTCCATCGCCGCGACAGTGGCGCTATGCAATTTCTGATTGATCGTATCGGCACGGCTGCCGAGAACGAACTGACTGCCATCGGGCGGCGCTTTCGCCACGCGCGCCGAGCCGACCATGCCACCGGCGCCGGCGACGTTTTCAATCGGGACCGGCTGGCCTAGCAATTCGGATAGCCGCTTGCCGAGGATGCGTCCGAGTACATCGGTGCCACCGCCGGCCGCGAATCCCACCACCATGGTGACCGGCCGGTTCGGCCAGTCTTGCGCAGACGCCGCTCCAACGAATGACACGATGCCAGCCATTGCAACGACCAACGCTATTGCTCGCCGCATCATGTGACACCTCCCGGGATGAGGTGCCGAGCGTACCCGATTCTGTTTGGTTGGGCCTGGCTGGAGCCATGAACGCTCGCTATCAGGAATGAAGCGCCGGCGGGGCTGTCGGCCACGGGGCTTGACGGTGCCCAATCGATGCTCTATTCTTTGTTCATGTATGGATCAACGTTTCATGTATGGAACACACGGGATATTGATCATCGATAAGGTCTTTGCACAGATCTGATCCCGGCGTGGATCGAAAGGAGAAAAGATGGCTGAGCGAGGCATGACACGGGCCCACATGCCCACGGCGAACACCGAGGGTGTCGTTCCCGACTTCAACCCCTATCTCGAGGCGTATTCAAATCCCCGTCGCAACGCGCATGCGGGCAGCGGACAGATCTTCGGGCGAAGCGAGCGCGATCTGATCGTGTGGCAGACGCGTCGGGCGGTGCCAAGCGACTACGAGCTCGGGCTTGCCTCGACGCTCGAGCAGATTTTCGCGCAACGCATCTACGAGCTGCCCGACATCGTCGCGGCGCTCAACCGCGAAGGCGTACGCACGCCCGACGATGCGGCCTGGACCGAGCAAAACTTCCAGGAGTCATTCCGTGCGCTGGGCAGGTTGGCGTTCGGCGAGGGGCGCCATCATGGCTGACCCTCAAGCTGTCGAGCGACTCGTCAATCGAGGGGTTCGCAATCGGTGGTATCCGGTGCTCCCGAGCTGGGCGCTCGCGGGCGCCCCGGTGGGCATCACACGCTTATCGGAGAACCTCGTGCTGTGGCGCGACGACGATGGCACGGCGCACGCGATCGAAGATCGCTGCCCGCATCGTGGCGCACGCCTGTCGCTCGGCTGGAATCTCGGCGATCGGCTTGCCTGCTGGTATCACGGCATCGAAGTGGATGGCACCGGCACCGTGCGCAAAGTCCCCGCGATAAGTCCGTGTCTTCTGGAGGGCAAGCAGGCGGTCAAGCGCTATCCGATCCAGGAGGCCCGAGGCGGTCTCTTCGTCTACTTCGGCGATCCCCTGCACCTCGAGCCGTGCCCCCTCGAGCTTCCGGAAGAGCTCGTGAGTGACGAGTACGGCGCGATCCTTTGCTTCGCGAAGTGGCAGTGCAACTACCGCTACGCGATCGACAACGTCATGGATCCGATGCATGGGGCCTACCTGCATGCGTTGT
>JANMUI010000596.1:0-7638 GCA_031391405.1 Betaproteobacteria bacterium
CTTGATGAAACCAACCGTGTCACTGATCAAGACGTGCGGCACGGTCTGGGGATGCAGCGTGCGCACCGTCGTATCAAGCGTCGCGAAGAGCTTGTCGGCGACCAGCACCTCGCTGCCGGTCAGCGAGCGCATCAAGGTGGACTTGCCCGCGTTCGTGTAGCCGACCAGCGCCACGCGCGCGAGTCCCTGGCTCTCCTGGCGACGTGCGCGCTGCGTCTTGCGCTCGACGTCCATCGCCGTGATTTCCTGCTTCAACTCGGCGATGCGGTTGCGGATCTTTTGCCGGTCGAGTTCGCTATGCGCCTCGCCGGCACCACGACCGCCGGTGCCGCTGCGCTGGCGCCCCTTCGGCCCTGCCAGCTTTGCGGCCTCGCGCAGCCGCGGCGCCATATAGCCGAGGCGCGCGATCTCCACCTGCGCACGCGCCGCACGGGAGCGCGCATGGCGATGGAAGATCTCGAGGATGACCATGGTGCGGTCCATCACCTCGCAGCCGACTTCTATTTCGAGGTTGCGCGCCTGCGACGGCGAAATCTCATGATCGACAAGCACGATGTCGGCGTGGCGGGTCTTCGGATCAGCTGCGGATTGTGCGGCCTCTTTCGCTCTGGCTGCCCCGCTCTTCGCTGCTCGCTGAGTCGTGCCGAGGGATGATGGAGACGCTTCCGCGTCTTCAGGCGCGGCTTCGTTGTCAACGAAACGGCGCATTTCCTGGCGCTTGCCGACGCCGAAGTAGGCCGTCGTGTCGAACCTGGCACGTTTCTGCGTAAAGGTGCGCACGACCTCGAACCCCAGCGTCTTTGCAAGCTCGCGCAGTTCGTTCAATGATGCCTCGAACTCGGCGTCACTCACGCCCTGCAGTTGTACCGCGGCCACGACGGCACGCACGGGTTTCTCGTTGACTTCAATTGCCATTGGGGCGCTGCGTCATGATGGGGAAACAAGCGCGGATAGTACCCGCCTTGGTGAACCACCCGGTGTGCGGTCATGAGAATCGCCGCCGACGCGATGCCGCGGCGTTCCGCAGCACGGCGATGGCCACCGCGTTCCGCAGCACTGCGGTGACCACCGGCTCAATGAAGCGCCGGTAGTAGTCGGGCATCTGGCCGAGATTCGCCGGGCGTGATGGCTGATGCCAAGGTCGTGCTTCTTCGCGTGACGCCGTTTTCTTCGATACGATGGGGCGTTCCTCGATCGGCGAATCGCCACGCATCATTCATTCGGAGACGCAACCATGAAAATCTCGACGTACAGCGTGTCCTGTCGGATTGCACTGATCGCCGGTCTGCTTTTTTGCGCCCCATACATCGGTGTGATGGCACAGGAGTACCCGACCAAGCCAGTGCGGGTGATCAACCCCTACACCGCGGGTGGACCAGGCGATTTTCTCGGTCGATTGATCAACGAAAAATTGCAGGCAAGTCTCGGGCAACCGTTTCTCACCGAGAATCGCATCGGCGCAGGCGGCAACGTGGGCACCACATCTGTCGCGCGGGCCGCGCCGGACGGCTACACCTTGGTCTTGAACGTCGACTTCACGCTCGGGACCAATCCGGTCCTCTACCAGAACACTGGTTTCGACCCGCTAAAGGATCTTGCGCCCGTTAGCCTCATCGCCAAATCGAAAAGCGTACTGGTCGTTCATCCAAGCACTGGTGTGAACACAGCGCAGGAGCTGATCGCACTGGCAAAAGTGAAGCCGCTTTCGTTTGCATCGGGCTCGAACGGATCGCCGGGCCATCTCTCAGGCGAGCTCTTCAAGCAGGTGACCGGCGTCGATATGCTGCATGTGCCCTACAAAGGCAATCCGCCCGCGGTGGCCTCCACGGTAGCGGGCGAGACCCAGGTGTTCATCGCCGCGCTGTCGACGATGCTCCCGCATATCAAATCGGGACGCGTCAAAGCGCTTCTGATGGCGAACCTCAACCGGGATGCGACGCTGCCGGACGTGCCAAGCGCCGCGGAGGCGGGCGTTCCGGGCATCGAAGTCGATACCTAGTATGCGCTTTCCGCGCCCGCGCGTACACCCAAAGCCATCATCGACCGCTTGCACCGAGAGATCGCCGGCATCCTGCGCATGCCGGATATACGCGAGCGAATGCTGAACGCGGGATTGGAACCCGCCGGACAGCCAGGCGAGGAGGTCACTCGGTTGATTGAACGCGACCTGAATAAATGGGCCCCCGTGATCAAACGCGCTGGGATCAAGATCGACTAAGTGACGCGCTCACATTGCGCGTGCGGCGGACGCGTGAACGAAAGCATGCTCGCACTATCAGATGGCTGCCCCGCTCTTCGCCGCTCGGTGAGCGTTGCCGGGGACTGATGGAGACGCTTCCCCATCATCAAGAGCGGCTTCGTTCTCAACGAAACGGCGCATTTCCTGGCGCTTGCCGACGCAGAGGTAGGCCGTCGTGTCGAAACTGGCACGCTTCTGCGTAAAGGTGCGCACGACCTCGAACCCCAGCGTCTTTGCAAGTTCGCGTAGCTCCTGCACCGATGCCTCGAACTCGGCGTCGCTCACGCACCGCAGTTGTACCGCGGCCACGACGGCCCGCGCAGGTTTCTCGTTGACTTCAATCGCCAATCGGGCGCTGCGTCATAATGGGCGAACCAGCGCGGATAGTACCCCCGATGGCGAACGACCCGCGGCGCGGCGACATTCCGCAGCGGCGAGAATCTAGGAGAATAGGGCGACCGGCAGTTTCGCTCGCCCAGCGATATCGAGAATGGCCGCATCCTGGGTCAGCAGCAACATATCTTCCGCAGCCGCAGTAGCCCCCAGAAGTCGATCGAACGGATCTGCGATGGCCTGATCGCATCGCCGAGTCGCCTCGACATGTTCCGCGGTGATTCCCAGCACGCGAAACCCATTTTCTTCCATGGCATCGGCAAGCGAGCTATCCGGCAGGAGCGGCTTTTCCCGCGCACTCTTGATCATCATTTCCCACATGCTCGCAACGCTTACAGCGCAATCCGCTTGCGCGAGGATTCGACGCAACTCGCGCCCGAGCCGACGGTCATCGCGCATCCAGCGATAGACGATATGGGTATCAAGTAGGTACCGGGTCATCCCACACGCGTGCCCGCCAGCGCATCGGCGATGCGGCGATTGAATTCCGGCGCATCCCAGTCCGGCGCGGCCGCGGGGAGCTTTGACCAAGCGCCGGGCTTGCGACGCTTGTTTCGGATCTTCACCGGCACCAGGCGCACCATCGGCACCCCGTTGCTCGCAATGATGACATCCTCACCGGCCATGGCCGCTTTAACCAGCTTCGAGAGCTGGTTCTTCGCATCCAACATGTTGACCTGGGCGGACATGGAATTCTCCATTCAAGAGTATCCATTTTATTCGTCTTGGCTATGTTCGCCAAGGATGGGTAGGAAGATCACCAGCCACATTTCGCTGCTTGGCGCTCGACGGATCCTCGCCGCCAAAGGGGATTGTCGGTGTCGAAGTTGCAATCAGCCATCAGCACGATAGGCTGGTTCGATACGCACACGCGATTGAGTCGGTGCGTTAGTCGAGCCGAATGTTCGCGGCACAAATGATGCCGTCCCATTTGGCGCGATCCTTCTTCACGAGCGCGGCGAACTCATGAAGGTTGCTGCCGATCGCACTCTTTACACTAAAGCGCCGAATCGTCAGTCCGGCGGTCAGGCTTTTCATCGAGACTGTTCGGGAAGTGGCGAAGACCGTGGCGGAAGATCCTCGACGTGTAGGCGTTGCGGCTCTGCAGCGGAAGCGGCAGCGGTCCGTTCCACATCCGTAGCCGCTCGAGGCAAGTCATCGGCCAACCGCTCCGCGACGACGATGCTCAGTGCTGAGCGCGACGAAGATTCGCGCCGCTGATCCAGCCTAGGGATAACCTTCCGCACCCGGCACTCCTGGATCCCATTCACGTTTTGTCGGACGCACTTGGTCGAACCGGCAACGAGCTGATCTGCGCATAGGTGTTCGGCAACGTAGCGCGAGGATCCGCGTCGTCAACGAGCGACGTGGAAGTTACGGTTCTGCTCCGAACGATTCTCGAAGATCCGTTCGACCGGCTTGGCCTGCGCGTAGCTGGTGATCTGGAGCGGATCATCCGGTGCCTCATTGACGTCGTCGTGCTCAATCGGGCGCCCGTCGAACTCGTCCACCGTGCTCGTTGCCATCACCCCCGTGCACGTTGGTCGCGGCGCCGCGAGAAAGAGGTACCTCAGTCCGCCCGGATGTTCGCGTCCTTGGCGATCTGGGAAAACCAGCGCGTTTCGTCGGTGACTTTGGCCGTGAATTCCTCAGGCGTTGAGCCGACGACTTCCACGCCTAGCGCGGCAAACTTCTCGCGAACGTCTTTGACGCTGCGAAGCCGTACGGTCTCGTCGCGCAATTTCTTGAGCACAGCATCCGGTGTGCCGGCAGGCGCCGCCAGCGCAACCCATCCCCCGACGTCGAATCCCGCGTACCCCGACTCAGCCAATGTCGGGACTTCGGGCAGGAGCGTCGACCGGGTTGCTGTCGTCACCGCAAAAGCCTTGATCTTGCCTGCGCGTATCTGCGGCGCGGCGACGACCACCGTATCGACCGACAACGGCACCTCGTTGGCAACCAACGCGGCCATCAATGGCCCGCTCCCCTTGTACGGGACGTGCAGCAGTTTGCCGCCGAGAACCGACCATAAATACTCGGCAGCAAAGTGCGAACTGGTACCTGATCCGAAGGACCCGTAGTTGTATTGACCGGGCTTGGCGGACAGCATCGCGACCAGCTCGGCAACATTGCGTGCGGAAACTGAAGGGTGTGCGAGCACCATCATTGGTGTACTACCGACGATGCCGATCGGCGCAAAGCTCTTCAGCGGATCATAGGGAAGCTCGCGCAACACGATGGTATTGATCGTGAAGCTGCTTGCCCCGGTGTAAAGAAGCGTATAGCCGTCGGGTTTTGCTTTCGCGACTGCATCGGTGCCGATGACAGTCGATCCACCGGGCCTGTTTTCAACGACGACCGGTTGCCCGAAGCGTTCAGTCCAATGCTGGGCAACGATGCGGGCCGTGACGTCGGTAAAGCCGCCGGGCGAAAAAGTAACGATCAGCTTAATCGGCCGCGTCGGATATTCCTGTGCGATGGCAGATGAACACCCGATGGCAACGATCAATTGGAATACCAGCGCGTGCGCATGTCTCAATAAATCCATCGCAATCTCCGAATGGCTCACCGAGTCCCGAATAGGGCGGCTTCAAGAACAAATAGTACGCGGCTCAGCGTCTGCTGTCGTCCAGACGGTCGCACGCGACGGTTCCGCTTGCGCCACGGGCCGCGAATCGGATGCCATTCCAATTGATTTGTGCTATTAAGCGAAAATAGTCCATAAGCGAGTTGAATCATCGAATAGTCAAAGGAGACAACGCTCATGGCGCCGGGAACCAACACGAGCTCGCAATCAGAGGAAGCGCGCGTACGCGAGGGCCTCGCATTGCTAGTGGAGCGATCACGAAAACTCGTGCCAGCACTCAAGGAGCGTGCGGCGAAAACCGCGAAGCTGCGCCGCCTACCCGACGAAACAGTGGCCGACCTGCATGACGCCGGTGTCTTTCGTTGCCTGCAGCCGCGTCGCGTGGGCGGTTGGGAGCTCGACTACGGTTGTCAGCTCGAAATCGCCGCCGAGCTTGGCCGCGGGTGCGGATCAACTGCGTGGGTGGCCGTGCTCGCTGCCTCGCATCACTGGCTGCTTGGTATGTTCAACGCCGAAGCGCAGGACGAGGTGTGGGGTCCCTCACCCGATACGCTGCTGTCAACCTCGTGGGGCCTGCAACGCATCGACGCCAAAGCGGTGCCGGGTGGCTATCGGGTTTCGGGCCACTGGAAGTTCTCGAGCGGCGTCGACCATTGCAAGTGGGCGCAGGTCTTCGTTCCGGTGGCGGATGGAAACGGCGGCACGAAGCCCCTCATCGGCCTGATTCCGAAGAAGGACTACCGCATCGGCGATGCGTGGTTCGCGCATGGCCTATCTGGTACGGGCAGTAACGACATCCACATCGAAGACGCGTTCGTGCCGGAGCATCGCACGCTCGACATGCGGCTCCTCGGCGGTGGACCGACGCCGGGCAGCGCGGTCAATCCGAGCCACCTGTACAAGCTACCGCTCTGGTCGATCTTTTCGTTCAATCTCGGATCGCCCGCGATCGGCATCGCGCGGGGCGTGCTCGAAAGCTATATCGAGCAGGCGAGGAACCGGCACTCTGCGATCTTCGATGTGAAGATGGTCAACCTGCCGACGATTCAGCTGCGAATCGCCGAATCGTCTGCCGAGATCGACGCCGCCGAGGCGATCGGCAAGCTCGGTAATATCGAGCTCAATCGCCTCGGTCGCGAAGGCAAGGTCCCGACCGAGTTCCGGGTGAAGTACCGGCGCGACACGTCCTACGCAGCGATGATCTGCATGCGCGCATGCGATCGGCTGCAAGCGGCCTCCGGCGCCCACGCGATCGCGGAGGACAATCCGGTCCAGCGTGGTTTTCGCGATGTACGCGCATTGAACGCTCAGGTCGCGGTGATCTTCGATGCCAACGCGATTCCCTACGGACGCGTTGCGCTCGGCCTCGATACTGGCGACCCGCGGATTTGAGCGCACGCATTGCACTAGCCACGCTCTCACGGACCGTAGGCACGCGCCATTTCGGTCCGCGCATTCCCCGACTACACTGCTTGCCTACGGCAGCCACGCCGGCTTGTTCGGTTTGTAGGCCACCGTCCCGGCCATGTCTTTCGTCCACACCGCGGCGAATTCCCCGTCTTGTCATTCCACAACCAGATACAACGCGCGCAGTTGCTGGTTTTCGAGCTTGCGGGGGCCAAGGATCGTATTGAACGTCCCGCTGCCGATTTCCTTCACGACCGCCTTGCGATCAACGCCGACCCGCTCGATCGCCTGCTCCAGGATTTGCAGGCTGGCGTAGGTCACCGGGCTCGCGAATCGATCGGGCTCGGCGCCGTTTTGGCTTTCTTGTAGCGCTCAAAGTACGCTGTGGTTTCCGGCGCATTCGGGTTCCAACCGCCCATGCCGAGAACGCCTTCCACGTTCTTTCCAAAGCGCGTTGGATCTTCCACCGTGAAGGTAACCGCAAGATGCGGGTAGCCGGCCCGCGAGAGCAACGGCGCCACCGCGCTGTTGAAAATCGGTAGTTGCCAACGACCGTCGCGGCGGCCCCCGGCGTATTCTGGCCGGTCTTCGAGATTGCCAGGCCGATCTTGATCTTGTCCTGCACAGAGGACGCCGCGGGCAAGGCAGCCGCGAGGGCGCACTGCACCGAGCGTGAGCAAACGCTCAAAAATTGGGGAGACCCATCTTTCGTGATGCGGCGGTTGCGCCCGAAAACGGGTTCGCGATCGTAGCGTGGATCAGTCGAGATTAAGATTCGCGTCGGCCACCACCTTCGCATAGACGGGCTGCTCACGGGCGATGAGCTCGGCCAACCCCTGCGCTGTGCTGCCGACCGGCTCGATCCGCATTCCGGACAATTTCTCGACGACCGCCGGGGCATTCAACGCTGCGTTGATCTGTTGGTTCAGATAGGCGACGAATCCTTGTAGACCACGCGATTGAGCGGGATGCCCGCCGTGGTCCTGAACAACTCGACGGTCAGATGCGCCGC
>JANMUI010000649.1:0-3472 GCA_031391405.1 Betaproteobacteria bacterium
CGAGGACGGGCCAGCCGACGAGGCCCACCCCTTGCGACGCGAAGTAGAGTGCGACGCCAACGCCGATGAAGGGATACAACGGTCCGACGATGCGCAGGTAGGATTCGCCTGCGGCCAGCACCGCCGGTTCGCTGCTGAACAAACCCATCCAGGATTGCGGAAAGATGGCCGCGCCGCCACCGATCAAGGCGCAAATGAGTGCGGCGAGTCCGGCGCCGGTCCAGGCGATTCGTTTGGCGCGTTCATGGCGACCCGCCCCGATGTTCATGCCGACCAAAGCGACGAGCGCCGCGCCCACGGCGTTTACTAATGGCACTTGGAGCAGCTCGAGGCGCACGCCCACGCCGTATCCCGCCAGTGCCTCGGTCCCGAAGCGGCTGACATATCCGGTGAGCGCGAGCGCAGTGATCACCGTTTGCAAGGCGGATAAGGATGAGACAGCGCCGACCCGAAGAATCGGAGCGCAATACGTCCACGACCACGCGACGCCTTTCAGCCGCAAGCGGATCGGCAAGCGTGCAAAGACAAGAACGAGAGCGAGGCCCGCCGCCGCGAGCCCGAATCCCAAAACGTAGGCGAGGGCGGTTCCTGCGATGCCCAGCGCCGGAATCGGTCCGAATCCCAAGGTCAACGCGCCCGACAGGGCGATATGCACGATCGCCGCCACGCTTAACACGATCGCCGGGATGATCGTGTTGCCCATGCCGCGTAGCGCGGCCGCGCTGAAGTTCGCGATCCACCCCAGTGGTGCGCCGGCGAATAGTGCGGTCGAGTAGACGATGGCCTGATGAATCGCTTCGTCACGTCCACCAAGCAGCCGATAGAGCGATGACCCGAGGACGACCACAATGACTGCGAACGCGACGCCAAGAACGAGAGCAAGCATCATCGCGTGTGCCAGCAGGGCCTCCGCGCGCACGTGGTCGCGGGCGCCCAGCGCGCGTGCGATCGCCGAGGCGACGCCGCCTCCCATCGCGCCCGCGGTCATCATTTGCATCAACATCACCAGCGGGAACACCAACGCCAGACCGGCGAGCGGCGCGGTTCCAAGACGCCCGACAAAATGCGTATCGGCGATGCTCACGGCAAATTGAAACGCGACCAGCACCACGCCCGGCCAGGCGAGGCGAAGGATGCTTTGCAGGATCGGGGCGTCGTCTTTCAATTAGGCGAGCGATCGCAGCTCGCGCAGCGCAACCGAAAGCATCGTCGCTTCGGGCGCGGTCACGGTGCGGAGCTCCTCGACGACCCGTGTGGCACGCTCGACGGCTGTGCGATGCGCTGCAAGCCATTTCTCGCAAAGTGATGTTGCATCGTCGCTTTCGTTCGATTCTGCGAGGACGCGCGTCGAGAGGCCACGAAATACGCCGGCCAGATCGTCCCGCAATGCATTCTTCACCTGGAGTTGCCAATGGCCGTCCGCAGGCAATTGCGCGATGCGATCGGTGAACCAGCCAAGGCCAAGCCGGCCGATCAAAATGAAATGTACTTGGGCAACGAGTGTGAGCGGACGCGCTGACACCTCGGCGACTTCAATGAGATCGAGCGCCGAGCCGAGATCCTGGAACGACGCGACACGGGTGGTGAGATCGAGCGGCACGCCGGCCGCGGTGAACCGGCTGATCATTACGTCGCGGCGCGCACGCGCGGAATCATCGAGCAGCCGTGGCAGCTCCGCTTCGAGCAGTTGGGCGCCGGCCCTGAATTTCTCGATGGTGGTGCCCATGTCGTCCGCGAGCCGTTTGGAGCGCAGAAACCAAGACGTCGCCGGCGGCTTCGACTGCGCTTCGAGCAGGAGCAGGGCCAGCACATCCTCCGAGACTTTATCGTCCAGGGCTTCTGCCGCCTGCCAGAGCGACACATACCCGAACACCTCGCGGGCGAGGAGATAGGCACGCACGATTTC
This sequence comes from Betaproteobacteria bacterium, assembly GCA_031391405.1. Lineage (GTDB taxonomy): Bacteria > Pseudomonadota > Gammaproteobacteria > Burkholderiales > SG8-39 > SHXR01. Next base: position 1,907 of record JANMUI010000649.1, read on the forward strand.
GGCCGGACGCGCGCCGGTGGCCTCCATCAGCCGATGCACGAAGATGCTGCCCACCCGATTGATCATCGAATTCGTGACATGCGTGGTGATGATCTCTCGTCTGAGCGGGTGCTGCGGCAGGTACGCCGCGAACTTGTCGGTCACGAGCTTCGGGAAATAGCGCGACAGCGCAGTGGCTACCCAGGGATCGTCCGGGAGGTCGGAGGCGAGAAGCGCATCGTAGAGCCATATTTTCGAGTAGGCGAGGAGGATGGCCAGCTCGGGGACGACCAGTCCGAGTTTGCTCTTGCGCCGCTCGTTCAGTTCTTCGTCGGACGGCAGGTATTCGAGCGAACGGTTGAGCCGGCCACTCTTTTCCAGGAATTGGATGAAGCGCGCATGGCCGTCGAGCGAGGCGGGGGCGGTCCGGCGTGCGAGCGACAGTGATTGATTCTGAAAGTAATTGTCGCGCAGCACGAGTTTTGCGACGTCGTCTGTCATCGACATGAGAAGCGAATCGCGCTGTTTCTCGGTTTGATCCCCGGCCGTCATCGCGAGGCCGAGCAGGATCTTGATGTTGACTTCGTGGTCCGATGTTGCGACCCCGCCCGAATTGTCGATCGCGTCGGTGTTGATCCGTCCGCCCGTGCCGCCCGCACCGGCGAGCGCGAACGCGATTCGCCCAAGTTGCGTGAAGCCGAGATTGCCGCCCTCGACGACGACCTGGCAGCGCAGATCCCGGCCGTTGACGCGTACGGCATCGTTGGTGCGATCACCCGCTTCGGCATGCGACTCGCTACTTGCCTTCACGAATGTACCGATGCCGCCGTTGTAGAGGAGATCGACCGGTGCGATCAGGATCGCGCTCACGAGCTCGTTGGGCGTCATGCTCAAGCGCTCGATGCCTAGTGCACGCTGCATCTGCGGGGTAATGGTGATCGACTTCGCATTGCGCGGCCAGACACCACCACCGGCAGAGATCGCCTTCGCGTCGTAATCTGCCCATGAGGATCGCGGCAATCCGAACATGCGCTCCCGCTCGAAAAAGCTCGCCTTCGGGTCGGGTTCGGGATCGATGAAGATGTGGCGGTGATCGAACGCCGCGACCAGTCTCATCGTGTTTGCGAGCAACATGCCGTTGCCGAAGACATCACCGGACATGTCGCCGATGCCGACCGCGGTGAACGTCTCATTGCGGATATCGCGGCCCAGTTCGCGAAAATGCCGTTTGGTCGATTCCCAGGCGCCGCGCGCGGTAATCGCCATCGCCTTGTGATCGTAGCCCGCGGACCCGCCCGATGCGAAGGCGTCGCCCAACCAGAATTCGTACTCTTTCGCGACCGCGTTGGCGTAATCTGAAAACGTCGCCGTGCCCTTGTCCGCGGCCACCACGAGATACGGATCATCCGGATCCAGGCGACGCACACCGGCCGGCGGCACGACTGTCCCGGTCGCGAGGTTGTCGGTGATGTCGAGGAGCCCGCGCAGATAATCCTTGTAGCAGGCGATCCCTTCTTTCAACAGCCCGTCGCGATCGGCCGGCGCTCGCTTCAGGACGAATCCGCCTTTCGAGCCGACCGGCACGAT
>JANMUI010000718.1:0-4011 GCA_031391405.1 Betaproteobacteria bacterium
AGGCCGGTATAGGCGAACCACCAGTCGACCTTGTTGAGCCAGTACGTCTTCCATCGCTCGCGCACGCCGGTGGGCCGATCGCTTTGAAAATTCCTGCCGTGACCCCAGTAGGCGATCTTCGTTCGGCTGCCGAGCCGGCGACCGAGGAGAATCGGGTAATTCGAGAGGATCCGGTTCTCCTGCATAACGATGATAAGATCCGAATCGCGGAGGTCGCGTGGCAGCGGCTGCCAGAGCAGGTCGCGTCCGCGCACACTCATCCATCGGTTCTTGACCTCGTGTGCCCATGCTATGCGACCGGTATCCCGCTTGAGTGCTTCGCGAGGCGAGGGCTGGCCGTAGACGAGATGAAGATCGATGCCAATCCGCTCGCACTCGGTGCGCAGTCGCTCGAGCAGGCCGACGCGATAGTGCAGCAGGCGATGCTGGAGAATGGTGACTTTCCTCGGCGTCACGAGGCGTCCGGCGGAAGCGGTTGCCCGGGCAATGCCGGCTCGATGATGAACGCGTCGTAGCCGCGTTCCGAGAAGACGAAGCGGCCGTCGCGAAGTGATGCTTCATGATTGACGATGTCGGCGGGATCAGTGAATCGCTTCGCGACTTCGCGCGCCGGCGTCCCGGCGACGATGGCATAGGGCGCAACGTCCTTGGTCACGACCGAGCCGGTTGCGACGATGGCGCCGCGCCCAATCCGCACGCCGGTCATGACGATGGCGCCATAGCCGATCCAGACGTCAGTCTCCACGATCACCTTCTCGTGCCGCCAGCGGCTCGGCTGTCGGGTGCTGCCGATCCAGGGAGAAAATCGCACCGGGATTCCAACCGACCGATAATCGTGATCATGCTTGCCCACGAATGCCACCCGATTGGCGATGAGCACGAAGTCGCCGATCTCGCAGTTGCATTCGATGTTAATGTCCTTGCCGATATAGACATTGTTGCCGATCGCGATCCGGTCGGGTGCCCAGAGCGTTGCATTGCGACCGATATGCAGTCCGTGTCCATGTGTGAGGAAACGCCGGGCTCGGAATGCCGTGAGCGCGGTCCGAAAGCGGCGCAGGGCCGCGAATAGAGCCTTCGTCATGATGGACAATCGTTTCTCATGAATGAACCGGGCGCGCGGCCGACCGGTTCCCTAGGCGTATCCGATTCCGTGCCGGCGCTTTCGAATCGTGCCGAACACTTTGTTGCAGGCGATCGCGCCGGCGTGTGAAGAAAGCATGGACATCCACATCTTGAAAGCTGCGGTGGTCGAACCGTCGAAACAAATCCGCGGCAGGCGAATCGTCTGATCGCCGCGCGTGACCGCGCCACGTTGCACGATGTGCTGGTAGCGCAGCCCAAGATTCGATGCGATGCCTTCCCATCCGACATTGCAGCGGCCCCAAGGCCAGGCGAGATGTCGGAATGTCGTGCGCGGGACACGCAACTCGGCCGCGAGAATATCGAGGGAGTCGGCGAGGTCTTTCGTCAATATCGCGTGGCCCGTAGCGCTTTCGTCCCAATGGGTGTGTGCGTGCGAGTGCGATTGAAACTGGATAAGCCCTTCGGTGGCGAGGTTCCGCACGTCGTTCCACGCCAAGTGCGTTCCTGAAATTTCACTCGTGATCAGAAAGGCCGTCGCGGAGAATCCGTAACGGCGCAGGATCGGCGCGGCGTTGTGGACCAGATCGACATAGCCGTCGTCGAAGGTCAGCAGAAACGATTTCCCGCTGGCGGATGCCTGCGGATTCTCGAGCGCATGTTCGAATTGCTCGAGGGTCAGCGAACGATAGCCTCGCTCCGAGAGCCACGCGAGCTGCCGGTCGAATACCGATGCTGGCGTTGCGAGATCATCGATACTGTCGTCGATCTTGTGATAGAGCAGAATCGGAATGGGTTGATGCATGATTGATCAATCGCGTGCAGGAACGAGCCCGCACGATAATTCAGACGAAATCCATCGGATGCCGGCAATTCGACAGAACCGTGACGAAGAACACGGCAGGGGGCTACGTTGCGCACAAGTTGGCATCGTGAGGACGTAATCTAACCGCGTTTCGTCTCTAATCACATTTGTCCCAACGGACAGCTATTTTTCCGACGAAGCGGACTCGGCGCGGTCTATGCCGGTGCAACGCCGCCCCCACCTGGGATGGTTGTTCCCGTCCCGGCATCCCGATGGCGACATCCCGATAGCGTTTCCTGTTGATCAGCATGGAGCACCGATACATGGTTCGAGTAGGGCTCATCGGCTTGGGCAAAATGGGCATCTCCCATCTTGCGATCATCAAGGCGCACCCGGACGTCGAGCTTGCGGCCATCTGCGACTCGACCCGTTATGCGCTCGATGTGTTGAACAAATATACCGGGATCAAGTGCCACACCGACTATCGCAAGATGATCGATGAGGAGAAGCTCGATTGCGTGTTCGTCGCCACGCCATCGAAGGCCCATGCGGGCATGGTGAAGTACGCGCTCGAACACAATCTTCATGTCTTCTGCGAAAAGCCGTTCGTGCTCGATCCGGTGGCAGGGCTCGAGCTGATCGAGATCGCGAAGCAGCGGCAGCGTGTGACGCAAGTGGGATACCACTATCGATTCGTCGGCGCGTTTCGCGAGGCAAAGAGACTGCTCGGGGCCGGTGCGCTCGGGCGAATCCATCACGCGCGCGCCGAAGCATACGGACCGGTTGTCCTCCGGCCAAGTGGCGGGACGTGGCGTACCGCGAAATCGGAAGGCGGCGGATGTCTCTACGACTATGCCTGTCACGCCATCGATCTCGTCCACTATCTGATCGGTACCCCGAGCGCGGTCGGTGGCACGGTCCTCGGGAAATTATTCTCGCGTGATGTCGAAGACGAGGTCTACTCGACGCTTTTTTTCCCGGATGGCGTGACGTGCCAGCTCGCCGCGAACTGGAGCGATGAAAGCTATCGCCGTATGACGACCCGCTTGACCGTCTGGGGTAGTAACGGCCGGATCAATGTGGACCGTCAGGAATGCCAGATCTATTTGCGCGAGAAGGTTCCGGCGCTGAACGAGCTCGGTACGGGTTGGACGACGCGCTACACGACCGATCTCAGCGAGCAGACCTGGTTCTATCTGCGCGGGGAAGAGTATTCGGCGCAGATCGACTATTTCATCCAAGGGGTCAAGGCGGGGCGCACCGAGAATGTGAGCTCGTTCGAATCGGCGCTCGCGACGGATCGTCTGGTCCAGATGCTGGTGACGGACGCAGAGCATTCACGCACCCAATCGGGCCGGCCGGCCGGCAAGCCCGAGCGTGCCGCCCCCGGCCTGCTCGGTTCATTCAAACGTATCTTTTCAAGCTGATAGGATTTCGCGGTGGATCGAGTGCTCTTCGGTGACAACCAGTTCTTCGGTATCAATCACATGTCCGACGAGAAGGCGCGCGCGCAGGCGATGCGCTTCCAAGACATCAAGGCGATTATCGGTGTCCTGGAGACTGCCTATTACGAAGGCATCAAAGTCTTCATGTGCACCACGCATGAGCGCGTCGCCGAAGTCTGCGACTACGTTCGTGCCAACCCCCAGAAGTTCCCGGACTACGTGTTCTATCCGTGCATGCCGTACGCACACAAGTACGCCAACGCGATGACCGAGCACGGCATGTTGGGCGCGTTACGCCAGTTTCTTCCGGATGAAGGGGCGCTCGGCGCCTTGATGCGCGGAGCGACGTCGGTTGCGACCAAGGACATCGAAGGGATCGCGCGACTCCTGATCGACGCCGAGATGAAGATGTTCCGCGGGCTCAAGACGCCGGTCATCTTCATGCAGAATGTGGTTTCGGATCTGCTCCTCGGGCTGGGATTCAAGGATGCATTCCGGATGTTCGCCGATCACGTGCGCGAGAAGTACCAGGCGGAGCCCGGGTTCATCACCATGAATCTGCCGATGATGCTCGATACGCTGGAGTCCGTTGGTGTCGAGAATCCGATCATCTGCTGCAACATCAACAAGATCGGCTTTCGCATGAGCGGCGGCATCGCGAAATACGAGGAATTACTC
>JANMUI010000680.1:0-1977 GCA_031391405.1 Betaproteobacteria bacterium
GCTTACACTCTCGCCGTTATCAACCATCGACCTCCTGCGCGGACCTCAAACCACGCGTTTCAGGCTCATACCTGATTTGTAAACGACTGTGGGCACGCTTTGCCGCGCAGACGACCGCGGGGAGGGGGCTTACGCCTCGACTGCCGCGGCGCTTCCAGGCATTCGCACGAAGGTACATTGAAAACACGCTGCTACTTCTTGACCCTGCTTGCCTTTTCTGGTCTAGTCCGCGCGATGGAAAGTGATCTCAACGCGCTGGAAGGCAGGATTCGAGAAGCCGTCGATCTATGCAAGCGGCTGCGTTCGGAAAACATCGAGATGCGCCAGCGGGTCGTCCAGCTCGAGTCCGAGAATCGCCGTCTGCGCGACAAGGTGTCCGATGCCATCGAACGCATCGATACATTGATCGGCAAGATTCCGGAGAACGCACCATGACTGCAAAGAGCCGCTCGCTCGACGTGTCGATCATGGGCCGTTCCTACAAGGTCACCTGCGCCGATGGCGAACGCGAGGCCCTGCTGCAGGCGGTCACCTATCTTGATCAGAAGATGAACGAGATCAAATCGAGCGGACGGGTCGGTTCGATCGAGCGCATCGCCGTCATGGCGGCGCTCAACATCACGCATGAATTTCTCGCAACGAGGGTGACGAGTGACTTTGACTTCGCATCCCTCAAGCGTAGAATCGATTCGATGCAGGAAGCGCTCGATGAAGTGCTCGCTCCGCAAGAGCGGCTCTTCTGAACGGGTCCTCGTCTCAATGTCCCCTGCGGTGCACGATAGCGATCCATATTCTCTTGGATCAATGTGTAGCGCAGGTTGCCCATGTCCAGCCGCTGTTGTGCGCGTCCCACCGTCGGATGTACCTGATGCGGCATTTTGGGCGACCACTTGAACCTCTATGGTTCAAGGATAGGATCGTAACGGCATCTGCGGGGGACACCCGCCTCCACGCGCAGGATCTTGCGACACCGGCTCGGTCGCCCGAATGCGCGGCGATCGACGCGGACACCTGCTTCGGTAGACTTCGACTCTTGCGTCATGATCAGGCGCTCGGTGCATCGGCGCCATTCGCCGCATAATTCGCGTCGTCTACTGCCACCCGGGATTGCCATGCGCTTTTGGCTGATGAAGTCCGAGCCGGAAGAATTCTCCATCGATCACCTGGTCGCATCGCCTACGCAATCGACCCCGTGGTTCGGCGTGCGCAACTACCAGGCGCGCAACTTCATGCGGGATCAGATGCAATTGGGCGACAGCGTGTTTTTTTATCACTCGAGCTGCCCGGAACCGGGCATCGCCGGACTTGCGGAAGTGTCGGCCAAGGCATACCCGGACGCATCGCAATTCGACAAGAAGAGTCCGTACTACGATCCGAAAGCGACGCGCGAGAACCCGCGATGGGTGCATGTGGATGTCAAGCTCGTGCGCAAGACGCGCCTGGTATCGCTCGAGGAATTGCGCCAACATCCACAGCTTGCCGACATGCGGGTACTGGCTCGTGGCAATCGGCTATCGATCACACCGATCGAACCATCCGAATGGAAGTTCATCACGCGTAAGCTGATGAACCTTTGAGCAACCAGTCGTACTCATCATGCAGCGCCGCCCGACGCGTTGGGCGGCGAGAGGCAATCTCGGCGTTCCCAGATGAATCCCCCGCTTCAGAATGACACGCTGCTTCGTGCGCTCGCACGCGAGCCCACGCCCTATACGCCGATCTGGCTCATGCGGCAGGCCGGCCGATACCTGCCTGAGTATCTGGCGACCCGCAAGCGTGCCGGGAGCTTCCTTGCGCTCGCGAAGTCGCCCGCGCTCGCCACGGAGGTCACCCTGCAACCGCTGGAGCGATTCCGGCTGGACGCAGCGATTCTCTTCTCGGACATCCTCACCGTCCCCGATGCGATGGGGCTTGGTCTTTATTTCGCCGACGGGGAAGGCCCGCGCTTCGAGCGCCCTACCGACACGGAAGAGCGAA
>JANMUI010000692.1:0-6175 GCA_031391405.1 Betaproteobacteria bacterium
CTGCCTCGAAGACCGTGACCTGATGGCCGCGCTCCGCTGCCGTGACCGCGCAGGCAAGTCCGGCCGCGCCTGCCCCGACGATCGCGACGCGTTTGACGATTGCGGCGGCACCGACACGAATCTCCGTCTCGTAGCATGCGCGGGGATTGACGAGACAGGTCGCGACCTGATTGCCGAAAATGAGATCAAGGCACGCCTGATTGCACGCGATACATGTATTGATTTCGCGCGCCCGACCTTCCTTCGCCTTGTTGGCAAATGCGGCATCGGCCAGAAACGGGCGCGCAAGTGAAACACCGTCGGCGTCCCCCGATGCGACGATCTCTTCCGCAAGCTCCGGCGTATTGATGCGATTGGTCGCGAGCACCGGAATGCGCACCGCAGCTTTGAGGCGCGCCGTCGCACCGCGCCATGCGGCGCGCGGCACCATGTAGCCGATGGTGGGCACGCGTGCTTCATGCCAGCCTATGCCGGTATCGATCAGATCCACGCCTGCGGCTTCGATTGCGCGCGCGTGTGTGGCGATCTCATCAGCGGTCAATCCGCCTTCGACCAGATCGAGTGCCGACACACGAAAGATGATGAGGAAATTCGCGCCCACGGCCATGCGTGTTCGGCGCACGATTTCCGTTGAGAAGCGTATTCGGTTTTCAAACGGGCCGCCCCAGCCGTCGGCGCGAGTGTTCGTGCGGGACGCGAGAAACTGGGTGATGAGATAGCCCTCGGATCCCATGATCTCGACGCCGTCGTAGCCCGCCTTTTGGGCGAGCGCCGCGCATTGAGCGTAATCATCGATGGTCCGTTCGACTTCCGCGGTCGAGAGCGCATGAATAGGGCGTTTGTTGATCGGCGATGGAACATCCGATGCGCCGACCGGCTTGGCGATCTTTGCGTATCGCCCGGAATGCAGGATCTGCAGTGCGATCAACGCGCCCCCACCATGCACCGCATCGACGATGACCCGATGTTCGGCGACATGCCCATCGGAAGAAAGCACCTCGGCAATCTCTTCCATGCGCCCTTCATCGTTCGGCGAATAACCACCGGTGATCACGAGCGCGACCCCTCCATGTGCGCGCTCCGCATAGAACGCGGCCTTGCGTGCGGTGCCGTCCGGCAGCGTTTCGAGGCGCGTGTGCATCGAACCCATCACGATCCGGTTCTTGAGGGTAAACGTGCCGGCCTTGAGCGGCGTGAAAAGGTGAGGATAGTGAGGATGGGTCATGACGGCGTCGGAGACTGAAGGGGCGCGCAGTATAGCGAGATCGGTTCAGTCTTCTCCCCCGTTAGAGATTCACCACGGAGGACGCAGAGGACACAGAGGAAAGCGAAGGCGAGTTTTGAGATGATCGAACGCTGGATCAATGTGCGGAGGCGTGAATTTCAGTCGTTCCACTATGACCCCTGCGGCATCCGCGGTCCATAAACTAGGGAGTATTAAATCGAGTCTGACCCGAATGGCACTTACCTAAGCGGACCTCATCGATCTGCAAATTTGTCGCCGCTTTGAAGAAGAGCGTCCAATGGCAATACTGCTCTGCTCAAGTCTCCGTTCGCCCTGAGCCTGTCGAAGGGTAACGCAGGCTTGTCGAAGGCGCGCGATGGGCCGCTTACGGATTCCCCGGCATTCACCCTTCGACAGGCTCAGGGCGAACGGTCAATCTGCTAAGTGAGGGCGAGTGGCAAATCGTCTATCTTGCCTAAGTAAGCGCCATTCGGGTCAGGTGACCTTTTGGCGCCAAGAATATGCGGTCGGTTCAGGGGTTTCGCTCGGTGTTTGTAGCAAGCGAAAAATACAAGTTCCCCAGATCCGACCGCCGCCCCAGCGCCTCCGTCGAATCGTGCAGCACGACCCTCCCCTTTATGAGCACGTATGCGCGTTGCGCAAACGCCAGTGCGATATCGAGCTTTTGCTCGACGATAAGAAGCGTCAGGCCAGTTTCCCGCAAGCGCTCCAGCGCGCGGCGAATCTCGGCAACGACTAGCGGAGCGAGACCGAGGAATGGTTCGTCCAACAACAGCAGGCGAGGCTTGCTCATCAAGGCGCGGCCGATGGCAAGCATTTGTTGCTCCCCCCCCGAGAGCGTGCCAGCGGCCTGTGTGTGCCGCTCGGCCAGGCGCGGAAAGAGTTCGTAGACATATGTAAACCGTTCACGAACGGCGATGCGCCCTCCAGTCAGTCGAATGGCGCCGAGCCGAAGGTTGTCCTCGACGCTGAAGGGTGCGAACACCAGCCGGCCTTCGGGCACGAGGGCGACGCCCCGTTGTACGATTTCGTGGCTCGGGAGACGATTGATGTCTTCTCCATCTATTAGCACGCGGCCGGATCGATTCGCGAGGGTGCCTACGATCGCTGCAAGCAAGGTCGACTTGCCCGCGCCGTTGGGTCCGAGCAGCGCGACCGATTCGCCTGTTGCGACCGACAACGATACCTCGTGCACGACCGGCACGGCCGTATGTCCGGCGCTCAATCGTTCAAGCGCGAGCATGAGCGACCGGCTCGCCGAGGTAGGCGTCACGCACCGCGGGATGTGCGCGGATTTCATCGGGTGTGCCGGTGGCGATGATGCCGCCGTAATTGAGCACAACGATGCGATGGGCAAGCGGAAGGAGGAATCGCATGTCGTGTTCGATCAGCAGCACTGCGATGCCGCGCTCCGCGATGTCATGCAGGATGGCGGCCAAACGATCGAGCTCCGCCGGCGTGAGCCCTGCGGCCGGCTCATCGAGCAGGATGAGCCGGGGCTCGCCCGCCAGGGCCCGCGCGATTTCGAGCAAGCGACCTTGACCGAAGGACAAGGTATCGACGTCCGCATCGCGAACGTCGGCAAGACCAACGAAGTCGATCAGCGCTTTCGCCCGCGCTCGTTGTCTCGATTCTTCTTCGCGAGCCGCGCGCGACCCTCCCGCGATCGACCAAAGGCCTGACGAGAATTTCGTGTGCGCGCCGACCAGAATGTTCTCGATGAGCGACATGCCGGAGAAAGGGCGATTGTGCTGAAACGTTCGAATGAGACCAAGCGCGGCGATCTCGTGGGGCGCGCGTCCGTGAATCGGCGTACCCGCGAAACGCACGGTCCCCTCCGAGGCGGCAAGGGCGCCCGCGATCATATTGAACAAGGTCGTCTTGCCCGCGCCGTTCGGCCCGATGACGCCGAGTATTTCTCCAGGACGCAGATCGACATCGACATTCGCCACGGCGAGGAGCCCGCCGAAGCGTTTGGTGAGCCCGCGGACTTCAAGCAGCGCGGCGCCGGAGGCCATCACGCGTTGCATCATAGAGTCCGATCAACCCGCGCGGCTTCACGAGAATAGCCGCCAGCATGAGCACGCCGAACACCAAGGCGTGATGGTGACCGATGAGCGGCGATAACACATACGGCAACAGGTACAGCAGCACCGCGCCGACGATCGCGCCCGCCTGCCTGCCCGAGCCGCCCACGATCACCATGAAGAGCAGCAGGAACGCGTTTTCCAATCCGAAGATGGGCGGATTCACCGTGTTGTCGACGAACGCGTACACCATGCCGGCGAGTCCGGCGAGCGCGCTCGTCAGGGTGAAGGCGATGACTTTCGTCCGCGCGACATCGACACCCATTGCGGAGGCGGCGTCCGGATTGTCGCGGACCGCGCGGCAGGCGCGGCCGAACCAAGAGCGATCGAGACGATCGAGGAGTGCCATCGTACCCAGCATGAGCACGACGATCACTACCGTGTACCACGGGCCCGCGATTCGCATGCCGAAAAAGTCGGGCAATCGGTAGTCGGCGAGTCCACCGGTGCCGCCGGTCAGGGTTCCGCCTTCGTTCAGGACGACGATGAAGAATTGCGCGAGCGCCAAGGTCGCGAGCGCGAGGTAGAAGCCCTCCAGCCGAGTAGAGGGAATCGCAACGATGAGCGCGATGCCGGCGCAAATCAACAAGCTGCCGATCGCCGCAAGCGGAAACGGCAGTCCTGCTTGAAAAATCAGGATGACGATCGCGTACGCGCCGATGCCGTAGAAGGTGAAATGGGAGAACGTTACCTGTCCGCAAATACCGAAGAGGAAGTTGTAGCCGAGAGCAAGCGTGATCCAGAGCAGAAGCTTGCGATAGACGTCGTTGTGATAGCTGGAAAGAAAGAATGCCGCGACCGATAGGATCACTGCCGCGACCATCCAGCGCGCGGTGGATTTCATGCCCGACCGTCTTTCGCGCGAAGCATCCCGGTCGGTCGTACCAGCAAGAACACCATCAGGAAGAGAAGCGGCACGCCTTGCGAGAATCCGGCCGGGATGGGCGCGTAGCGAATCGTGAGTTGTTCAGCGAATGCGAGGACCAGGCCGCCAAGGAGCGCACCTTCCACTCGACCGACGCCCCCGATCACCAGCGCCGTGAAGCCTTGGATCGCGAGCGGAATGCCCATCAGATAGTGGGCCGAAATGTTAGGCGAGACGAGCAGGCCGGCCAATCCTGCCGCGCCCGCACCGCCGGCGAACGAAAGGGCCGTGACCCGCGACAGATTGATGCCGACCAGCGCAGCGGCGCGCCGGTTGATCGCGACCGCTTCGAAGCATTTGCCGGCGACCGTCCGCTCGAAGAACAGCCAGATGCCGACGAAGACGAGCACCGTTACCGCCATGATGAAAAAGCTTTGGGTCGACCCGGCGAAGGGTCCGATCTCGACCCGGCCAAACCCGAACGGGTAGGGAACGGGAAACGGATCCGGACCGAATCCGAGCGAAATCGATTCGCGATACACGACGAGCGCACCGAGCAGCGCAAGAATCGGCGCGAGGATCGGCGCACCTGCGTTCACCAGGGGACGCACCGCGACTCTTTCGGTCAGCCAGCCCACCCCGAGCATGAACGCGAGGATCACGGCCATCCCGACCGGATACGGCCAGGCGAGCTCGGACAACAACAGAAATCCGCTGAACGCGCCCACCATCGCCCATTCACCGACCGCGAAATTGATGATGCCGGTCGGCCGGATCATGAGCAGATAGGACAGCGCGATCAGCGCATAGACGCAACCCGATGCCGTGGCGCTGACCGACAGCTCGAGAAAATCCTGCACCGGATCACTTTTGTCCGGTATGGACGACGCGCCCCTGCAGGTCTCCTTCGAATACCCGCACCACCATCCCGTTCGGATCGTAGCCGGTACGCTTGCCGTCCGGGAACTGGTACTTCATTCCCTTCGCGCCCATCACGCCCGAGAAGCTTGCCGATTGCATTGCGGCACGGATCTTCTCCTTGTCGGGGGCGCCGGCGCGCTGAATCGCATCGGCGATCAGCATGATCCCGTCGTAGCCATAGCCGTGCAGATTGAACGGCTCTTTCTTCTTCGCCTTGGTGTAGTCGGCAACGAACTGCTTCACTTCCGGCTTTTCGGGGTCGTACGCGTCGACGAAGGTGATGCCGTTCAAGAGACCCTTGGCCACCGACATGTACTGTGGCACCGACAGGTTGTACGAGGCGTGAATCGGGAATTTGAGCCCGAACTGGCGGTGGGCCTTGAGGATGAGGACGTTCTCCGGTGTCAGCACACCAGCCATGAACATCGCGTCCGGATTGGCCGCGCGAATCTTTTGCATCTGCGGCTCGGCGGTCGTGGCGCCGCGGGGGACCACCTCTTCGATCGCGACCTCGATGCCCGATTTCTCCAGTCCCGCGCGGAAGAACTTCGCGAGCAACTGGCCAAGATCGGAGTTGTCGCTGATGAGCGCGACCCGCTTCAGATTCTTGGCGCGGGCATGCGCGAGCAAGGTCGCGATCTGCACCGAACCGAGCGGGCCGGTTTGCCAGAAGTAGGGATTGTTGAGTTGCGTGGTCAGCGTGTCGCCGGAATTCATCGGCGTCATCTGCGGCGTCTTTGCTTCCATCGTCACCGTCTGCTGCTGTTGGGTAGCGGGCGTGAGGGATACGCTCATGATGAACACGGCGCCTGCGTCGACGAGCTTCCGTGCCATGGCCGCCGAGACATCCGGACGCCCCTGGTCGTCTTCGATCAGCAATTCGATCTTCTTGCCGAGTACGCCACCCCGCGCGTTGATCACCTCGGCCCCGAAAACGATCCCCTCGGTCGCGGGTTCTGCATACGGCTTGGCCGGCCCAACGCGGTCGGTGATGACGCCGATCTTGATGGTGTCTTGGGCGGCGGTGCCGAACGCGATCGTCGCGGCCGCGAGCGC
>JANMUI010000699.1:0-1032 GCA_031391405.1 Betaproteobacteria bacterium
CAACTGCATCATCCTGTTTCGCGACCAGTCGCTCGACGAGGACCAGCAAGTTGCATTCGCGTCGCGATTCGGTCCGCTCGCGCAAGTCATCAACAAGCACGAAGGCAGGTCGACCCATCATCCCGGCGTGATGTTCATTTCAAATATTCGCGAGAACGGCAAGCTGATTGGTGCGCTGCCAGATGGGGAAATGATGTTCCATTCGGACCAGTGCTACATCGAGCGGCCCTGCTACGCGACGCTGCTCTATGCCATTGAGATTCCCAGCCAGGGCGGCGACACCTTGTTTGCCAATATGTACAAGGCGTATGAGGCGTTGCCGGACGAGACGCGCGATCGCCTCGCGGGCATGCAAGCCCTCCACGTCTACGACTATGGCGCCGCACCGACCCTCAAAGGGGCGGTGAGCGACGCGGCGCTGCGCTTTGCCCATCCGATTTTTCGTACCCATCCGGCCACCGGCAAGAAGGCGTTGTATGTGAATCGCCTGATGACGGATCACATCGTCGGCATGGATCGCGCCGAGAGCGATCGAACGCTCTCGATGCTGTTCGATAGCATCGAGAATCCCTCGTGGATCTATACGCACCAGTGGCGCATCGGTGATCTGCTCATGTGGGACAACCGATGCACGACGCATGCGCGCACGGACTTCGACGCGTCGGAGCGACGGTTGCTCAGGCGATGTGTGGTGTTGGGCGAGAAGCCGTATTGAACATTCGGGCAAAAGTGCAAACCTACTTTTGCCCGGGTTAGTTACCCTTGAATCGCTGGCAAAGCCAGACGATTCAAGGCCCAAAAGGCAACGAGGGGTAAAGGGTAAAGGGTGAAGGGTGAAGTGAGCCGAATCCTGGTGTTCGCCGCCTGTGTACTGGCAGCGGTGCTGCCGCACGCGCGCGCGCAGGACTATCCAGCCAGGCCGATCAAACTGATCGTTCCCGCCGCGCCGGGTGGCGGCAACGATGCACTCGCCCGCCTGGTCGCGCAGAGTCTTTCAACCGCGCTTGGCCAACCGGTGGTGGTCGAGAACCG
>JANMUI010000737.1:0-18154 GCA_031391405.1 Betaproteobacteria bacterium
CGCCCCGGTCGCGCGATAATGCAGGCATGGAAATCCCGAACAGCAAACTCCTGCCCGCGCTCGACGGTCGGCCGCGCGGCGTGCGACCACGCGACGCTGCGACACTTGTTCCGTTACGGCGCCGCCGTGGCACCGTCGAAATATTGATGGGGCGCCGTGCCGGCAAACATCGCTTCATGCCGAACGTCTACGTTTTTCCTGGCGGCCGTGTCGACGACAACGATCATCGCGTCACACTCCTCTCGCCATTACGTAGCGATATCCACGCGCGCCTTGCCCGCGAGAGCGGGTCCGCGCGCGCCCGCGCGCTCGCAGTTGCCGCCGTGCGCGAAACGTGGGAGGAAACGGGCCTCGTGCTCGGTAAAGTACACGAAGGCAGACTGCTCCCGGCGCTCGGGCGACTCGATTATTTGATCCGCGCCATCACCCCGGCGGAAAGCCCGATCCGATTCCACGCGCGATTCTTCGCGGCCCATGTCGAAGCGAGCGACGGCGCCGTGCAGGGGAACGGGGAGTTGCTCGATCTCGAATGGCGCTCGGTGGGCGAGTGCCTGAAGTTGCCGGTTGCCGACATTACGGAGTACGTGATCGGCAACCTCGATCGTTTGATCGACGGCCGCTCGCCGCAAGCACCGGTACCGCTATTTGCGTTCCGGAACGGTCGCCTCGCGATTCGCGGTGGGGCGTAGATTCATCCTCACAAGCGGCCCGCAGCCGCCTTGCCGAGCTCTTCGAGCTTCTTGAGCGCCTCGGCGCGATCCCGCTTGGCCAGCGTCGAAGAGAAGAGCATCGCCTGCTGGTCGCCACGCTGTGTGATGAGGTATGCGCTGTCGGTCAGAATGCCGCGCTTTGCGTCGGCGGGTTCGACGATCGCCATCGCCTCATCGCCCACACCCTTGATCGTCTCGTAGCGGACATTGGCGGCCGCACCGGACTTCAGCGGATCGACGAATCCGAGCGAGATCCCGCGGATTTCGTTCTTTACGGTTCCCGGCTGCTCGACGCTCAACTGCACGTAAAACCTTCCTCCCGAGTAGTCCCATAGACAAGCCACCATGCCGTATTGTTCGTTGCGGCGCTCGCGCTGCCCGCTCTTCGCATCGGGGAATACCTTGCGAACATCGGCGTCCGTCAAGACCTTGCATGGATCAGCCTTTGCCAGCTTGGCAGCCGGCGTACTCGCGGCGGCACCACCGCCTTGGGTCGCTTTCTTGATCTTGTCCGCAAGCTCCCGAGCCTCGTCTTGGGCGGACTTATCCGCGGCGATGCCCACGTTAGCGCAGCCCAATGATAGGACCGCAATAGCGCTGACTGAGGCGAATCTGGATCGGGTGACCATCGCGCTTGCTCCACAGATGATTGACGTCACGCAGTTTACAGGATCAAGGCGCGCGAAACGGGCGTTCAGCCACAGGGTGAACCAGGAAGTTTGCAAGTATTGATGTGTGCGGCGAATCGCCGGCGATCACCACGAGAATTTGCCCAGCCCGTGATCAATCCGTGACCGGTGGATGCGACAGTAGCGCATGCACCACCAACCGTTACTTGGACGCGCGCCGACCGAAATGAAGATCACCGATACCGCATTGCGCGGCGTCGGCGTTGGGCTGCGCGCACTGCACTATCGGGAGATGCTCGCGACGCGCCCGAATCTCGCGTTCCTGGAAGTACACAGCGAGAACTTCTTCGAATTCGAGTGCTCCGAAATGCCGGAATGGGAATTTCTCGCGGCGGTGGCGAAGCGCACCGGCTGCGGGATCCTGCTCGATATCAACAACATCTACGTGAGCGCGAGCAATCACGGCTACAACCCGACCGACTACCTGGATGCGATCCCCGCGGCCATGGTGAAAGAGATGCATCTGGCCGGCCATGAGCGCAGCGATCGGTTGCTCATCGACACGCACGGCGCACCGATCGCGGCGGCCGTCTGGGATCTTTACGCGGACGCGGTGCGCCGATTCGGCGACGTGCCGACTTTGATTGAACGGGACACGAATATTCCGCCGCTGGTCGCGTTGATCGGCGAAGCCAATCGCGCGGAGCACGTTCTGAGGGAGAACGGCTATGGACTTGCAAACGCTTCAGCGTGAGCTCGTACGAAGTTTGTTCGAAGAGGGCGGCTGCCCGCCCGGCCTCATCCGCGGCGCCAATCCGATTGACCGGCTTCGCGTCTATCGCAACAACGCCTTCAACAATTACCGCGACGCGCTGACCGACGTCTATCCGGCGATCACGATCGAGCGACTCGCGCCGGGCGAATACGCGTTTCTCGCCGCTTGCGCAAACGGTGCGACGGTTGCGGGCGCGCTCATCGCGGCGATCGAAGTCGATACGCAGTTCGATCTGACGCAGTCGCTCCGGACACAGATCGAGCGCGGAAGGATCGCGGATTTCACTTTAGCGTGAGGCCCGTATCGCTCGGCCTGACGCTGCCTTGCGCACGCTTCAAGTGCATGCGCGCACCTGTTTAGTGCATTATGTACTCTGCGAACGGATCAACCGGACGGTGTTGTCACTCGCGGCAAAGAGGCGCCCCCCGAGGGCGAGATTCGTTTTCTGCACTGCACGATTCCGTCGGTACGATGATTGGCACACGTCTTGCGCCAAGGCTATCGCGCCGATCGAGCGTCGACGCACTTCCCACCCAAACAGGAGGATTGAGCATGAAACGTCGCGAATTCCTGAAGCGATCGGCAGTGCTGGCGAGTGCCGCAGGCGGACTTGGTACGACGGCGCAGATGAGCTTCGCACAGGGCAGCACACCGGAGGTGATTCGCGTCGGGCATCTCGTCGGGATCTGCATGTCCCCCCTCTTCTATGCGGATGCGGTCGGCTATTTCAAAGAAGAGAAGCTGAATGTCGAGCTGAAGTTCATGCCCAATCCGGGCGATGCCCTCACTGCCCTGACCAGCGGCGCGATGAACATCGTCCACATTCCGTTCACCAACATGGTTGTTGCCGCCAACAACGGTGCACCAGTGAAGATCATCGCCGGGAGCGGCGCCGGCGGGATCTTCGTGGTCGCGCAGGGGGCGACCGGAATCAAGAACATCGAGGACCTCAAGCGCGCCAAGGGCAAGGGCCTCAAATTGGGCTCCATGCGGGTCAACACGTTCGAGCTGACCTTGTACCGGAACCTGCAAAACGCCGGGCTTTCATACGACGACTTCAATATGGTGTGGTTCAACGACGTGCTGTCGATGGCCGCAGCGTTCGAAGCCAAAGCGATTGACATCGTGACGCACGTCGAGCCCTTCTCTACCAACATGGTCGACAAGCAAGGCGGTGTCGCGATCGCCAGCAATCTTGATGTCTGGGGCAAGAACGGCCCGGATTGCGTGACCAACACACGCGCCGATTTCATCGAGAAGTATCCCGATGCGACGCGCCGCTATCTGAAGGCGCTGCTCCGCGCGGATCGCGAGATCAAGACCAACCCGGCGAAAGCGGTGGAAATCCTCGACAAAGGGAAGTACTACCGCGTCAATCGCGAAACGCTGACTGCCGCACTGCCACGGCAAATGCCGCAGGTCGATCTCACCCAAGGCGGCGAACAGGGCATGGAGATCGCGATCAAAGACATGGTCGCGCTCGGCTATCTCAAGAAGATGCCCGAGAACGTCATCGACTTCCGCATCCTGCGCGAGGCACTGAAGGGATAACGCAAGGTGAGCACCGCGAGGCTTGCCCCCGCGCCTGAGGTGGCCATCGCACAAGGGTCGCGCCGAACACCAGCCATGGCGCGGACGAAGCGCGTGGCCGCGGCGCTCGCGCCATGGGTCGTGCTCATCGCGCTTTGGGAGCTGGCCGCCGCGCGCGGCTGGATCATGGTGTCGTTGTTTCCGCCGCCGTCATCCTTCATTCGCTACGCCATCGAGAGCGATTTCAAGGTCGGCTTCGGACGCGAGGCGATGGCGATTCCCTACGCGATCGTGGCGAGCGCGTATCGCGTGCTGTTCGGCCTTGCCATCGGCTTCGTGCTGGCGATCGCGACCGGCATCTTCGTGTCGAGGTCAAAGGCCGCCGCCGCCGCGCTGCTGCCCATCGTGCGGGGGCTTGCGCCGATTGCGCCGATCGCCTGGATCCCGCTTGGCATCGTCATCTTCGGGGTGGGCAATGCGACCGCGATCTTCGTCGTGTTCACCGGCGTGTACTTTCTGCTGACGTTGTCGACCGTCGCCGCCGTGCAGTCCGTCGATCCGCGTCTGGTCAAGACCGCGCGGAGCTACGGGGCGTCGGACCGGCAAGTGTGGCGATACGTGATCTTCCCCGCGGTGCTGCCGCAAGTTTTCACGATGCTCAGGCTCAATTTCTTCGCCGCGTGGATGGCGGTTCTCGCCGCCGAGATGGTCGGGCTCAAGAACGGTGTCGGCATGATCGTCATACTCGGCCGCGAGATGTTCAATGGCAATCTGATCCTGATCGGGATCTGCATCATCGGCATCACCGGCTACGCGGTCGACTCGCTGCTGCTCTTCCTGCAGCGAAAAATTCTCTGGTGGAACGAAGCGAAATCATGAGCTCCATCGTCTGCCAAAAGGTGGGCTAGATCTGGGACAGCGGATTTGGTCTGTCGGTCGAGGCGTTGCGCGACATCGACTTCAAGGCGTCGTCCGGGGAGTTCATCGCGCTGCTCGGGCCAAGCGGCTGCGGCAAGAGCACGTTGCTCGAACTGATCGCAGGGCTCGAGGTGGCCACGCAGGGCGAGATCGCAATCGATGGCGTCAAGGTCGTCAAGCCCGACCCGAAGGCGGTCATGCTGTTCCAGGAGCATTCGCTGTTTCCCTGGCTCACTGTCTTTGACAACGTCGCGTTCGGCCTGAAGATGAAAGGCGTCGCGGCGCCGGAACGCGAGCGTCGCACGCGTGAGGTGCTCGATCGCGTACGGCTTGCCCGCTTCGCCGGGCACTATCCGCATCAGCTGTCCGGTGGAATGAAGCAACGCGTCGCCATCGCCCGCGCACTGGTCGGTGAACCCGCGTTCATCCTGATGGACGAGCCGTTCGCCGCGCTCGATTTCCAGACGCGCGTGCTGATGCAGCAGTTCCTGCTCGAGATCTGGTCGGAATTTCGCGCGACGATCCTGTTCGTGACACATCATATCGACGAGGCGGTGCTGCTTGCCGATCGCGTGGTCGTGTTTAGCGCGAGCCCCGGATGCGTGCTGGAAGAGGTGACGATTGATCTCGCGCGGCCGCGCAGCTTCACCGACCCGCGCTTCAACGACTACCGCATACGCCTCACGTCGCTCATGGAACGCGAAGTCATGCGTGCGCACCAAGCGGAGCTTGCCCTGTGAAGCGCATCGGCTTCGACATGCTCTTT
The DNA here is from genome assembly GCA_031391405.1 of Betaproteobacteria bacterium. GTDB lineage: Bacteria > Pseudomonadota > Gammaproteobacteria > Burkholderiales > SG8-39 > SHXR01. The sequence goes on from JANMUI010000737.1 coordinate 5,329, forward strand.
GATCGGTTAGGCAGCGAAGAAGTTGGTTTCGCCGCAAATGCCGCCGCACTCGACGGTGCGGAGGTGGAAATCAGAGGCTACCTTTCTCCCGCGCACGATGGCACGGGGAGAGTCCTTCTGGTCGATACGGCGGGCGCCTGTCCGGACTGTTCGCCCGCGCCAGTGGCGGCCATTCAGCTACCCGGTTTCGTTTCACCGGCGGTTGCTGGCCATCGTGCCGTACGATTGCGTGGGCGGATCCGCTTTGGATTCGCGATCGATGCCGATGGGAATGCTTCGTTTCTCCGATTGATCGAAGCGCGGGTGGCAACCGGCATCCCAAGGCAACCAGAGGAGACGCGAACATGATGGTCATCCACGGGGGACGCGTACTGCGATCCGGATCGTTTGGGTTCGAGCCGCTCGATATTGTCATCGAGGGCGACCTTATTCGCGATCTGGTCGCACGCGGATCGGTGACCGATGCATCGATGACACGGATCGATGCCGCCGATCGGCTGCTCATCCCGGGCCTCGTCAACGGGCACAACCACGCGCAGACCACGCTTGGCAAAGGCGTCTTCGATCGCTACACCTTGGAGCTCTATCTCAACACCGTGCCATGGTCCGCGGCCCGGCGAACTCTAGAAGACAAGTACCTGTCGGCGATCCTCGGGGCGGCGGAGATGATTCGCAAGGGCTGCACTGCGTCCTACGACATGTTCGCGGAATTTCCCGTGCCGACCGTCGATGGCGTCAGGGCGGTCGCCCAAGCCTATGCCGATGCCGGCATGCGCGCGACGATTGCACCGATGATGGCCGATCGCAGTTTCTATGAGGCGATTCCCGGCTTGCTCGACTTCCTGCCGGAGCCGCTGCGCAGCGATGCGGCGCGCATCAAATTCGCACCGCATGAAGAATCGATCGCCGCATGCCGGAAGATTCTCACCACTTGGGATCAATCGTACGATCGGATCCGCCCCGCGCTCGGGCCGACGATTCCGCATCACTGCAGCGATGCGTTCCTCACCGCTTGTCGTGACCTCGCGAGCGAGCACGGCATCGGGATGCAGATGCATATCGGCGAATCGAAGATGCAGGCGATCGTGGCACACCAGCGCTACGGCAAGACCCTCGTCGCGCATATCGACGGCCTCGGACTGCTTGGACCGCGATTCTGCGTGTCGCACGGTGTGTGGCTGGACGATGATGATCGGCAGCGCCTGGCCGATCGCGGCGCATCGATTTCCCACAATCCAGGCAGCAATATGAAGCTCGGTTCCGGCATCGCAGACATGCGCGGCATGCTCGATCGCGGCATCAATGTCGCGATCGGCACCGATGGCGCCTCATCGTCGGACAACCTCAACGTCTTCGAAGCGATGCGCACCGCGTCCTATATCTCGCGGGTGCAGGATCGTCCGGTCGAACAATGGATCAGCAGCCGCGAAGTGCTGCGCGCCGCCACCGAGGGGGGTGCCCAGGCGCTTGGCTTCGATCGCATCGGGCGGATCGACGCCGGCTACAAGGCAGATGTCGTGTTCCTCGATTTGGCCAGCCTCAACTACACGCCGCTCAACGATGCCGTCAATCAAGTGGTCTTCTGTGAAGACTGCACGGGGGTCGACAGCGTCATGGTCGGCGGGCGCCTAGTGTTCGATCACGGCCGACACACTACCATCGACCTGCCGGCGCTGCGACGACAGGCAGAAGCGGCGATCGAGCGTCTTGCCGCAGTCAACACCGAGTCACGCGCAACATTCGATCGCCTGGAGCCCTACGTCGGCCAGTATTGCGGCGGCTTGGCTGCGTCGCCCTATCACGTGCACCGATTTTGCGGTGGGCGGCATTGATCGCTGCGAGCGTCCAAAGCCTGCATCGCCGAATCAGCAATTCCGCGCGAAGGTGAAGTCGTCGAACGTGCGCGCTCATTCTTCGACGAGCTCAGGACGAACGGGCAACGATGTCCGTGGCCCACACTTGATTCCCGCGTTACCCTTTCTAAATTGCGAAAGGTAACGTCCCCTTTAAGTCCACTAGGAACCTGCGGGCTGCCGCGCAGGTTCCTTGAGCGATGGAACGCATCCAATCGATGACAACGCCGAACCGGTATGGATCGCAAGGCGATGCGCGGTGGCACATCCCGGCAAGAGGAGGAAACATGAGCATGGCGAAGTACCCCCGCACGATCGCTGCGTCACTTGTTGCGGCGATTGCGCTGCTGCCGGCATCAGGTGCGGCGCAGTCTTATCCGGTGAAACCGGTGAGGATCATCGTTCCCGCGCAGCCGGGCGGTGGCTTGGATCTGATCGGTCGCACGGTCGCCGAACAACTCAGCCGCTCGATGGAGCAATCGTTCATCGTCGAGAACGTTGGCGGGGGCGGCGGTGTGATCGCCGCGCAGACCGTTGCCCGCGCGGCGCCCGACGGCTACACATTGATGGTGGGCTATGTGGCGACGCACGGCACGAATCCTGCCGTTCGCAAGGTTCCGTACGATCCGATCAAAGGATTCACCGCGATCGCGATGGTGGGCGGCACCGCCAATGTACTGGTGGTGGGTGCCGCGGTGCCGGTCGACAATCTAAAAGGCCTTGTCGACTACGCGAAGACTAACGCCAGCAAACTGAGCTACGCATCGGGCGGGCCGGGCACCCTCAACCATTTGTCGATGGAACAGTTCAAATCCGCAATCGGCGTTGCTGGCCCAACGGCGCATTACCGTGGCATCGGCCCGGCGATCACCGATCTCTTGGGTGGGCAAACGCAAATGATGATGCCGGGACTCGCTGCCGCCCTGCCGCACATTCGCGCGAAGAAAATGAAGCCAATGGCCGTGACCGGTCTCAAGCGCCATCCGCTGCTGCCCGATTTGCCGACCTTCGAGGAATCCGGATTCAAGGGATTCGACTCGGTACAGTGGTACGGCATCGTGGGCCCCGCGAACTTGCCGGCCGATATCACGACGCGGCTCAACGCCGAAATCAACAAGGCTATCGCCGCACCAGCCTTGCAACAACGCCTCTCAGCCGAGGCGATCGATCCGATGCCGATGACCCCGGACGAGTTCGGCAAATACATCCAAGGAGAAATCGCGCGGTGGACCGCTATTGCGCGCGAGCACAAGATCGCGCTGGACGATTAAAACCGGGGTCTGGTCTGAATGGCACTTACTTAAGCGAATTAGGGGATTTACCGTTCGCCCTGAGCCTGTCGAAGGGTGAATGCCGGAGCGTCGGTGAGCGGACGATCACCCGCCTTCGACAAGCCTGCGTTACCCTTCGACAGGCTCAGGGCGAACGGAGGCTTGAGCCGCGCACGTTAAGTAAGTGCCATTCGGGTCTGGTCTTGTTTTTTGCCAGTCTTGAGATCAACCTGAAGCATGACGGGCGGTTGGCAAAACACAAGACATGACCCCAGATGGGCCTATCGATGCATCTTGAAGAGTTCCCGTGCCAGCGCCATGCGGATGATCTCGACCGGCCCTTCGGTGATCATGAAGCTGCGCGAATCCTTCCACATCTTGTGGATCGGCAAATCGACGGTAAGCCCCATGCCACCGTGGATCTGCATGCAGCGGTCGGCCGCCCGGAATCCCAATTCGGTGCAGAAGATCTTGGTGATGTAGCTCTCGTGCCGGGCGAGCTTGTCGTGATCGTATTTCCACGCGGTGCGATATACATAGTTCTGCCCGATCTCGTGGTCCATGAATGAATCGGCGAGCATGAATTGCACGGCCTGCCGCTCGGCAAGCGGCACTCCGAACGTACTGCGCAGTTGCGCGTAACGGGTCGCAAGCTCGATCGAGCGTTGCGCAACACCAAGACCCCGGCAGGCCTGGTAGGTCCGCCCGGCCGTGATCCAGCCTTGCGCGAGGACCATGCCTTGACCTTCGTCACCCATCAGATTTTCGGCGGGGACCTTCACATCATCGAACGCGAGCTCATAGGTGACATCCCCCATCATCTTTTCGACCTTGCGCGTGATCGCAACACCGGGCGAATCCATGTCGACGAGGAACATGCTGAGACCGCCTCGTGAGCCCTTGGCGCGGTCAGTCGCCGCGACGACCTGCATGAAGTCGGCGCCTTCGGCATGCGAAATGAAGCGCTTGTTGCCGTTCAAGACATAGTGATCGCCCTTGCGCACGGCCGTGGCGCGCATTCCACCGGGGTCGCCGCCGGCGTCGGGCTCCGTCTGCGCGAAGATCGTCTTCTTCTCGCCGCGAAGCACTGGGAACAGATAGCGGTCCTTTTGCGACGCATTGAGTAACAGCAGCAGGCGCGGCTCCGGCCCGAAAATTCCGGGTCCACGCGGCGGCAGTGCAATCGTCCGTGCGAGCTCCTCCCAAACGACCGCCATACCGAGCAGCGAAAGACCCTGCCCGCCGTACTCGGTCGGCACGTCGAGCAGCCACAGCCCGAGCGATTTTGCTTTCGCTTCAAGCGAGGCACGCACATCCGGCTTCAAGTCCGGACCGTCCATCGCATGCATCTCGATTGGAATCAGCTCACGATCGACGAATTTGCGAACGGTGTCCTGCAGCATTCGGAGGTCTTCGGGTAGCTCGAAATCCATGTATGAGAATCCTTCGTCGTGTCGTGCCCGCCCAACGCAGCGCCACTGAAATGCGCTACGGAATGATCCGCCTCTCTCGAAACTCATCGAGCAAGCGCAGGAACATCGCTTCGGCGTCGACGAGCTGAGGGAGTCGACGTTAAGGCAGTTCAAGCGATCGGATATCACGTCTGCGTCGGCGCCCCAAGGGTAGCCGGCGAAGCGCCCGTCGGCAACACGCAAGTGTCAGCTCGGGCAGCGGCGAGACGAGCAGCCCATGACTCAACCGATCATTCACCCCGGACATGCGACCCTGGCAAACGCCATCTCCCTGCGCCGCGAGCGCGAACATCAACGACCACTCGGTCGTGCGTACGGTGGCGTCAGCCTAGTTCCAACGGGTAATTCCCGATCCGCGACATCGATACTAGATTCTCATCCACCAAGAATCAGAATCTGAAGTGGATTGATCATGAATCGGTATCGCACCCATGCGGTCGCTCATGCAACGAGCGTTCGGGCTGACGAGGCGCACGTAAATAGTCGTTGGATGATTGCCCTTGCCGGGACCGTCATCATGACGAGCCTCGGCGCGATCTATTCCTGGAGCATCTTCACGCAGCCGTTGATCGCGGGCTTCGGCTGGTCGAACACGACAGTAACCTGGACGTTTGCGGTCGCAATTCTGGCGCTGAGCGTGGGCGCTCTCGTCGGCGGGCGTTGGCAGGATCGTGCCGGGCCGCGCCTGGTGACCTTGATCGGTGTCCTACTCTGGGGAATCGGTAATGTACTTGCGGGGCTCGGTACGCCTCGTTTCGGCGCGGTGTGGCTGTATCTCACTTACGGCGCGCTTGGCGGGTTTGGGGTGGGAATGGCCTATATCACGCCAGCGGCCGTGGTCACCAAATGGTTTCCGGACCGACGCGGCCTGGGCAGCGGCATGGTCGTGATGGGATTCGGTCTTGGGGCGTTCTTCTACAATTTCATCGTCAAGAGCGCGCCCGGTTTCGAGGCAGCCATCGTCGCTGCCACCGACTACGCCGAAAGTGTTCGGATCGGACGCGCGGTGGTCACATTGTCGCTTGATCATCTGCATGCATTGATGAACGTGTTCATTTGGTCGGGCATTGCTTTCATCGCGGTCGGCGGCACTTGCGCCTTGTTTCTCAAGAATCCGCCGCATGGATATGCATCGCCCGGCATCGCCGCACACGCTCCCGAGGCGCGCTCGCATACCACGCGCGAGATGCTGTGCACACCACAGTTCTACCTGCTCTGGTCGATGCTGTTTCTGAATATCACGGCGGGGATTCTGGTCATCTCGAATGCGGTGCCGATCATGCAGGAGCTGACCCATGCGGCGCCCACGATCGTCGCTGCGATGTACGGCTGTGTCTGCGCGGCAAATGGGATCGGCCGCTTATTCTGGGGCGCGGTGTCCGATCGCATCGGGCGCCATCGCGCATATTGCGCGATCTTCGGCATACAAGCCTGCGTCTTCATTGCGTTGGGCAGCATGGAATCGCTCACCGCCGTGGTGCTTGCCTATTCGATCATCCTGCTCTGCTATGGCGGCGGCTTCGGCACCATGCCGTCGTTCAATGCCGACTACTTCGGCACCCGACACTTGGGCGCGAACTACGGCGCTCTCCTGACCGCTTGGGGTGCGGCCGGCCTCGTCGGCCCGCTTTTCGCGGCGGCGGTCAAGGATGCCACGGGCTCGTTCAGCGGCGCGCTGCCGATCGTGACGATCATGCTGTGCGGGGCGATGATTCTGCCGATGGTCATCAAGCGGCCCGGGGCAGCGCACGCAGTGGCGGCTTCGCTTTCATTAGAAAAGAATCCCGCGTAAGCCGACGGGGATCAGGCGCTAAAGATACCGCGCCATGCCAACGTTTCTATCAACATCCTTTTGACTCCCCGGCGCACCGATAATCTCCCGAGGACGTGCATGACCCAAGCGGCAGCTTCAAGGTCCTCGACGCGCCGCATGTCGAATGCTACGGAATGACCTTCCGCTCTCGAAACTCCCCGAGCACACGCAGGAACATCTCCTCGGAATCGACGAACTCCAGGAAACCGGCCTTGCGGCATTTCAACGTATCAGACATCACGTCCCAGTCGGCACCCCAAGCATAGTTGGCGAAGCGCCAGTCAGCCACGCGTGCGAAGGGGTTCGCTGCAAGACCGTGTTTGCGGACGATGTCATCCCACAGCGGCGCGCGGTCGGCCATCGCGACCACAAGGTCGGTATGCCGTGGCTCGTCCAACTCCATGCCGAAAAAATTCGCCAACGTCGGCCAGATATTCTCGTAGCGAAAGAAATCACCATTCGTGATGTTGAACGCCTCGTTGCGACAAGCGGGTGTGGTCGCCATCCATGTCATCGCGCGCGCGAGCAGGCCGGCGTCGGTCGCCTGGTAGATAGACCGGTAGCCGCCGGATTTGCCTGGGAAGCGAAGTGGCAGGCCGAGCTCCTTGCAGACCGTGGCATAGACGCCGAGTACGGCGATCAAATTCAACGGCGTGCCGAGCGCGAAGCCGCAGATCACATGCGGGCGTGCGCATGAATACGTGAAGCCGAGCGAAGGCCCGCGTCGCTCCAGATGGTCCTGTTGGTCATAGTAGAAGTACGGCGTGAGCATGCGCGGATCGCGCTCTTTGGCGGGCGTGCGAAACGGCCCGAGATGATTGCCGTAGTACTTCGTCCCCTGCAGCAGGCACACATGTTCGAGGCTGCCGCCGGCCGCGCCCAGGCCCTCCACGGCATTGACCAGCATTGCCGTATTGGGCGATCGTTGCAGAGCGAATGTCGGCGCATCGGCGAAGGCCACATAGAAAAGATGCGTGACCTCCTTCAGCCGGCAAAGTTGAGCGCGACTGGATTTCTCGTCGAGGAGATCCACCTCGATCCATCGCGCCTTCGTCTCGAAATCCGGTTGTCGACGCGAGACGCCGATCACATTCCAATCCGGTAGCCGAGTCAGATGGTCAAGAAGGGTGCGTCCGGCAACACCCGTGGCGCCGGCAATTAGGGCGGTCTTCTTCAACGTCATTCTCCGGGGTCGTGAGCGATGCATCGCGAACGAGCTTACCCCGGCGCATCATTTCACTCGGAATTCGTGCTCATGCTTTCGGTACGCCCTCACCGTATCTCGCCACTGACTTGTCCGACAGCGATGCGGGCGCGCGACCTACCGATACGCGGGCGCGTCGTCGACGCGGTTCCACAATATGAATCAATCCGCCTTGATCCCCGCTTCGCGAATCACCTTGCCCCACTTCGCATGCTCCGCTTTGATGAACGCCGCGAATTCTTCGGGTGATTCGCCACCGGGCGTCGCGCCTTGGGTGGTGAGCCATTCGCGCGTCTCGGGGGTATGCAGCGCCCGGGCAATGTCGCCTTGCAATTTATCGACGATCGCGCGCGGCGTTCCGGCGGGCGCGACGATCCCGGTCCATGCCTGATACTCATAGCCTTGCACGCCTGCCTCCGCGACGGTCGGGACATCGGGTAGCGCGGGAATTCGCTGCATGCCGGTGACCGCGAGCGCGCGCAGCCTGCCGGCCTTTACTTGTTGGACCTGAATTGCCACGCCCTCGATGGTGTAGGCGATGCGACCCGCGATCAGCTCAGCCTGTGCTAGCGCACCGCCTTTGAAGGGCACGTGAATCGTGTCGATACCGGCCATCCGCTTGAAAAGCTCACCCGCCAGATGCGGCGGCGTGCCATTGCCTGGTGATCCGAAGAACAGCTGACCGGGCTTTGTCTTCGCCAGCGCGATGAGCTCGGCCACTGATTTCGCGGGCACGTCCGAATGCACCGCGAGCACCAGCGGATTCAACACGAGCCGGGTGATCGGCGCAAAGTCGATGAGGGCGTCATAGCCCGGCCGCGCATAGATGTGCGGATTGATCGCGTGGGTGCCTTGATGCGCGAGCAGGATCGTATAGCCGTCCGGTGCGCTCTTCGCCACGACCTCGGTGCCAATGATACCGCCGGCACCGCCACGATTCTCGACGATGATCGGCTGACCGAACGAAGGCGCGAGCTTCTCCGTGATCCATCGCGCCCGGACATCGGTCACCGAGCCAGGCGGTCCCGGCACGATGAGACGAACCGGCTTCACCGGATAGCTCTGGGCAAACGCAGTAGTCCCCAACCCAGCGGCCAGGAATATCGTGCACGAAAACACCGATGTGAATCGACTCATCGCACTCTCCGCCGCTGATCGATGCGGCTTACTCTAAGACGTTCATGGTCAACGAGCAATACGCCGGAGGTCGGATGAGGCGTTCAATCCGCCTTGACCCCTGGATCGCGGACGAGCTTGGCCCAGCGCTTCATCTCACTTCGAACGTGCGGTGCGAACTGCTGCGGACCCAGATCCCCTGGTTCTATGCCAAGCGCCTGCAATCGGGCACGCATGTCCGGATCGGCGAGGATCTTCGTAGGAACTGCGTGTCCGGCGGCTCGCCCAGACGCGGCTGATCGTGTGCGCCGCGCCGGACTACTGGGCGCGCCACGGCATGCCACGCGAGCCCGAGGATCTGCGTAGCCACGACTGCCTAATCGTCCGCAGCTCGGGCGGAACCCTGGTCGATCGCTGGATTTTTGGGCGCGACGGCGAACAACGGTCGATCGACGTCAAGACGCGGGTGGTTGGCGAAGATCAAGCATGGCTTGGTGAAGCGGCTGCAACCGGCGGCGAAGGATCTGTCTTGGGCGCAAATCCGCGAGATCGCATACGTCGAACGCGCTCGATGATCGCGGTCGATACGAATATTCTCGTGTATGCCCACCGCGAGGATTGCAAGTGGCACGAAGTTGCCAGCGCGCGTCGCCGAACTTGCCGAGGGTCGCGTCCCCTGGGCGATACCGCGGCCTTGCATCCACGAATTCTTGGCGATCGTTACGCATCCGAAAGTCTTCGCGCCACCAACGCCAATGGCATCCGCCTTAGACCAGATCGAGGCGTGGCTCGAATCGCCGGGTTTGGTGTTACTTTCCGAATCCGAAAACTACTGGAAAGCGTTGCGGGGGACAGTCGAGGCGGGCCGGATTGTCGGCCCGAAGGTGCATGACGCCCGGGTGGCAACGCTTTGTCTGCAGCATGGCGTCAGCGAGTTGTGGTCGGCCGATCGCGACTTCGGGCGCTTTCCGCGTCTGACGACCACAAATCCCATCGTGGTACGGAATGCGTAAGGGTGCCCTCGATTTCGCGTAGTTAGTTCGTGGGCGGCCATCCTTTGATACGGCATTGGTGGAACGTACGGGCGACTCGGCCATAGGAAATCATCAGTCCCCCCGCACTCGCTTGTCCGCAAGAAACATCTGCGCAAAATCCTCCTCCCGCCGCGCTTCGCTCCGCAACCAATCAACGAACGCGCTTGCGTGTGGATCGTTCTTGCAGCGGGTCGATGTCACCAGGTACCAGGCTCGGGTCGAAAGTGTCACCTCGGGCAGTGGCGCGACGAGCAGGCCCTGACGCAATCGATCATTCACCCCGGATGTGCGACCCAGGCATACGCCCTGTCCCTGCGCCGCGAGCGCAAACACCAACGACCAGTCGGGCACCGGTTTCCAGGCGGCCGGCACGATGGGCGCGACACCCGCCCGTGCGCACCACACCGACCAGTTTGCATCGAGCGGCGGCATGCCGTCATCGAGATCGAGCAGCGTGTGATCAGCGAGATCATCGAGCGCTCGAATAGGGCGTTGTGGGCCCTGGGCAAGCGCCTTGGTGCAGCAGGGAAACACATACTCGGTGATCAATCGCTCCCATCGCCCGTCGGCCTGCACTCGCGGCACGAGGCGGATGCCGATGTCTATGTCGGTCGCGTCGATGTCTTCGAGACCCCGGTGGTCACCTGGGGCGCCCGAACGCGGCGCCGGTGCGATACGAAGATCGATCTCCGGGTGGCGGTTCGTGTAATCTGAGACGCGGGGCCACAACCAGTCCGACATCATCGATCGACTCGTGACGACAACGAACGAACGTCGATGGGTCGTGCCGGTGATCCGCTCGATACCACGACGCATCGTTGCGAGTGCCTCGGTGACATCGCGCTGGAGGCCAAGCCCGGCATGGGTCAGGCGAAGCTGGCCCTTCGATCGCTCGAACAGGAGCGTGCCCAGCCGCTCTTCGAGTGAGCGAATCTCACGGCTCACTGCGGACTGTGTGAGGTGGAGTTCCTTCGCAGCGTGGGTGAAGTTCAGCAGCCGCGCTGCCGCTTCGAACCCGCGCAGCGCTTCGAGCGGAATGCCGCGCAGCGGATCAGCACTATGCGTCGCGCTCATGGCAACCATGACTCCGTTTCGATTGCGGTGCGCCGCGCGACCGCCATACTACCTATAGTGAGGTGTGCAAACCGCTCGTCATGGAGGGATTTCATCGGGGCGTCGCGCTGGCGACGCGTTTCACTGTAGCCAGTCGTGCCGCAATGCAACGCAGTATCCATTTCAGGAGGACAGATCATGCCAACACGTCGCGAGTTTATTCGAAGTGCCGCTGTGAGCGTGTTCTGCGCCGGCACGAGCGCTGCGTACAACGCTTTCGCGCAGGTGATCGCCAAGCCCGCCCGCCTGGTCGTGGGCTTTCCGCCTGGGGGCGTGCCCGATGTTGTCGCACGACACATGGCCGAGCGCCTGCGCGGCACGTATGCGCCGGCGATCATCGTGGAGAACAAACCCGGTGCGGGCGGACGCATCGGCGTCGAGGCGCTGAAGAACGCCGAGCCCGACGGTAGCGCGATTCTCGTCACCGTCAACCCGATGATCACGATCTATCCCCATGTGTATCCCAAGCTTTCCTACGATCCGCTGCGCGATCTTGCGCCGGTCACGACACTTGGCTCGTTTCCACTTCTGCTCGTCGCCGGCCCTGGCCTACCCGCCGAGATCACCACCCTCGCGGCGTTGGTGCAATGGGCCAAGAAACATCCAGATCAGGCGTCATACGGTTCATCTGCCGCCGGCTCGACGCAACACTTCGTGGGCTCGATGTTCGCGCAGGCGGCGGGCATCAAGCTCACGCATGTGGCCTACAAGGGCGGGACGCTCGCCGTACAGAACCTGCTGGGCGGACAACTGCCGATGGCGGTGGTCACCCCAAGCACCTCGATCGCCCACCTCCGCGCGGGAAGATTGCGCGCGTTCGCGACGAGCGGACCCAATCGATCCGCATTACTGCCGGACGTGCCCACATTCAAGGAGGCGGGTTACGCCGACCTCGTAGTGGAAGACTGGGTCGGCATGTTCGTGCCGGCGCGCACGAGCGCGGAAATCATCGCCAAACTCAATGGCGTGGTGCGCGAAGCGCTGAAATCGGGCGAGACGCGCGAAGCATTCGCCAAACTGATAATCGATCCTGTCGGCGAGTCGCCCGAGGAGTTCGCGAAGCTGGTGATCGCCGAACATAGAATGTGGGGACCGATCGTGAAGGCGTCGGGATTCGTGGGCGATGATTGACCACTTGCGTCGCTTCCACCGCGCGCTCGCGCCCAATGTGAAGCTGCCATCGGCAATCAGTCAAGGGACCCCAACTGGAAAGGGTTCGAACTGGGTGGAAATCGTTAGCTTCGATTAGGAGGGGAGATCGACATGGGATTACGTCGAGGCACCGCGATTGCAGTGTTCACCACGCTTGCATGCGCCGCGTCGCTTGCTGAATGAGCGCACCCGTTCGAATGACCGCCCGGTGGTTCGGACGTATCGGCTCGATGGGGAAAAAGGGGCATCACCTAGCGAGTTTGCGCCGGAAATCATAGGCCATGACAAAAGCAAGGGACGCCGCCGCCCCTCTCTCCCCCTCGCCGCTCTAGACCTTTCGATCTTATGAAGTTGAAGCTGGATCAAGCCGCCTCGAAACTGCGGATCTCGAACAGCGCCTCATTTAGGTTCATCTCGCCGGCTTCCAGGAGCTTGCCGACCAGGTGCTCGGTCAGCAGCTTGAACCGCGCCAGCACGGCCTTGGTTTCGCCGTACAGGCGCTCGCTCTGCGCTTCCATGATGCTGCGCGTTTCCTCGTCCACGTCGCGGCCGCCGTCGCGGCTGTGAGGGGCAAGCGCGCCGAAGTTCAGGCGGGTCTTGCGGTACATGCCCATCTCACCCACGGCGTGGTGCAGCATCTGCGTCACGCGGGTAATGTCGTTGTGCGCCCCGTTAGTCGTGCCTTCCTCGCCAAAGAACAGTTCCTCGTTGGCCATACCGCCCAGCAGCACGCGCACGTCGTGTTCGATGTCGCCCTTGGTCTTGAGCAGGTTGGCCCCCTGCTTGTGGAAGACGAAC
>JANMUI010000740.1:0-3440 GCA_031391405.1 Betaproteobacteria bacterium
GCCATGTTCCGCGCATGGATTCTCGGGCATTCACCCTTCGACGGACCTGTCCTGAGCTTGTCGAAGGGCTCAGGGCGAACGGTCAATCGCCGAACCGCTACAGCATTGCCTCGCGCGCATTTTCCGCACGCGCCGCGCCGATCGCGGTCTTCACACTCTTCTCTTCTTCCGGTGGCGGCAGGACGGCGGGCATTCCGAGGGCTTTGATCCACAACTCGCGGCACCAGCCTTTGCTGTGATAAACGTGCTCATCTTCCTGATCTTCGACTTCCTCGCACGCGGCCTTCATCGCTTTCTTCGCATCGCCTTTTGCTTTTTCGGCGCATTTCGACAGCAGCCCCCAATTCAAATGGTCCTTGGTTTCTGCGAGCACCACGCACTCGCAGGCGACGAGCTCCGCCGCGGCCGGTTCGCCGCCGCTCGCCAATGCCATTTCCATCGCTTTCACTAGCGAGCTGCCAAGATGGTGCACGACCTTCCGCCCCGGGGTCTGCGCAGCCGGATCAAGGCCCAGCGTGTTGAACAGCTCATGCATGACCTCGACATGGCGATTGGTTTCCTCGAGATATTTCGTCCATTCGCGCTTGAGGTCGTCATTGACGACGCATTCGAGAGCGGTCGTATAGATCTGCACTCCGCCCAACTCGGTCTCCAGCATTTGATACAAAAGTTCTTTGACGTGTTCATTCATGTTCGCCTCCAAGGCGTGTGTGCGTCTGAATATAAAAAGATAAAATTCCTGTCATTCCCGCTTCGCGGGAATGACGAATTTTTAGAGGTGCCCTTAACGTGCCGCCGATCCAGGATTGTTCTGGGGATTCTGCAGCGATGATTGCGATGACGGCGTCCCCGGCTCGTCGTAGCGATATCCCATGAGGTATCTGATCCCGGTATAGGGCAGGAGGATCGTGTCCCCGATTGCTGAAAATACGGTGTCGACCGTGTTGGTATTGGGGCCACTCGTGCTCGCGCGCGTACCCGAATAAACGCTGTGGTCGTTCTTGCCGAGTCGATCAACGGTGCTGCAAGCGCCCAACGCACCGACTACGCCAACGGCGACAAGTGAACGAGTTGCATGCTTCCAGAATTGGTTTATGGCGACGCTCCTAAAACAGATGTTGAATCGAACGTTCGGCAAAACTACCGAGGTACGTCCAGACCGCAAGCGACATACCCGTGAACTGCGGTTTAGTCCTTAACGGCGGTTCAGTTCTTTTGTGAGCGCGTTGCGCGAAAAGATGAAGTCGCACGCATCGTCATGCGGTGGCTGTTGGATTCTGTGGAATGCATGTCCCCCGTCTCATCGGCCGGGGCGAGCGCCGCGGGTTGTTCGATGTGAACCATCGGCAACTTTCCAGCCGTTACTGCAATAACTGCGACCAGCGCATTGCGCATGCCTGTCCGCGACACGGTCTTCAATCCAACCGACGCTTGCGCAAGCGTGTAATCGACTTCCAGCCCCGACATTGGCGACGTGGGCACATTCCGCGGGCATGTTCATTGCGGGAACTCCGATGCAGTGAGCAATTTACCCAACTGAACCAGGATCAACCAGAGCAGGAGATTCCTACGTGAGCTATCTCGATCGCGATACCTATGGCATGTACAAACCCGTTGACGGGCGCAACAGTGGAGGCCCAGGCCCGGCATTGATGGGCGCCAATACCTTGATGGGCGAAGACGTTCGCAATAACGCGGGCGATGACCTCGGTGATATCAAGGAAGTCATGCTCGACATGAAGAGTGGGCGCATCGCCTACGCCGTGCTGAGTTTCGGCGGCGTGTTCGGAATCGGCTCGAAACTGTTCGCCGTGCCGTGGAATGCATTGCGGCTGGATACCGAAGAGAAGTGCTTTCGTCTCGATGTAACTAACGAGTCGTTGGACGATGCCCCAGGCTTCGACCAAGACAAATGGCCCTCGATGGCCGACGAGACCTGGGGCCGATCGGTCCACAAGTACTACAAGACCAAACCGTACTGGGAGTAGGTCCCGAGGGCTCTTCGTACCATTCGCGTTGTCGGTCAATGACAGCGTGACTTGCGATCTTGCGCCTTGAGGTGCAAGATCCGCGAGCGACAAGCTCGCGCGGCATGCAGTCGATGCCATCCTGTCATTCCCGCGTAGGCGGGAATCCAGAGACTATTGAACCATCGGGGATTTCAAACGCCTAGTTTCCCGCTCCCCGACAATGTCATTCGGGGACAAGCTTCGCGGGAATGACGAATTTTTCGAGGTGCGCGCTACTGCGTACGAGATTGCGGTCTGCCCTCGAGATTCTTGCTTGAGTGATCATTCGCCTGACCGGGCAGCGGCATCGCGTTCTCTTCCTTCTCCTTTGACAACGTGGCGCGTCCCGCTGATTCCGCAGAATCGCGCACCGCTGGCGGAGTCGCGGGCCCGACCTTGGAGTGATCCATGCGCTCGACCGGCGGCGTGCTGATCCCCGCTTCGCTGGGCGTCGCGGTAACTGCAGGTGAACGCACCGCAGGGGAGGGCGACCGAGCGTCACATGCGCTCAGGCCGATGATGACCACCACACCCAACATCCACGCAACCTGCATAGCGATCTCCAGATTCGAAGTGAAACACGCTATGTACGCAAGTGGAATGCCCGGGGTCACGACTCAAAATCGGGGCTCACAGGCCGCCGCTTCACGGGCCGCCGCGTGAATTGAAACCCGGACACATCGCTAACGCGCCTGCTCGGGCGCTTTCGAGACCGCGATTGATCAGGCGCTCCAGAACGATATCCACATCGACATGATGCCCCTACCGGGCACGGACCCTGCGAGCCTCGTTCACAGGAACTGCGACCTCATTCTTCGCGAATCACGCGTGATACGGCGCGGCGGTGCTTGATGTGGTGGTCGTCGCGGACCCCTTAACTTTCTCAGGAGATCACCATGAAGTGCCAATTCGTCGCAACAACATTAGCAATGGGCATGGCTGCGTTCGCATGCAACGCCGCTTTCGCCGTTGACAAGATGTCACCGAGCGCGCAGACATCCGACATGCGCGTGAAGTGCGAGCAGATGACCGGCAACGATCGTCTACAGTGCCTCGATCAGGTCAACGCGCGTGACAAGAGCATAGGCGGCGGGCCGATGGGCGCAACCGGCAACACGATGGGCAGGACCGGCGACCCAGTGACCCAGGAAGGAAATCGCGTTACCAAGGAGCAGAGAGGCGCCGAGGCGCGCGATGCAATCACCAACCCGGCACGGAAATGCGACGACCTGACCGGTACGGACCGCTTGGCCTGCAACGACCAAATCAAGCAGCGCGATAGCACGGCAGGCGGCGGCGTCATGAGCCCCACCGGAAGTCAAGGGTCACAGGGAATTACCAAGGAGCAGGCGCACTCGGACGGACGCAATGCGACGACCGATCCGAAGCAAAAGTGTGACGACCTGACCGGTACGGACCGCTTGGCCTGCA
>JANMUI010000742.1:0-1604 GCA_031391405.1 Betaproteobacteria bacterium
TGCCCCGGTCCATCGAATGCGAAGGAAGCCAGCCCCCGGCGCACGCACATCTCCGAGACGGTGATGAAATCCTCCTTCGTGGAATCGAGTCCGGGGACCAGTAGCGCACACGGCAGCGGACCGCGCGCACCAGCGGGCAACCGCAGGTAACCGGGCAACTTGGCGCCCCGGAACGGAATCTCAATGCGTTCGGCAGGTGGCGTCAGCAATGGCGCGGCTTCGCGAAACGCGGCGACCTTCATCGCTTGCAGCTCCGCTTTGCGGCCGGGCGCGTGGAAGGCGACGACCTGTCCGACGTGATAGCAAAGGCTCGATCGAACGAGTGCATCGCCCGCCGTGATCCGATGCCCGGCCGCGAGACGCTCGGCGGCCAGCGCCTTGTGCGCATCGCCCGCCTTTGCCCATGCCTCGGGCCAGCCGGCCCAATCGCTCACCTTGGCGCGCACGCCGACGATATCGTTGGCATCCACGCCATCGGCAACCAGTCGCGGAATCCAGTAGTTGAATACTTCATCGGTGAAGGCGTCATTCTTCGCATCGGCGGACATCGCGGGGACCTCGACATTGATTGGGCAAGCCGACATGCTAGCGTCGAGCGGCCACCTCGGCATGCCAAGCGGCAATTCACGCAATAATAGAATGCTCCGCAACGGCGCAATCGAATGGAGGGAGAGGACATGACGTCAATCAAAACGGCGGCATACGAGCTCAAAACGCACTGCCGGCGATACGAGGGCAGAGTGGTAATCGTCACCGGAGCGGCGCAAGGCCTCGGACGAGTGATTGCACGTCGCGTCGCCGAAGAAGGTGCGAGTGTGGTCCTCGCCGACGTGCAGGAAGCGCGGGTAAAACGCGCGGCCGAGCTGCTCGCCAAGGAAACCGGCGCGCGACTGATCGGCATAGGCGGGGACCTGAGCGCACCGGGCGTGGCGGACGCGGTCGTCAAACGCGCGCTCGATGAATTCGGCCGCGTCGATACCCTTGTCAACAATGCCGCCGCGTTGATCCGCATGCGCCTCCTGGACTTCACCGAGGAACTGATGCAGAAGGCGGTCGACTGGAATGTCTGGAATACGCTGCGCGCTTGCCGGGCCGTTCTGCCCCCGATGATCGCGCGGCGCTACGGGCGCATCGTCAACATCGGCGGCGAGGCATGGCGGGTGGGCGTGCCGTACCACACGCTATTGGCCGGCGTTGGTAAAGGTTCAATGGTGGGGCTCACCGCGACGCTTGCAGGGGAAGTCGCACAGAACGGCATTACGGTGAACTGCGTGTCGCCAGGCGCACTCGAGAGCGAAGCCGACGGCGATCCCGACCCCAATCGCAATGCAGGGCGTGATCCGAGTTGGACACCGCCCGAGGTGCTGAATGATTTGAATGCATTGGGGGCGAGCCGCGCGGTAGCGATCGGCCGCCTCGCGCATCCGACCGAGATCGCAGCGGCCGTCGCATTCTTCGGCTCGCCCGAAGCGTCTTATGTCACCGGCCAGCACCTGGGGGTCAGTGGCGGGCTGGCGATGATCTAGGAATCCGCCCGGCGGACCGTGTCGATTCCTGACGGTAGACGCCAAGCATCTCGGATAACATCAACACGGCAATCAACA
>JANMUI010000780.1:0-5803 GCA_031391405.1 Betaproteobacteria bacterium
ATGTTGACGATGCTGCGGGTGAAGTCGAGCGCGTTGGCGCCTTCGTTGACCAGCATGGCAGCGGGATTGGCCCGGATGATGTCGCGCACGACGGCGAGTGCGCTGTGGAAATTCATCGGCGTCGGATTCTTCGCCAGGGTCTCGGCCATCTTGGCGATATTCTTGCCCTTGCGATCAGCGATCGCATTCACCCACTCAGCCGGCGGCTTGGCCCAGTTCGAGCCGATGCCGGTGAGCAGCGCGGACACGCAGGAACCGATGTCGCCCACCACTGGCGCGTCGATACGCACGTTGCTATCCGCCTCCTGCGGCGAGATATCGATCTGGATGAAGGTCTGACCGCCCCAGTCCTTATGGCCCGCCCCGCCCCACGTCTTGCCCTTGCCGTGCGAGAGCAGCCAGTTGAGACGCGCACCAATCAACATCACCACATCTGCCTCGGGTAACACATAGGAACGGGCGGCGGAAGCGCACAGCTCATGGGTGTCGGGCAAGAGCCCCTTGGCCATGGACATGGGCAGGTAGGGAATACCGGACCGCTCAACGAGAGCGCGAATGTCCGCGTCCGCCTGGGCGTAGGCCGCACCCTTGCCAAGAACGATCAGCGGGCGCTTTGCGCCCTTCAACAATGCAAGGGCGCGCTGCACCGCATCTGGGGCAGGAATCTGGCGCGGGGCCGGATCGACCACCTTGATCAGCGATTTCCGGCCGGCTTCCGCATCCATGGTCTGGGCGAACAACTTGGCGGGAAGATCGAGATAGACACCGCCTGGGCGGCCCGAGACGGCGGCGCGGATAGCGCGCGCGATGCCCACGCCGATGTCTTCGGCATGCAGCACGCGGAAAGCCGCCTTGGCGAGCGGTTTGGCGATGGCGAGCTGGTCCATCTCTTCGTAGTCGCCTTGCTGCAGATCGACGATCTCGCGCTCACTTGACCCGCTGATCAGAATCATCGGGAAGCAATTGGTCGTGGCGTTGGCCAATGCCGTCAGGCCATTGAGAAAACCGGGGGCAGACACCGTGAGGCAGATCCCGGGCTTTTGCGTGAGGAAACCTGCGATCGCAGCGGCGTTGCCGGCGTTCTGCTCATGGCGGAACGAAATGACGCGCATCCCACGCGCCTGTGCCTTGCGGGTGAGGTCGGTGATCGGGATGCCGGGCAGACCGAAGATCGTGTCGATGCCATTCAGCTTGAGGGCATCGATGGTCAAGTGAAAGCCGTCGGTCGTCTCCCGCGCATCGGTGGCGGCCTGGCCGCCGCTTGCGAGCTTCATATCGCCTGCAACTTGTGTTTGTACGCTTCCCATGACCGGACTCCTGGACGTTTGCAATTCGGATGAGGGCAATTGAAACCCGTGATTCGGGTCGCACGCGGTAGGTTGGCTTGTTGCTCTGACCGTGCCGGCACCGGCAGTCGATCGGTTGCCGCCACGCATCGCGGACACCCGATAAACTCTTCCCTCGTGCGGCAACTCCGCCGCCAAGAAGTCTATGGATAACACGCACTTCGTCACCTTGACTGCGGTCAATGATTCGGGCTTAAGCCGCGCCGCCTGCCGGCGTGCACCGGACCGCACACCCGTTCGCGCGAATACCTGCGCGATTTGGGTCACCGCATGCCCCGGCCGCGCGCGGGGTTGCTCATCGGCGAGGCGTCCGGCGTGACCGTCATCGCCGCCCACCCGCAACGGAACACCATCCGCCTTCTGCTGAAGCAGAACCTCGTCTTGCGCGAAGTGTCGGCCGCCGCCCGCGATGATCTTGAACCCTTGCTCGACATCGCCGATTTCCGCAAGGGCGATCGCTTGGTCCATCAGGGCAGCACGGCGATGGAGCAGTTCTTCATCCTCGATGGCATTCTGAAGCGGGTGGTCGCCAATCGCGACGGCAAGGAGATGATCCTGCGGTTCGCCGCGGAAACGGGCATGGACACCTCCTATGCCGCATGGCGACTGCGAACGCCGGTGCCCTACAGCATCATCGCGGTCACGAAGGTGCGGGCGGTGCGCCTCTCGATGCCCCATTGGGTGGAGTATCTCGAATCGCATGCAGACGTCAAACTTGGATTCGAATACGAGGTGATGCGCTTGATGTCCGAAGTCATGGCACACACCATTACCTTGCATTTGCTCGATGCGCCGGGGCGCCTGGCGCGTTTCGAGCGGAAGCACCCCGACCTGGTGGGAAGGATCCCCAACAAGGAGCTCGCCTCCTACTTGAATCTCACACCGGAGACGCTGTCGCGCCTCAAGCAAAAGCGCGCCATGGAAGCGATGCCCGTGCGCGCACGCACAGCGTCGGACAGCGAGCCCCGCACCCCGAGTCGTCCGCGCCGAAGAGAGCCGGGGCAGCAGAAAGCGTAGCGCGACCAGAGCGCAACGGGCCGGGCGCGGCCGCAAGGCGTTCTATTACGCTGCCATCCTCGTTCGCAGCCCGGCCACAACCGGCCAGAAGAGCAACACCAGCGCCAGCATAGTCACGCCGCCTACCAGCCAGTTGGAGAAAAATACCGCAAGATCCCCTTGCGATCCGAGGATCGACTGCCGGAATGACGTTTCGGCGCGATCGCCCAGCACCAGCGCCAGCACAAGCGGTGCGATCGGATAATCGAGCTTCTTGAAGATATAGCCCACCACGCCGAAGGCGAGCATCAGCCACACGTCGAACATGGTGTTGTGCACGGTGAAAGCGCCGATCGCGCAGATCACCAGGATCACCGGCGCGATGATCGCGAACGGAATCCGCAGAACAGCCGCAAAAAGTGGGACGCAAGTGAGCACGACGATGAGCCCGGCGATATTGCCGAGATACATGCTCGCGATCAGACCCCATACGAAGTCCTTCTGCTCGATAAACAGCATGGGACCCGGCTGCAAGCCCCAGATCAGCAATCCGCCAAGCAACACGGCCGCGGTCGGTGAGCCGGGAACACCAAGGGTGAGCATCGGCAGCAACGCACTCGTGCCGGCCGCATGGGCCGCCGTCTCAGGCGCAATGACCCCCTCTATCTCGCCGGTGCCGAACTTGTCGCCCTTGGGAGACATGCGCTTGGCCAACCCGTAGCTCATGAACGATGCAGGTGTCGCACCGCCTGGGACAATCCCCATGAAACATCCGACCGCCGCGCTGCGAATCGAGGTTATCCAGTAGCGCGGCAGTTCCTTCCAGGTGTCGATCACCACGCGCATATCAATCTTTGCTCTGGCGCCCTTGAATGCCAATCCCTCCTCGAGGGTCAGCAGAATCTCGCCGATGCCGAACAACCCGATCACGGCGATCAGAAAATCGAACCCTTGCAGCAACTCGGTGAAACCGAACGTCAGCCGCAGTTCGCTGTTCACCGGATCGAGGCCCACCGCGGCGAGTGCAAAGCCGATCATCATTGCAGCGATCGTCTTCATCGCCTGGCCTTTGCTCATCCCGACGAATGCGCAAAACGTGAGCAGGTACACTGAGAAATATTCCGGCGGACCGAATTTGAGCGCGAACCGCGCAATGATCGGCGACAAGAAAGTAATCAGGACGACCGCGACCAACGCACCGACAAACGAGGAGGTGAATGCCGAAGTAAGCGCCTTGCCCGCCTCGCCTTTCTGCGCCATCGGGTAACCATCGAATGTGGTGGCGACCGACCACGGTTCACCCGGGATGTTGAATAGAATCGATGTGATCGCCCCGCCGAACAGCGCACCCCAATAGATGCACGACAACAGAATGATCGCGGTCGTCGTGCCGCCGGGCTGCTGGGCGAGCACGAAGGTCAATGGCAGCAGGATCGCCACGCCATTGGCACCACCGAGGCCCGGCAATACGCCGATCAACACGCCCAATGTGACCCCGACAAACATGTACAGCACGTTCTTCAGGCTGAGCGCAACCGAAAAGCCGTGCATCAGCGACGAAATTTCTTCCATGAGTGGGATCGACTCGCGTTCGTGTGGGGCTACGCAAGCCCGAGCAACGCTTCGATCGGCCCCTTCGGGAGCGGGACTTTGAACCACACCTCGAAGATCAGGAAGAAGGCCGCCATCACCCCGATTGAGACGAGCAGCGTTTTCGCGATCGAATACTTGCCGAGCCACAGCATGAAAAACGCGATGAACACCATCGAGGCGAGGTAGATGCCGAGCCAGTGGATAAGCGCCACATAGGCGACCGACGGGATGAGTACCATCAGCACGAGTTTCAGCTGAGCAACCGAAACAAAGCGCTTGGCGGCAAGTTTCTTGTCACCCCATCCCCGATAGAAAACGACACCGCTCGAGACGAGAATGAGCGCGCCGATATAGAACGGAAAGTAACCGGACTGCGGGCCGTCATCGCCCCAGCGCGCGCCCAGGCGCCAGCTGTCGAACACCACCGCCAAACCGAAAACAAAAATGAGGCCGGCGACGACGAGCTCGAGCGTGCGCGACGAGGCGGCAGGTGGATCTGATTTTTCGGGAGTGTTCATCGAGAATTGGTACGCGACGCTCTTCGATGCATGCGTCGATCAACGGTCTTTGTCGGCAACCGCAGCGAGCCGCCAGACCGGCGGGCCGGCTGCAGCCGTTGTTGGATCAACGAACCGGGTTACTTCTTCGCAAGGAACCCGGCTTCCTTCATCAGATCGAAATGGCGTTGATCTTCCTTGGTGAGCCACGAGCGGAATTGGTC
Source organism: Betaproteobacteria bacterium (assembly GCA_031391405.1). Classification (GTDB taxonomy): domain Bacteria; phylum Pseudomonadota; class Gammaproteobacteria; order Burkholderiales; family SG8-39; genus SHXR01. The sequence continues at coordinate 4,657 of JANMUI010000780.1, forward strand.
CCCCGCCATGAATGTCTGGTTGAAGGCGCCCTTCTCCATGAAGTCTTTCCATTCGGGGGTCTCGCGCACCTTCTTCAGCACCTCGATGTAGTAGCTGCGCTGCGCATCGCTCACGCCCGGCGCCATGAAGATACCGCGCAGCATCACGTAATCGAGATCCACCCCCGCCTGCTTGCAGGTCGGGATGTCGTTCCACGACATGTCGGTGGTGACCTTGCCTTTGTAGGGCATCCGCTCGTCATCGAAGACGCAGAGCGGACGCAACTGGCCGGCGCGCCACTGTGAGACGGCTTCGATCGGATTATTGACGGTTGAATTGACGTGTTTGCCCACCAGTTGTGTCGCCACCTCGCCGCCGCCCTTGTACGGAATGTAGGTGAACTTGGTACCCGTTTGTTTTTCCAGGCCAACGGTGATGATCTGATCTTCCTGTTTCGATCCGGTGCCGCCCATTTTGTATTTATGGAATCCGGCGGTCTTCACCGCCTCAACATACTCCTTGGCGGATTTGAATGGCGTCTCCGCGTTCACCCAGAGTACGAACTGGTCGAGGGCCATCATTGCAACCGGAGTCATTTCCTTCCAGTTGAAGGGAATGCCGGTCGCAAGCGGGGTCGTGAAAAGGTTGGATAAAGTGATGATGATCTTGTGCGGATCATTCTTCGCGTTCTTGACTTCGAGAAAGCCCTCCGCACCCGCGCCGCCACCCTTGTTGACCACGACCATCGATTGCTTCATCAACCCATGCTTCTTGATGATCGCATCGGTGAGCCGTGCCATCTGGTCAGCGCCACCGCCGGTGCCGGCGGGAACGATGAACTCGACGGTCTTAGTGGGCTCCCAGGTCTGTGCGTGGACAGACATCCCCATCGAAACGAGCCCGAAGCAGGACAGGGCCATCAAAGTTTCGCGTTTCCTCATTTGTGTCTCCTGATTTTTCAGCGTTAGACCGACCCGTGCGCCGCCGTCGATTCTTTGCCGACAGTCAGCGGTACGACTGTTGAACCAATTATTCTGACCCCTTTCCTGGGGATTCGCTACCTGTCGTGACCCAACAATTCCCCTAACCTTCCCTTACAACCAGCCGACTCTAAGCCCGCGGGCGACCAACGCTAACCCTGCGGCAAAACCGCTGCGGCCGGTTTCT
>JANMUI010000797.1:0-4752 GCA_031391405.1 Betaproteobacteria bacterium
GCGATTGGTGCCGGCGGACACGACGAAACCCAGCAGGCTGTGACGGTGTAGACGATGAAGCTCGACCCGATCTCGATTCAGATTCTCTGGAACCGCCTGATCTCGATCGTCGACGAAGCGGCAACCGGTTTGATGCGAACCGCGTACACGCCCTCAGTCAAGGAGTATCACGACTTTTGCTGCGCATTGTTCGATTCGGATGCACGCATGCTCGCCCACTCTACGGTCACGACCGCGGGGTTCCTCGGCATCGTGCCGGAAGTGCTGCGCAACTTCGTGAAGCGCTATCCGCCGGAATCACTCCGGCCCGGGGACGTGATCATCACCAACGACCCCTGGATGGCAAGTGGGCATCTCATCGACGTGTCGGTAGCATCGCCCATCTATCGCGACGGGCGGATCGTCGCCTACACGCTTTGTATCGTGCATCACCTCGACATGGGCGGGCGCATGTCGACCCTCGAATCGAAGGATCTTTTCGAGGAAGGCTTGAAGATCCCGATCATGAAGCTCTACGACGAGGGCCGACTGAACGAAACGATCTTCGATTTCATCAAAGCCAACACACGCGTGCCGGCCAAGATCCTCGGCGACTTACGTGCCCAGCTCGTCGCCAATAACGTTTGCACGCGCGGTCTTCTGCGTCTGTTCGAAGAGTACAAGCTCGACGGCCTGGAGGAGTTGGCTGCAGAGGTCATCGGTCGCACCGAGCGGAGCCTTCGACAGAAGATCGCGCAGCTGCCCAAAGGCACGTATCGCAATGATGTGATTCTCCCGCCGATCCCCGGCGTGAAAGAACAGATCCATGTGAAGACGGCGGTCACGGTCGACGGCGATGAAATCATCGTCGATTACACCGGCTCATCCCCGCAGGTCACTGCCGCGATCAATTGCACGATCAACATCGTTCGCTCGTATTCGTCGTATCCGATCAAGCTTGCGCTCGATCCCGGTGTGCCGAACAACGATGGCGGCTTGCGACCGATTCGCGTGATCGCGCCGGAGGGCACGGTCATCAACTCACGCATGCCGGCGGCGACCTGGGGTCGTACGATGATCGCGCATCTGTTCCCGGAGATCGTGTTCGGCGCGCTCGAGAAGATCATGCCCGATCGCATCCTCGCATCGAGCGGCGGGTCACCGGCGAACGAGGTCTACCTGCACGGCAAGCTCCGCGATGGCCGCTCGTTCATGTCGATTGCGCAGCACACCGGCGGGTACGGGGGAAGCGCACGGCAGGACGGGCCCTCGACCCTGTGTTTTCCCTTCAATACGCGCAACATACCGGTCGAAGTCATCGAGAACGAGGCGCGCGTGTATTACGTCTGCAAGGAATTCGTGGCCGACAGCGGGGGTCCAGGCTACCACCGCGGGGGACTCGGTCAGGTCGTGGAGTTCTGCATTCTCGACGGTGGAACGCCTGAGGCCCATTACGTCGAAAGCTCGGTGCGCATCAGTGGACGCGTCGAAACCGGCGTGATGCCGGCCTATGGTCGATGCGGCGGCGCTGTCGGGCGAGGCGGTGGGCTTTGGCTGAACGACAAACCGGTGGAGCATGGTGTGTATCGCAAGCTCGCACCGGCCGATCGCGTGCGGTTCGTGATGACCGGCGGCGGTGGCTACGGTGATCCCTTCGCGCGTGAGCCCCAACGGGTCATGGAGGATGTGCGCGCCGGCAAGGTCACGGTGGCTGCCGCGAAGCGCGACTACGGCGTTGCGATCGGCGCGAAGGACCTGAAGTTGAGTGCGCGACGGACTGCGAAGCTTCGCGATCGCAATCCTGCCGGCTGAGCGTCACTTGCCTACGCACAACTGATTGCAGGCCCCGCCCGGACGTGCGTTCGTGAAGCCGTTGGGACGTATCGCGTGGCGCGACGACGCGCACGGCATGATCTTCACCGCGGCGCTCGCGATGGGGAAATCGGATCCGCTCAAGCTGGATTCCGGAGAAATCAAAGAGGTCCAGAAATTCCTCATCGATCGGAAGAAGAACATCCGCACGATGTGGACGAAGTTCGCCGAAGCGGTGAATATGATTTCGTCGGGCGAGGTGGTGTGCATGTACGGCTGGATCGCCATGCGAGCGGCCCTCGAAAAGCAAGGCATCAAGGCGGCAAACAACTGGCCGAAGGAAGGCTTGCCGTACTGGACGCAATCGGCCTTCATCCCGAAGGACACCAAGCAGGCGGATGGCGCGCATAAGGTGATCAACGCGATGCTCTCGAAGGACTTCGGCACCAAGCTCACCGAAGTAACCGAGTACCCCTCTACGTCGGCCGAGGTCGCGGCCGGTTACACCAAGGAGTATCAACGCAAGGTCGGCTTCGACATTGTCGAGCGCGGCATCGCACGCAAGCCGTTCGATCTGCCGCAGCGCATGGACCTTTGGGTGGAGGCCTGGAACACGGTGAAGGCCGCTTAGCAAGAATAGGCCTCGGAACATCGTCATGGCGCCGCCTCTTTCGGTTCAGATTCGCGACGTATCCAAGCGCTTCGGCGCCACGACGGTCCTTGATCGCGTTTCACTCGACATTCCGCGCGGCGAATTCATCGCATTGCTGGGACCAAGCGGTTGCGGGAAGACCACCTTGCTCAGAATCATCGCCGGATTCGAGCATCCGAATGGGGGGGACGTGTTGATCGACGGGAACGACGTGGCGAACCAGCCCGCCTATGCCCGCTCGACCAACATGATCTTCCAGCACCTCGCGCTGTTTCCGCATATGACCGTGTTCGAGAACGTCGCATTCGGGTTGCGCATGAAGAAGGTCGCGGCGCACGCGATCGGTCCGAAAGTTCGCGAAGCGCTCGATCTCGTTCGACTCCAAGGATTCGATGATCGCCTGCCCGAACAGCTTTCAGGCGGGCAGAAACAACGCGTCGCGATGGCGCGTGCGCTCGTCAACGACCCGTCGGTGCTGCTGCTCGATGAGCCGCTCGGTGCGCTCGATCTCCAGTTGCGCCTGCAACTGCAGGTCGAGCTGCGGCGCTTGCACAAGTCGCTCGGCAGCACGTTCATCTTCGTGACGCATGATCAGGTCGAGGCGATCACGATGTCCGATCGCATCGCGGTGATGAATCAAGGCCGCATTGTGCAGCTCGGCTCTCCAGAGGAGATCTACGAGTCGCCGCGTGCGCGATTCGTCGCGAATTTTGTCGGACACACCAATGTCTTTGATGGGAAAGTAAGTGCAATCGACGCGGATTCGACATGCGTTGTCACGCTCAATGGCGGTCAAGCGAGGATGCGCTGTTCGGCCTCCAACGCTGTTGCCAACGGGCGGGACGTGGCTGTCGCGTTACGTTACGAGAAACTTTCGCTGACACCGGACCGTTCGCCGCGGGACGGCACGAGCTTCATTGGCATCGTCAAGGAACGCACCTATATGGGCGGCTTCATCCGATTCACGATCGCGGCCGACTGGGGCGGAGAGATCACGGCAGATATTCCGATTACTGTCGCGGCACGCGACGTCCATGAAGGAAACCGCGTCACCGCGTCCTGGTCCCCGAGCGATGCAACCGTATTGATGGAGTAACCACCATGGCTGCCGGCATTCAATGGGAACGCAACGACTACTCGCGCGTGCCCTATCGTCTGTACCACGACCCCGAGCTCTATCGACTCGAACAGGAGCGCATCTTTCATGGACGCGCATGGTCGTATCTGTGCCTCGAAGCGGAGATTCCGAACGTCGGAGATTTCAAGACGACATGGCTGGGCGACACACCCATCGTCGTCAATCGCGACGACGATGGCTCGGTGCATGCTTTCGTGAATCGATGCGCGCATCGCGGCTCGACCGTTCGCCGAGAACCGCGTGGTAATGCCTCCGACCACACCTGCATCTACCATCGATGGTGCTACAGCCGCAAGGGCGAGCTCGTGGGCATTCCGTTTGCACGCGGCGTACGGGGCCAAGGGGGCCTTGATGCCGGCTTCGATAAGGCGAAGCACGGACTCGCCAAGCTTCGCGTCAGCCAGTACAAGGGCGTCGTGTTCGGCACGTTCGCGGAAGACACCGAGCCGCTCCTCGAATACCTGGGCCCGATGATTCGCGGTCATATCGACGGCCTGATGCAGGGGCCGATCGAGATACTCGGTTATCAGCGACAAGCGATCGATGGCAACTGGAAGCTCTACAACGAGAACCTGCGCGACACCTATCACGCAAGCCTTCTGCACGAATTTCTGGTGACGTTCGGCCTGGATAGGGCAACGCAGCAAGGCGGCGTCGAGATGGATGCACGCCATCGTCACAACCTGACCTACGCGGTGGCGGGCAGTGATTCGAAGGAAGACGTTGTCGCTGCATACAAGGAACACAATCTGCGCGCCGACCAGATCGCCCTGCGCGATCCGAGCATCCTCAAGTACTTCAAGGAATTCGACGACGGACGTTCGATGGCGACCTCGTCCGTCTTTCCGAACCTCTGCTTTCAACGCCTCAACAACAGCATGGCGACGCGCCAGATCCAACCGAAGGGGATCGATCGCTTCGTGCTGCTCTGGACGTACTTCGGATATCGCGACGACACCGAAGACATGCGCCGCCATCGCCTGCGACAGATGAATCTTCTTGGTCCCGCCGGATTCGTTTCGATGGAAGACGCCGAGGCGATCGAGATCGCGCACCAGGCGACTCGCCGCGAACCCGATGCAACATCCGTGATCGAGATGGGCGGCGCGGGCGAAATCTCGGATCGCCCATATCGCGTGACCGATGTGCCGCTGCGGGGCTTTTGGTCCTA
>JANMUI010000734.1:0-7707 GCA_031391405.1 Betaproteobacteria bacterium
GATGCCGGCGAGCTTGGCGCGCATGGATCGCGCGATGACGTTCGGCACCCGGGCGCTCCAGGTGGAAGTGTGGCCGACCAAGCTCTCGATGAAACCGAGCGAATACTTTCGGCGGCAAGTGTTCGTGGGCTTCATCGACGAGCCGGAAGCCGTGCCGATGCGCAAGGAAATCGGTGTCGACAATTTAATGTGGGCCTCCGATTACCCGCATTTCGCCTCGACCTGGCCAAAGTCGCGCGAGTTCGTCACGAAGGCGACGGCGGGCGTGGATGTGGCGGAGCGTAAGAAGTTGGTGCGCGATAACGCGCGGCAGCTTTTTAACGTTGGTTGATGTCGATGACGTAGCAGGCCAGTGCAACGTTCGCCCTGGGCCCGTCGCAGGGTGAATGACACGCCCAGTGCACCGTTCGCCCTGAGCCCGTCGAAGGGTGAATGACACGCGGAAGGGCTTCGACCAGCGGAGCCCCAACGGATCCGTGGAAATGATTCGCCAATCAATCCGGCTTAATCCCCGCCTCTCGCACCACGCGCTGCCAGCGCTCCAGATCGGCTTTGATGATCGTGCCGAGCTCGGCCGGTGTTCCCGGAAAGGGAACGAGCCCGAGTTTGCTGAAGCTTTCCTGCACGGCGGGTATCGCCAGTAAGGCGTTGACCTCGGTGTTGAGGCGCGCAATGATTTCGGGTGGTGTGCGTCCGGGCGCCATGAAGCCGATCCAGATTTCCGGGTCCATCCCTTCGATATTGCGCTCGCTGAACGTCGGGATATCAGGGGCGATCGTCGAACGCTGCTTGCCGACGACGGCAAGAACTCGCACCTTGCCGCCGCGCGCGAGCGACATTCCTTGGAAGACAGTAAAGAAGCCTGCCTCCAAGGTGCCGCCGATCACGTCGTTCACCATGCCGCCCAGTTCCTTGTAGGGCACATGCACGATGTCGATCTTTTCCTGCAGGCGAAAGAGCTCCATGAACAGATGATGCGGCGTACCGGTGCCGGGCGATCCGTAGTTCAGCTTGCCGGGACGGGAGCGGGCCAGCGCAACGAATTCGTTGATGTCATTGACCGGCACGTTCGGGTTGATGCCAAGCGCCATCGGTGCCTTGGCGACCGGACCAATCGGTGCGAAGTCGGCCACCGCGTCATAGGGCAGACTGGTGCGCAGTGCGGGTGCCGTCGTAAAGACGATGGCGCCCAGCATGATCGTATGGCCGTCTGGGGCGGCCTTTGCAAGTGCCGCGGCGCCGATCGTACCGCTCGCGCCGACGCGATTATCGACAATGAAGGGCTGACCGAGGCGTTGCGTGAGCATCGGTCCAAGCTGTCGGGCAATGAAGTCTTGCGCCGATCCGGCCGTCACCGGAACGATCATCGTGATTGGGCGCGTCGGATAGCCCTGCGACAGCGCAGCGCCAGCGCCAGCGCCCAGCATCGTGCATGCCATGAGTAACGCAATGGCGCTCCGGTGCCCGACACGTAATCCGGGAGGACTCGATTGAAGGCCCAGCCCGACTGCCATGGTTTCACTCACGGTCACTCCTTAGGATTTGGCCGCTGACACGTCGACAAGGATATCGTCGCCTTCTACTTTTACCCGATATGCGCGTACCGGGGTGTCGCAGGGCGCGGCGACCGGCGCGCCGGTGCGCAGATCAAAGCTGCCGGCGTGCAGGGGGCACACGATCGTGCTGCCTTCAAGCCACCCTTGATCGAGATAGCCGTGGGCGTGGCTGCATAGGGCATCCAGCGCAAACAACTCGCCATCGACACGAGCGAGCACGATCTCGGTGCCGTTCGCTGCAACGGCCATCAGCTGTCCCTCATCGATATCGGATCTTGACGCGACCTTGACGAATCCGCTCATCCGCAGTGGCTCCAGAATGGGCTGGTTAAGACTGACCGCCACTACAGTTGATGGTCTGCCCGGTAATGAAGGAGGCATCATCGGAGGCGAGGAACGCGATCGCGGCCGCTTGCTCTTCCGGTATGCCGGGGCGTTTGATCGATTGCTGACTGCGGATGTCGGCGATCATCTCGTCGCGATAAGCGCGGTACTCATCGCTTTCCGGCGCCTTGGCCAGTACGCCGGGCTTGATGGTGAGGCGCGATGTCATACCATCCTTCACCTCGGTGCCGCCCGGCGATACGCAATTCACGCGAATGCCGTGTTCGCCGTATTCCATCGACAACACCTTGGTGAGCGCGATGATGCCGCCCTTCGATGCGGCATAGGGACCGCGGTGCAGGCCGCGCGGCGATTGCGAGCCAAGATTCACGATCGATCCGGATTGCTGTTCAATCATGATGGGCAACACGGCGAGGCAGCACCACATCGTCGGATAGAGGCTGCGATCGAATTCCAATCGCACCTGTTCTTCGGTGTAGTGGTGATACGGCTGGATCCAGATGGTGCCGCCCACATTGTTCACCAGCACATCGATGCGACCGAATCGTTCACGCGTGGCAGCCATCAGTTGCTGAGCACCGGCAAATGTGCCGACATCCGCCAGCACTTTGAGTGCCTCGACGCCGTGTTCACGCAGCTCGTTCGTGGTCCGCGTCGCGGACTCGTCGATGCGCTCGGCGACCACGACTTTCGCACCCTCCGCGCCCAGGCGCTTTGCGGTGGCACGGCCGATGCCTTGCCCGGCACCAGTAACGATGCAGACTTTGTCTTTGAGACGTTGCGCGCCTGCGGCGCGTGGATCGAGCTCGGGCATGTATTCCCTCTGCTGGTGAATCGTAATCGTTCGATGCGTACCGGGCGAACGGGTGGTTATCCTCCGACAGGCTCAGGATGGTCCGGACGGTCGGGCTGGTCGTCAGGTGGCGGTCTGAAAAATCAACTGTCCCGCACCGACTCAGCAACCAACGCGTCGATGTTCGGTCGCTTGCGCATGACGCCATCGATGACCAGTTGATCGGCAACCAGCTCCAGGACCTGCCGATTGGCTTTGAGGCCATACGGAAACGGGTCCTGCCCGAATGCGCGAAGTTGTGTATCGAGGTCGTATTCGGGCAGGATCGAACGGGCAGCGGCACTGCGCCGATAAGCTTCCTGCTTGGCACGCTCGAACGCCTGCAGCATGCTTGTGGCGAGGCCCGGCCGCTCAACCAGGTGTCGCTTTTGGATGATCAGCGTGTGATTGACAGGCGTAATGCCGAGCGCCCTTTGCACGTCGGCCAAGACGTTGATCCATTTTTCGCGGGAGAAGTGAACGATGCCGGGTGCCGCATGGACTTCCACTTCCGGGGCCCCAACGACCGCGTCGATTTCCCCCCGCTCCAGCATTCTCTGGGGCGTGGTGTTCTCATCGATATTGATGATCTTGATGCCGGTTTCGGTTGGATGGTCGAATCCCATCGCGTGATCATGGCGAAGCCTTGCAGGGCGCGTGTTGATCCAGTTGATCTCGCGTGGATGAATGCCATAGAGCGTCTTCAGCATGATGCGGATCCAGATTCCGCCGGTCATGCTGAAGTCGGGAATGCCAAGCCGCTTGCCGCGCAAATCGGCTAGGCTATTGATGCTGGCCGCCTCGCGCACGAATAGCTCGCGATACAGGAACACGGGCTTCGACGTAAACACGGGCACCGCGATCCAGCCGGCGTACGCGGGATTCGGATGATCGCGCGTCGCAATGTAGTGCGAGATCGAGAACTCGAACATATCGAAATCGTTCTTCGTGAGCGCACGCAGGAACGCGGCGCCGATCTCGCCGGTGTCCCATTCGAGGTCGGCGCCCTCGGGTTTCACCGCGCCATCAATCAGCGGTTCGACCCGTGCGTTCGGACCGAACGAGATGAGCAATTTTCTTGTTGCGGTGCTGGTGCGGGTATCGGCCATGGCGAATCCTTCGGAGTGAATCAATCGAGCGTGATGCCCGCGGTGGTGACGATCTTTCGATAGCGAACGAGGTCGTCTTGCAACAGCTTGCCCATCGCGTCCGCGCTACCGGGATTCGTAATGATGCCTTGTTGGAACAACGCTTCGCGGACGTCGGCTTGCTCCAGTAGCGCGGTGACTTCCTGCATCAGCCGACCCGCAATCGCCGCCGGCGTACCGAGCGGCACGAACATGCCGATCCAGGAATCGACATCGATGCCGGTCACGCCCAACTCGATCATCGTGGGAACCTCTGGTGTCCAGGGCGTGCGCTTGTCGCTGATGGTGGCGAGCATGCGGAGCTTGCCCGCTTTCACATGCGGCAACACCGCGTGCACCGGAAAGAACGCCGCGTCGACCCTGCCGGCGAGGAGGTCGGTCACCGCACCGGCGGATCCCTTGTACGGCACATGCGTGAGGTTGGCGCCGGTGACTTGCTTGAAGAGCTCCATCACCAGGTGATGCGGCGTACCGTTTCCGGGTGTGGCGTAGTTGAATGTGCCCGGTCGTTGCTTGGAGAGCGTAGCGACCTCGCCGGGCGTATTCGCCGCGACCGACGCGGGCACGACCATCGATAATGTCAGGAATGCCAACCTTGCGATCGGTTGCAGGTCCTTGGGTTCCCAGCCAAGATCCTTCCCGAGTGCGGGCGCGATGGCGATGGTGCTGGGTGCGATGAGAATCGTATGACCATCGCCCGTCCCCTTCGCCACCGAGCTGACCCCGATGTTGCCGCTCGCGCAGGTGCGGTTTTCAACGACAAAGGGCCGGCCGAACTTTTGCTGTAAGCGCGGCGCAAGCGTACGCGCCGTCATGTCCGAGGCAGTACCGGTCGTCGTCGGCGAGACGATTGTTACCGGCCGCGTCGGATATTCCTGGCCGATGGCCGATCCGATTGCGATCGCGGCGAGCGCGATACTGGATAAGAGTGATCTCATTGGAGGGCTCTCTGCCGACTAAACACCTCGCGGCAGGATCGGCTTCTCCTTCAAGACCTCGCTTCGATAGATATCGGAGATTGACGCCCAGCGCAGCTTGCACGCTTCTTCGGCAACTTGGCATGCGCGCGCATGCAGGGCGGGGGTATCGAGATATTTCATCGCAAGATTGATCTGGCGCGTCGAATGCTCATCGTCGGCTTCGGCATGTTCCTCGAAGAATGCGATGGCTCGCGAGCCGCGTGGATAGCCATAGTGTTTGGCGAACGCGGGCAGGGTGACTTCCTTGTTGAGGGCGACCTGCTGTCCCTCTTGGGTGGATTGCATGGCGAGCACGACGCCGACCGGCTCCTGTTGCATCGTCCGCACATAATGCAGCGTTCGGCCCCACCATGCCGCGGTGGGCTCGAGCGCTTTGACTTCTGAATCTTTCAGGCCGGCCGCCCGTGTGAACGCGAAGATGTCGAGCATATGGTCGTGCGGCTTATGGCCTTCCCGCTGAATCGCGGCGAGCCCCGCTTCTTCGGCAAGGTTCTCGATGATGGAGCTTCGTACATCGCTCGGTGCGCGGGTGAAGAGGTAGCCAAAACTCGGCAGCACCAGGGTGACGAACTTGTAGTGCTGCGCCATGTAGAGCCCCATGGCACGCAGCGGCAGCTTGCCCTGGCCGAATTGCTTGAAGAAGGGATGATTCTTGGTATGCCACTGCTCGCGAATCGCGATGATGCGATTGGCAATCGAGCGGGATCCTGGACTGCCGACTTTCTTCTTCATCGTTGTCTCCTTTTGTTCATGCGCATTGCGCGCGATATTGGGGAATTATGCCGACCGGGCGGCGACACTGCACCCGATGCGCTATACCACAGCGCGCTCCGCTAAGGGGGACGCGTTTTGTTCGCGTTTGATCATGTCCGCGACAATCTGCCGCGCGCGCGCCGGCGCTTGATCCGCGCGCGTGTAGACCGTGCGCGATTCGAGAGGCGTCTTTTCCAGGATGAGTTGCTGTGCCTCGATCATCGCGCGGTCTTCGCCGAATGTCTTGATGATGCCGGCGCGCAGCATTTCCGTCATCTCGGTATCGTCCTGCTTGAAGTATCGCGGTAAGGCCCAGAAGTAATGGGACGAACGATCAGTCTCCGGTGTGAGCGAATTGATCACCCACCACACGAGCCCCTTGGATTTGTCGTTCGTTCCAGTCGGCACCGCCCAGACCTCGATGATGACCGTGCATGGCGGAACGAAGAAGAAGCGCTGATAGCGATCGATGTTCGTGGTGAAGCCGGCCGCCTTCACGAAGAGCTTCGGTGGCGTGCAGTTCGGCATGAACCGCTCGACCTCGACATGGTCGCCCTTGATCGTGGTCTTGGCTGGTGTCTCGCCGACGGCCTGGTTGCCGATCGTGCCCTGATGCAGGAACGCCTCGTGCGAAAGATCGAGCAGGTTGTCGATCAAGAGCTGGTTGTGCGCCGCCACGTAGTAATAGTCGGACAGCGGGCACCAGCCGGGCTCTTCCTGCCAGCGCAGCCCCTCCGGCAGGAGCGTCGCGTCGGCTTTGGCGCGCTCGCCCAGCCAGATCCAGACGAAGCCGTAGCGCTCGACCAGCGGAAACGTCCAGGCGCGAAAATGATCCGGAACCTTCTCTTCTCCCGGCACGCGGATGCACTTGCCTGTGCAATCGTATGTAATGCCGTGGTAGCCGCACTCGATCGAATCGCCGACCAATTTGCCCATCGACAGCGGCACGAGCCGATGCGGACAACGGTCGAGGAACGCCGCCGGCTGACCTACCTCGGTGCGGTACATGACCACCGCTTCGTTGGCAATCGTGCGCTTCAACAACGTTCGACCGACCTCTCCACTCAAGGCGGCGATGTACCAGCAGTTCTTAGGAAACACGCGGCGACCTCCCATGATGAATCGAACCGATCACCCATAGCTTATGAGATTCGGCGCTGCCTCGCCGGACGACCTCACTCAAGACCTAACTGTTGGACGCTCGTATGGGTACGGCGCAGCCGCTCGGCAATCGCCTCAAAATCCCCAAGATGCGCCCGCATTAGGCTTTTCCACAGCTTGCCGTGATTCGGAACGAAAAAATGCAGCATCTCGTGGACGATGACGTAATCGCCGATCTCGCGATCCAGCGCGAGCAACTCTGCGTTGAAGTTCAGATTTCCGGCGGTGGAGCAAGAGGCCCATTTGTTGCACATCGGACGGACCGCCAGCGAGTGCACGCGCACATCGAGCTTTTCAGCCCACTCGAGCACGCGGGCCTTGAAGTCATCCTTGTCCCGCCAGGCCCTCATGACGGAAAGCTCTTCTGCAGGAGCTCGAATAGCGCCCCGACTGTGGCGGCGACCTTCTCGACATCTCCTTCCTCGGCGATAAGTGCGAAAGTCACCTGCTTCCGCACTTCCCGCAACTCAGCCTCGCTGCGCTGCCAATTCGGATGCGCGCCGAACGCCGCGACCGCCTTGCGACTCGCGACTTCTGGATTCGGGATGCCATCGTCGGTGAGCTTGCACAGAACGAAGTAGGTCAGCCCGTCCATTCCCTTTGCAACCTGGTCCTTCTTGCGTTGCTCGTTCTTCTCGATTTCCTTGTACTCCTTGAAGAGCCCCTTGCGACGCTCCTTGTCGCGGAAGTGCTCGATCAGGTTGTCTACGTCCTTGTCGTCGAATTTCCGGGTTATCAATCCCAGATAAGGCGGCGCCTTGGTCTCCATCTTTGCCTTGAAAAGCTGCTTGAGCAGGCCGATGTCCTTGACGACGGCGTTGATTTCGTCGCTGTCAAAGGCCAGCGCCTTCTCCAGCTTGTCGAAGATGCCCACGAAGTCGAGCACAAAGCCGTGCGGCTTCACCATCTCAATCGCCTCGGTCTCATAGGGC
>JANMUI010000829.1:0-8073 GCA_031391405.1 Betaproteobacteria bacterium
GCGACCAGCGTGCCCAGGTCGAGTCGAGCTTGCCGCCGAGTAACGCGGCGATCGCAAACGCATACGCGACTGAAAAGCCGACATAGCCCATGTAGAGCATCGGCGGGTGAATCACCATGCCGGGGTCTTGCAGCAGGGGATTGAGGTCGCGTCCATCGAGTGCGGGCGGCAGCAACCGGTCGAACGGATTCGACGTGATCAACATGAAGAGCAGAAAGCCCGTGCTCACCAGACCCATGATGCCGAGTACGCGCGCCACCATCTCATCGGGCAATCGCCGACTCGCGACGGACACCGCCACCGACCATCCGGCGAGCATCAGCACCCACAGCAACATGGAGCCTTCATGCGAACCCCAACTTGCCGCGAAGCGATACTGTACCGGCAGGCGTGAATTGGAATTGCTGGCGACATTCAGAACAGAGAAGTCATTGTTCACGAATGAATAGGCGAGGCAGCAGAAGGCGAGTGCAACGAACAAGAACTGACCCTGTGACGCCGGGCGTGCGAGCGCCATCCATGCTTGATTGGCGCGGGCCGCACCGGCAAGCGGTAGCACGCCTTGCACCACCGCGAGCAGCAAGGCAAGGATCAACGCGAATTGACCAATCTCGGGAACCATGTGGTTTCAGTCTTTATTTGACCGACAGGCTGGGAGCGGCCTTGCGGGCTTGCTCGAGGGCGTGCGCAGCCTCAGGAGGCATATAGTTTTCGTCGTGTTTGGCGAGCACTTCGCTCGCCTTGAATACGCCATCGGGGCCAAGGCGCCCCTGCGCCACCACGCCTTTTCCTTCGCGGAAGAGGTCAGGCAGGACGCCGGTGTAGAACACCGGCACCGTCTTTGCCGTATCGGTCACATTGAAGGATACGGTCAGACCATCGGGATGGCGCTTGAGACTGCCGGCCTCGACCATCCCACCGATGCGGAATGTCTTCTCGATCGGCGCTTCATTGGCCACGACCTGCGACGGGCTGAAGAAAAATACGATGTTGGACTGAAACGCGTTCAGCACCAAGCCGACCGCCACGCTGAGTGCGACGACCCCTCCGGCGATGATGGCAATTCGCTTATGACGTGGCTTCATGGGGAATAGTTTGGGGGGCGGCGTGAGCGCGCAAGATCAATTCGGGCAGCACCGGCGTACGCCGGAGGTATCAAAGCGGAGGAGGCTACCCTGCGGGTATTTTACGCGTCAATTGGATTCAGCTTATACGGCTGATAGACGCGCGCAGAGGCGATGAATGGCATGAATCACTCCAGCTTTACCCTATCTGCCAGCCGGCGCCACTTTGCGATATCGGCGGCGACCCGCGCCCGAAATTCCGCGCCCGTCGAGCCCGTCCCGTGCGCGCTCATGATGGCCAAGCGTGCCTTGACATCATCGCGCGCAAGCACTGCCCGGATGTCGGACGATAGCCGATCGACGATCGCCGGGCTCGTGCCGGCAGGCGCTGCGACACCCAGCCACGACGTCACTTCGTAACCCGGTAGCGTTTCGCCGACGGTGGGCACATCGGGAAATGCGGGATCGCGCGCGGCCGAGGTCACGGCTATCACGCGCACTTTGCCCGACTTGATGAAGGGCATCGCAGGTGTCGCCACCGACACGGCCATATCGAGTCCCGGACGACCCGCCGCGAGCTCCTGCGCCTGGGTGCCCTTGTAAGGAATATGCACGATGTCGACCCCAGCCATATCCTTCATGAGCTCACCGACCAGATGCAAGGTCGATGCGACACCGGAGTGCCCGTAGCTCAGTTTGCCCGGTCGCTTGCGCGCATCATCGAGCAGCTCACCGAGCGTCTTGTAAGGCGAGTCGACCGGCACGAGAATGAGGAACGGGAACACCGTGGTGAGCGATACGAACGCAAAATCGCGCAACAGGTCATAGGGCAAGTCGCGCGCCGTCGCCGCAACCACGCCGTCCCCGCCAGTGATCATGATGAGCGTATAGCCGTCGGCGGGCTGTTTGGCCACATAGGTGGTCGCGATGCGTCCCGATGCGCCCGGTCGAGAATCGACGAGGACCGGCTGCCCCAGGCGCTCGGACAACGCCGGTTGCAGCGCGCGCGAGATGAGATCCGGATTTGCACCGGCGTTGAAGCCGTGAATGATTTGCACGGGCTTGGTCGGCCACGCCTGCGCCCTCGCGCCAATCGGCAAATTCGCCAACACGCCGGCACTTGCCAGCGCGCCAAGCAATGATCGTCGGCGTTGATCCGTCCCGCCTCGCGGTGAATGGTCCTGCATGTCGATTTCATTCCTCATCAGTCTCGGTCGCCTACTCTACCTCGTCTGCGGCTGGCGCTCATACCGTGCGGAGCCGTATCATTCGCCACCGCAACGCATGATACGAAGGGGAACACATGGAGCTCGGCCTCAGGGGGAAAATCGCGATCGTCACCGGCGCGACGCAAGGAATCGGCAAGGCGACCGCATTCGGTCTGGCGCGCGAAGGCGCCCGCGTCGTGCTGTGCGCGCGCGGCAAGGAACGCCTCGATCAATGCCTGAGCGGCATCGCATCGATGGGTGGTGAAGCCCTGGCCGTATCGGCCGACGTCTCGAAGCTGGCCGACATCGAGCGCATCGTGGCAAGCACCATCGAGCGCTGGGGCGGCGTTGATATTCTCGTCAACAATGCGGGCACATCGGTGCGTGGCGATTTCGAGAAGGTCGACGACGCCATGTGGCAGATGGATTTCGATCTGAAACTGTTCGGGGCGATCCGTCTGGCGCGACTCACCATTCCACACATGAAGAAACGCGGCGGCGGGCGCATCATCAACATCACCAACGTTGGCGCCAAGCAGCCCGGTGCGAGCACGATGCCCACCACCGTTACCCGCGCGGCCGGCCTTGCGCTCACCAAGGCGCTTTCAAAGGAGTACGCGGCCGACAACATTCTCGTCAACACGATCTGCATCGGCCGCATCAAGGCGGGTCAATGGGAATCGCGCGCGGTCGCACGCGGGGTGCCGGTCGATAAGCTCTACGACGAAATGAAGAAGGACATCCCGATGGGGCGCATGGGCGAAGCCGAAGAGGTCGCGAACGCGATTACGTTTCTCGCGTCGAGCGCAGGCAGCTATGTGACCGGAACGAGCATCAATTTGGACGGCGGGATGTCGGGGGTGCTGTAGGGAGCACAGTCCGCCGAGCTCGACCCGTCCTGATTCTAGGACTCCATGCCCGTAACGCTGAATCTTGCGCGGCCGCCTGCAATCGCGCCTACTGAAGTTTGATCGCGCCGCTATCCAACATCTTCTTGTTGGATTCCAGATCGGCGCGCAACCATGCAGCGAATTGCTTGGGCGTCGAGCCGACCACCGGAAAGCCCAAATTACCAAGCGATTCCTTGATTTTGGGCGCCCGCAATGCGTGCTCGAGAGCGCCCTGCAGGGCGGTTGATGCCTCCTCGGGAATGCCTGCCGCAGCGATAAAGCCCACCCATTGCTTGTATCCCTCGTAGCCTTTGAGTCCCGGGACATCGTTTTCGGCGAACGTCGGCACATTGGAAAATTCCTTGGCGCGTTTTGCTCCGCTGGCGGCGAGCGCGACCAGTTTCCCGGCATTGACATGTGATTTGACCGTACCGACATCGGGCATAAGAAGGTTGATCTCGCCCCCGAGCAGACCCTGGAGCGCCGGCGCGCTCGACTTATAGGGCACATGAAGCGCGGTGATGCCAAGCAGGCTGAGTAACGCTTCAGTGCCAAAGTGAAGACTGGTGCCGTTGCCCCCACTTCCATAGGCGAGCTTCCCCGGGTTGACCTTGGCATAGGCAACGATCTCGCCAAGCGAACGCACCGGCAAGGAGGGATGGATGACGAGCAGGGAGGGAATCTCGACGGCGTAGGACAGGAGCGTGAAATCGCGAAGAGGGTCGTAGCCGATCGCAGGATCGATGAGCGGATTGATAGTCAGTGACGCCCCCGAGGCCGTCGAAAATGTGTAGCCGTCAGTGGGCGCGCGTAGCAGCGATTGAATACCGATCTTCTGCGCGGCGCCGGGGCGATTTTCAATGACGATGCGCTGCTTGAGGATGGTCGACATTTCCGGCGCGACCAGACGCGCCGTGACGTCCACCGGCCCGCCGGGAGCGGTCGGCACGATCAAGGTAATCGGTTTGTTTGGATACGCTTGGGCGAATGCGCAGGGCGGCGCCACCAGACCCGTGGCAATGGCCGCGACGCCGACAACAATACTTAATCCGCGATGGTTACGATGGGTCATTGCCCCAAGCATGATGCCTCCCTGGTCCAAGTCTCCGAATGCGACATGCTAGGATACCGACAAGTCAATGTGCTGCCCGGGGGAGAGGAGAAAACATGAAGCGCAAAGTCACCATCGTAAGTGCCGCGGACGTCATCGACGAGGAACAGAACCTCGGGCGCGAGGGCCAAATCATCACGAAGACCTTTCCACTCGATACGGGCGTGGAAGGCGTCGACATGGATTACGCCTGGATCAGTTATTCCAAGGGTTATGGCACGCCGCGTCACCGGCACACCTTCGATCAATTTCGCTACACCTTGTCGGGCGTGCGCCAGCAGGACGATTTGGAAATGCGCGAGGGCGAGTGCGGCTATTTCGGGGAAGGGGTCGCCTATGGGCCGCAGCTGCAGAGCGAGCCATGCGTCGGACTGATCTTGCAGTTCCAAGGACCCAGCGGTATTCCTTATCTTACCCATGCGGCATTGGATGCCGCGCGCAGGCGGCTCGCCGCCGCAGGCGGTACGTTCGCCAAAGGCGTCTATACGACGATAAAGCCCGATGGCACCAAGATAAACGTCGATTCGCATGCCGCGTGTTTTGAGTCGATCACCGGCAAGAAAATTCAATTTCCCAAAGCGCGTTATGACCGGCCGGTGGTCATGAAACCGCAGTTTTGCCAATGGGTGGCCGACCGCCAATATGCGGGGATGGAGCACAAACACCTAGGCACATTCAGCGAATACCGCTCCAGCGTGCGGCTCACGCGAATACTGCCGGGCGCCAGAATTCCTGCGCAATCGCGCGCAGACGCCGAGGTCTGCTATCTGGTCGAGGGATCGATCCGCTATGGTGGGAAACACTGGCACGGCGGCAAGACGCGGGACGAAGGCACCTATATGTATATTCCCCACGGCAGCGAGCTCGAAGAAATGTCGTCGGATGCAGGCGGCATGTTTTTTATCATCAGCTTGCCGATGCTCGCCGATATTGAGGCCGAGAGACGAGGGCAGCAAGTGGCGCGGGCGGCTTAGCGCTACGCCACAACGCGCTCACGGCAGCGATTGTCTAAGGCGGCCTGCCCACAACCAGGCGTTCTGCGTGGCGAGCACGTTGGCTGGAAGCGCTTACGTGCCCTTCATCGGCGCAAGTTTGCCCGACATCCTGTGCGAGCAGGACGAACGCACGGTGGGCAACGACAACTGCGTAAGCTTTGATCGCATGGGCCTGCAATTGCGCGCCGATGAGATGCGCTACCACCACATGCGTGTCAGGGTGCGGGAGCATCGTTACGCCGATGCCACGCTGGCGATGTTTCACGGGCCGGGCAAGTTGGCGACGTACGACACCACAGGCCAGTTGGTCAGCACAAGACGGGAGGTGCTCAAGGCGGCCGCATGAAGGCAGCCGATGACCGCGCGCGTGCTGCCAGGCCGCTTCGGGCTTCGCCCTACGCGACCTTGCAGCACGCGCAAAACCCATTCACGAAACAGCGGACAGTTCTATTTATTGCCGACGCGCTACATCGGCGTCACTGCGGTTCGATCGCGGGGATTGGCCTACTGCGGCTTGAACGCCATCTGCCGGACTACCGGCGCCCAGCGCTCGCGCTCCTGGCGGATGAACGTGGCGAGCTGCTCTGGTGTCATCGGGCGCGGATAGCTGCCCAGCTCGATCAGCTTCGCGTTCACCTCGGGCTGCGCGATTGCACGCCGCAAATCGTCGCTCACCTTGCTCACGATGGACGCCGGCGTGCCGGCAGGGGCAACGAGCGCGAACCAACCGATCGCTTCGAAGCCCGGCAAGGTTTCGGCCAAGGTTGGAATCTCCGGATAGTTCGGCAGGCGTCGCGCCGAGGTCACGGCAATCGGCCGTAGCGCTCCGGATTTGAGTTGGCCGGCGATCCCGCCGATCCCCTCGACGACCATCGCGATGCGTCCGGCCATCAAGTCTTGCAGCGCCGGTGCGATGCCTTTGTATGGAACGAAGGTGAAGACGACATTCGCGCGGCTCGCGAACAGCTCCGCGGTGAGGTTCGGAAAGCTGCCCGGCGTATTGGCGCCGTATTCGATCTTGCCGGGCTCGCGCGCCGCGAGGGCGATCAACTCGCTCGCGGTGCGCACCGGAATTCTTTCGGCGACGCCGACGACGAGCGGGTTTTCAGCGATGAACCCGATTGGCGCAAAGTCCTTTTCCGTGTCGTAGGGAAGATTCTTGTGCGTCACCGGCGCGATCACGAATGCCGACGCGGCTACCGCGAACAGCGTGTATCCATCGGCCGCGGACTTCGCTGCTGCCTGCGCCGCCACGACGCCACCCCCGCCGGGGCGGTTATCGACGAACACCGACTGATTCCAGATTCGTGCGAGCTGATCGGCGACGATGCGTGCGGTAACGTCCACGGCACCTCCCACCGCGCCCTGACTGATGACGCGGACCGGCTTGGCGGGATACTCCTGCGCGCTCGCCATCGCCGCAGCGGCCAGCACTGCACTGGCGATACCGAATCGCGCGATAACTGCATTTCCTGTCCTCACGGCGCTCTCCTCAAGGTGGATGACCAAGACACGAAGCGCGTGATGCTCGGGCTCGAGAACGTGCGTACCTCGCTTGCAACAAGCCTACGCTGAATCCACCTATATCCAGGTATGCTTTGTATTCAAGCGGCTATAACTTTTTCTCATGGGTGCTCCATGGATGCGGATGCACGACTCGCGCGACGACTGAAGCTGCACGAACTGCACGCGCTGCTTGCAGCCGCCCAGACCGGCAGCCTCGCCAAGGCCGCGGGGCAACTCGCCTTGACGCAGCCGGCAATCTCCAAGACGGTGGCCGTGCTCGAAGCGAAGCTAGGTTTGCGCTTGCTCGATCGCACCGGGCGCGGCGTGGCGCCGACCGCCGAAGGTAAGGTGCTGATCGCGCGCGCGCTCAACATCTTCGCCGAGCTGCGTCACGTCACCGAGGAGTTCGAGGCGATGGCCGATCCGACGGCGGGCGAGCTGCGCGTCGTCGGCGCGCCGATCCTGGTCGCGGGCTTTCTGCCTCGGGTTCTCACGCGTCTCGCACAAGATCGACCGGGGCTCCGGTACCACGTTCTGGAGGTCGATTCCGAGCAGCAGAGTCGCGCGCTTCGATCGCGAGTCGCCGACATTATGGTAGGCCGTGCACCGCAGGGCGTCCAGAGCGAGGGCATCACCTTCGAGCCGCTATACGAGGAAAAGCTGTTCATCGTCGCCGGCGCGAACCACCCGCTCGTGCGCAAGCGCAAGGTCACCAGCGATGATCTGCGACAGCAACGCTGGATTCTGCCGTCCCCGGACACCGTAATCGGGCGGCTCACCGCCACCAGCCTCGCCGCTCTCGGCGTGCCGACCGAGCGCCCCGCGGTCACGTCGATGTCCATGCCCTTGCGGTTTCAGCTGCTCGCAACGGGTCAGTTCCTCACCACCTTGCCCGGCTCACTGCTGCACCTGAGCGAGATGGGACCGATGCTGCGTCCGTTACCATTCGATTTGCCCCAGGCCGCGAGCGATGTGGGACTGGCAAACCTACGCGACGTGTCGTTACCGCCGGTCGCACGTCTGTTTGCGCAATACGCGCGCGAGGTCGCCAAGCCGCTCACCGATCTCGACACGACCTTGTTTGGACGGCGCAGGCGAAAGCGCATGGATGAGGGTTTGCCACGAAGGTGACCCAGGCACAACTTGAATCGACCTCTCACCTGCGCTCTTGCGGGCACGATCCCAGAAAGCAAAGCGCCAAAGTCAGCCGCACCTTTCGACGCTTCCACGCTCACGGCCTGATCGCCAAGATTTCACGCACCCGCCGCTGGCGCGTCACTCGCTATGGGCGCCAGTTCA
>JANMUI010000839.1:0-5016 GCA_031391405.1 Betaproteobacteria bacterium
GAAACCCGGTCGATCCTCGCCATTCGCGGGCTGCCGCGCGGCACACCCGCGAGGAGGTACTCCATCTGATCCGCGAGGATGTTCCTGTTGCGAAGGATGAAGTGCTCGTAGCGGTTCGGCACATACGGCACGTAGCGAAGCGCCATGCGCGCCTGTTCCGGGGTGCGATCGGCCTTGCGCGTGTTGCACGTTCGGCATGCGGTCACCACATTCATCCAATGATGTTTCCCGCCCTTCGATGCCGGAACCACGTGATCGCACGAAAGATCGCGGGTAAGAAAGCGCAGTCCGCAATACGCGCAGAGGTGCCGGTCGCGGGCGAACAAGAGGCGATTCGCCACGACCGGCGCGCGTGCGGGTTCATGTGCCTTCGCGTGCAGCCCGCGAATGGCGAGGATCGACCGGGTTTCGATGCGCGATCGCCGGCCGTCGCGCTGGATACCGCCCCGATACTCACAGACGAAGTCACCCAGCGAGTAGACCACGACGCCCCTCGCGTGATAGGTGATGGCCTCTTCGATCTCCACCCAATCTGATGGAAGTCCGGCACGATCGAGAGTCAGGATCAATGGTTCCACGTTACCGCTCCTGCGAATGCTACGAATGCGCTGCCCGTCCGAAGTCGTGATTCCACGAGTGTACGCGCTCTTCTCGCGGGCACACCGGCCATCCATGCACCGCGCCACGCCAGACCGTAGCGGCGAGCTCCCGGTTGCCTCGTGGCCAAGGCGATGATATACGGATCGTCTGCCAATCCGCCCCCAGAGTGCATCCAATGGATAAAACGCCCCAGCTCAACGTTCGGACGACCTCGAACTTCTTCCTGGAAGGGTTGAACGAAGTCGGCATCGAATACCTGTTCTGCAATCTTGGCACTGATCACGCCCCGCTCATCGAGGAGATGGCGCGCTGGAGTCGTGAAGGCCGCGCATTCCCGAAAACGATCCTGTGCCCCCATGAAAACACCGCAATGCACATGGCAGCCGGGTTTGCCAACGTGACCGGGCGCGGCCAGGCGGTGATCGTGCATGTCGATGCGGGAACGGCGAATTGCGCGATGGGCGCGCACAACCTGCGGCGCACCAGGGTGCCGGTGCTGCTGATGGCGGGCAAGGCGCCGTACACGGTGCGTGGTGAACGGGTGGGTGCGCGCGACAATTATGTGCATTTCATCCAAGAGCCGTTCGATCAGGGCAGCATCGTTCGCAACTACGTGAAGTGGGAGTGGACATTGCCATCGGGGGTCATCACCAAGGAAGTGCTGCGCCGCGCGCACAGCGTTGCCCATAGCGATCCGCCCGGCCCGGTCTATCTCATGCTGCCGCGCGAAACCTTGGCGGAAGAGTGGGACACCGGCGCGGTCAGATCGTTCCCGGCGGACCGGTATGGTGCGGTGCATGCGGGCCTTGCCGACCCCGCGTTGATCGCGACGCTCGCCGACCGGCTGATCGCAGCCGACCATCCGATCATCGTGACCTCGTATGCGGGACGCAATCCGGAGGCGCCGAAGCTGCTGGATGCGCTCGCCCACCTTGCCGGAATCCGCGTCTACGAATCGCATCCGATCCATGTGAACATACCGCGCGATTCGGATTGCTTCGTCGGCTTTGCGCCCGGTGAAGCGCTCATGAAATCAGACGTCGGTGTCCTGATCGACGTCGATGTCCCATGGATTCCGACCCAGGTGAAAGAGAACGACGCGCTCTACTGGGCGCACATCGACATCGACGTGATCAAGGAAGACTTCCCGATGTGGGGCTTCGCCTCCAACCTGCGGATGGAAGCCAATAGCGTGTTTGCGATGCGACAGTTGCTCGAAGCCCTGCGCGAGCGCGCAACGCCGGCCTTCACGGCAAAAGTGGCAGCCCGCTTGCAGGTGATCGCCCGCGAGAGCCGGGAGCGTCGCGAGAGAGTTGCCAAGGCCGAACAGAATCGCGGCATGCAGGGCGCGGTGAATCCGGCGTATCTATGTGCCGAAGTGGCCAAGTGCCTGGCGGCCACCGACATCATCGTGAACGAGGCCGTGCGTAATGTGCCAACCGTACTGAATCATGTGCAGCGGACCGAACCCGGCACCTATCACGGCTTTGCAGGGGGCGGGCTCGGCTGCTCTGCAGGACTCGCGCTCGGCGCGAAGCTCGCGCGCCCCGATGCAACGGTTGTGCAGTTCGTGGGCGATGGCGGCTTCTACTTCAATAATCCGTCGTCGACATACACCGTGTCGAAGCAGTACGGGTTGCCGATTCTGTCGGTGGTGCTGGACAACTCGGGGTGGTCTGCGGTGAAGGAGGCGACATTGCGGATGTACGCGCAAGGGGAGGCGTTTGCATCCAACAAATTCCAGGCGGGACTACAGGCGGACGTGGATTTCTCGAAGGTCGTGGAAGCAGTGGGCGGGCACGGCGAGAGCGTGAGCGATCCGGAGGCAGTGCCGGGCGCGGTGGAGCGGGCGCTGGCGGCAGTGCGGGGCGGGAAGCCGACGGTGCTGCATGTGAAGATTCCTTCTATCTAACCCGGTACACCTAATGGCGTGAACCACAGGGGACGCAGAGGACGCAGTAACGGCACACGCTTGAATTGGGTGCCCGCAATGGACGTTGTCGTGTCGTCAAATTAGCTCGGATTCGCTCTCTCCCGGGCCTGATCATGAATTGACCGGCGTTTACTGTGTCCCCTGCGTCCCCTGTGGTTCATCATTTTTTTGGAGGACTGAGCATGCACGATCTAGTCATCAAGAACGCCGTCATCATCGATGGCCTTGGCACTCCGCGTCGCGCGGGCGATCTCGCCGTCCAGGGCGGCCACATTGCCGACATCGGTCGCGACCTTGGCGCTACCCGTCAGACGGTCGATGCCCAAGGCCTCGTGCTGGCGCCAGGCATCATCGATCTGCATACCCACTTTGATGCCCAGCTCTGCTGGGATGCCTACGCCACGCCCTCCGTCGCACTCGGTGCGACGAGTGTCGTCATCGGCAATTGCGGCTTCACCATCGCGCCTTGCCGCGCCCAGGACCGCAGTCAGACATTACGCAATCTCACGCACGTCGAGGGGATGTCGCTCGAGGCGCTCGAAGCTGGTGTCGATTGGCAATTCGAATCGTATCCCGATTACCTCGCGATGCTGGAGAAGAAGGGGCTCGTGCCGAATGTCGCATCATTCGTTGGCCATTCATCGGTGCGTACCTACGTGCTTGGCGCGGAATCGTCCGATCGTGCCGCGACCCCTGCCGAAGTCGCGAAGATGAAAGCGATCGTCAAGGAAGCGATGCAGGCCGGTGCGTGCGGTTTTGCCACCTCCACGCTCGAGCAGCACAACGGCGAGAGCGGTATTCCGATGCCCTCCCGCCTGGCCGATGAGCACGAGATGATGGAGCTCACCGGCGCGTTAGGCGAAGCCGGCAAGGGCGTTTTCATGCTTACCAAGGGCATGAAGACCACGGTGCCTTGGTTGGAGAAGGTCTCCGCCAGCAACAAACGCCCGGTGATGATCGCTGCGATGTTCGTCGACCCGAACGATCCCACCCGTGTGTTCAGCGAGTTCGAAGAGATCAGCGCGGCGCGCGGTCGTGGCCGCGAGTTATGGGGGCAGGTCGGTTGTTTTGCGCTCGGCATGGAATTCGTGCTGCGGCATCCGTACCCTCTCGAAGCTTTTCTGTCATGGCGGCCGGCGATCGAGGCGGAAGGCAGCGACGGTTATGCGCGGGTGTTGGCATCGCCTGAGTTTCGCCGTGCGGTGAAGGCGGAGGCGGGTGCCAAGACGGTGCCGAACCGCTTTTCCTATCACTCGCTCGCGCACATGACGATTCGGGAAGCGAAGAACCCGAAAAATCGTGATCTCGTCGGCAAGAACGTCACCGAGCTCGCCAAAGCGGCGGGCAAGGATCCCTTCGATTGGTTTTTCGATTGGGGTCTGGATGGTGAGCTCGACGCGATGGTCGAATGCAAGCTCTTCAACACCGATGAGACCGCCGTCAGGAAATTGCTTACCCATCCGCATTCAGCGATTGCGTTGTCGGATGCCGGCGCACACCTGTCGTTCCTCTGCGATGCCGGATTCGGGTTGCATCTCTTCGGCCATTGGGTGCGGGAGCGTGGCGACATGACCTTGGAGCAGGCGGTGCAACTCGTCACGAGTCGTACGGCAAGCGTGTATCGCATCAAGAATCGCGGTCGACTGGTTCCCGGTGCATGCGCGGACCTGATGCTTTTCGACCCGGCGAAGGTTGGGCGCGGCGAGAAGCGACGCGTTGCGGATCTGCCGGCGGGGGCGAGTCGGGTGCATACGCCTGCGGTTGGGCTGCATGGCGTGTGGGTGAACGGCGCGCGGGTCGTCGATGAGAACGGACCGATCACCGATTGCGGGCGACCGGGCCAGCTGTTGCGCGATTTTGCGGATTGACGGGATGCCATCGCAGTCCTGGTTCGCGCGCATCGATCGCGCGCTCGAACGCACGATCTACGGCGCCTCGGCGCTCCTCATCGTCGCTTTGTCCGCGGTGATCGTCTACACGGTATGCATGCGGTATTTCTTCAACCGGGCGCCGATGTGGTCGGAGGAGCTCCCAAGGATCATTTTCCTCTGGGCGTCCTATCTTGCGATTGCCGTCGCGGTGAGCCGCGGGCAAGGCTTGCGGGTCATGGTGTTTATTGAAAAGTTCCGTCCCCTCCCACGCTTTGCGCTCGAGTTGTTCATGCAAGGCGCGGTATTCGTCATGCTCGGTTTCCTGGTGTGGCACAACATGCCCATCCTCGAGCTCACTGCGCAGACCAACATGCTCGCCACCGGCGCGCCCGATTCGCTGCGCCATTGGCCGCTCTCGGTCGGGTGCGTGCTGATGGCGCTCTATCAGATACGGCAAGTCATTCACGCAATCGACGATTATCGTCAGGGCTATCCGCGGAAAGGTTGATCGTGCTCCTCGTCACGATGCTCGTGGTGTTGCTGGTATTCAGCCTGTTGGGTATGGAGATCGCCTGGGCGATCGGCTTCGCCTGCTTCGTTTATCTGGCGATG
>JANMUI010000874.1:0-9270 GCA_031391405.1 Betaproteobacteria bacterium
CGGCCATGCACCTTTCGAATGGCTCTGGGCGAACGGTCAATCTTCTAACGGAGGGCGACTGCCAAATCGTATTATTGGATTGAGCAAGTGCTATTCGGGAGTGCCCCTTGTTCCTACGAAATCTCTTCCCGGCCCTTTAGCATGCATCCCTGCTTGGTTTCGGCTCGGCCGGCTTAGGGTTGGGAATTTACGCGATCGAGAGCGTAAGTTCCCCATGCCTGACGCTATGGGTCATAACGACTGTGTGCAGCGCGTTCGGCCTCGATCAGAAACCGGTCATTGTCAGCGATCGACCATCACGAAGCCATGCCGAAGCCGAGCACGCGGATCCTCTCACGAAAATTGTCCAGATGGTCGGTGCGAACAACCAGCGTTTTTGGCCCTGCGCGCAAGCATAATGAGCCCGTCTCCTTGTGCCCGGCAATTGCCTCGGCGGTTTCGTCGTCGCGGCACTCAACGAGAACTGCGCTTCCGACCGTCTTGAGCGCCTTGCCGTTACGCGCGCACTTCCGGATGAAGGACTCGACCAACTCGGGTAGCGGTTGGTCGTCGCGGCGTTCCAGAAATCCCTGCAATTCGGCGATATCGTAGCCTTTCTCGATGGCGGATAGCGCTTTCTCCCGATCGAGCCGCCAACTCCCCGCCTGTTCCGGCACCGCCCAGTTTTCGAGCAACAGCGCCTCCTCGGTGCCGAGCGTGCCGCGTACAACGCTCACCTGCAGACTGGGCAACACCGACAACGCCACGTTGCTCGCAATCGCGACCGGCTGGTAGTCGGCCTCGAGGCCGAGCACGTATGCCCCGAGCGGAGTCAGACGAATCGCACGCATGCCGTCGTAGCGGCCCAGGTAGGCCAGCTCGTCGGTGCCCCACATACCACCATAATCATCGCGTGCTCCCGCCGGATCACAGTAGGCCACATCCACCATGCCGAGCGTTGCCGCATACTCGAACAGCACGGCCGCTATGTAGCGCTCCTGCAGAATGTTCCAGCCGCCCGAGCCGGCATAGCCCAGACTTCCGTACTGGCGCTCGGCCACGTAGAGTTTCCCAGGATCTTGCGTCACTTCGAATATCAGATCGGACGCCTGCATGAAGCGTGAGAACGCGTCAAAGGTGACCCAGCGGCCGACCGGGCACGCCTGCAACACCTCTTCAATCGCCGCCCGCCGGGGAGCGACTGCGCTCATCACACGCCCCTTGGCGTTCTGCCCCTTGATCGCCTCGATGCGGCTGAATTCATCCAACATCGTGGTCTTCAACCACTTGCGCCAAAGCCCGCGCAGTACATCTGCCGGCGGCGCGCTCAGCGCCTTGACACCAGCGGGGCTGAGCGCAAGGTGACCGCCCGCACGGATTGCCAGAGCGCCGGCCTGCAATAGCATGGGCCAGGCAAAGGCCCTGATCGGGCCGATTTCCTGGTCCCATTTGTTCTTCTTCTCGCCCCAGGAGTAGAAATCGCCGCCCACCAGTTTTCCGGTGAGAAAGCGCATGGCAGCCGTGCTCGGCAGCGCGGTTTTCTCACTGACCTGAATGCGCGCCTGCTCGATCGAGCGCAACATCACCACCACTTCCTGCAAGGCTTCGCGCTCGGTCAGGCGCATCATCACGCCTTCGTGGTCCGCCAGCGTCGCGGAGCTCTCCAGGCTCAACGGGGCCGGCGCCGGCACCAGCGCTTTCATGCGAGCCTGCAAATCGGCCGGAATCAAATAGCGACGCTCATCGTGCACGTAGTGAATGAACAGGCCCAAGGCCGAGGCCTTGCTGCTGGAATAGCCGTGTGATTTGGCACCAGCTACGTGAAACGACGGGACGCGCTGGTACTTAGCACGAAACTGCTGCTCCGAATACTCGCCGAGCGGGTCATGTGCCGCTTCAGCGACGGCAGCCTGCTGCGTCGGGTCAAGGGCCGACCAGATCGCCTTCAATCCGGGGCCGAGCATGCCGGCGATGATTCGCCCAATCACTTGGTCCTTGCGCCCGGCCGTTTCGGCACCCGGCAGGTGGCTCACCAAATCCTTCAACTCCGGCACTGTGAGGCGTGCCAGCGCGTCACTCAGCGTTATCGACATGAAATATCCCTTCACGAACCACGCGGCATGCTGCTCCAGGATATCCGGACAATGCTCAATACTCCAGCAACCATCGACAGGCAAGACCTTGCGGTGTTGCGCTGCTTCTGCAAATCCAAGTCAATCCCGCGCCCAATTTCTTCGGATATGCGTTTCTTCGTGCCGAGCATGTCGCTGGCGTGGCGCGTTGAATTTGCCGAAAAATTGCAATAAGTTACCTGCCATATGGCGTTGGTCGGCGAGGAATCAAATGAGCACAACGAGCGTTGAGCGTCTTTTGGGTGGCGCTGGAGTTGTTCGAGGTAAGCCCAGGACGCCCGGCGAGTGGATCGAGCTTGTCCGGCGTGGACTGCCGGCGGCCGCGGTCGATTCGATTGCGAAGGGGGTCGGACTGAGCCAAGCGGAACTGTGCCGTCTACTGGCAATCTCCGAGCGAACGCTCATTAGGCGGAAGAAAGAGGGGAGACTCAGTTCTGACGAATCCGCGAAAGTGCTGCGCGTGGCGCGCGCCGTGCATCGCGCGATCGCTGTCTTTGAGAACCGGGCAAAGGCGTTGGAATGGCTTAAGTCTCCGAATCGAGCGTTGGGTTCGGCGAGCCCCCTTTCATTGTTGGATACCGACCTGGGCGCAGAGGCCGTATTGGATACCTTGGGGCAAATCGAGCACGGCGTGTTCGCGTGACGGCGCTGGGCATCGAGGTTTCTCGTATCGTCACACGAGCGCGCGCAGCCGACGCCTTCAGCGGCGAAGGTGCTCGCCTCTACGGAGGACTCTGGAATCCCAAGGGTGTGCGCGTCGTCTACACGGCGAGTACGTGATCCTTAGCAATGCTCGAGATGTTGGTTCAGGACCAGCCGCTACGTGCGGAGTATGTAATCATCGCGGTAAGAATCCCACCGAGCATCCGTGTCGACGCCGTCGCGTCATCTGCGCTACCAAGCCACTGGCGAAGCCCGAGGCAGATTGAGTATCTCCGCAGGATCGGGACCGAATGGTTGGAACGAGCCAACACGGCGGTTTTGCGGGCTCCAAGCGCGGTCGTACCGCAGGAGAGCAACTATCTGTTGAATCCAACGCATTTGAATTTCGGCAAGATCAAACTTGGCAAACCGGATACGTTCATTCCGGACGACCGACTGATCTCGCGGTTCGGTGGGGTGGCCGATCCTTGACGGGAGCATTTGAGAAGTCCGAACCCGGCCACGCTGCGATATTAGATAGCTGGCACTCAAGGCCCAAGAGCAGGCCCAAGAGCTTCCATTTAGTGCGCGATGACGGGGGAGTACGTGGGCATCTCCGGATACTCCTAGCTAGCAGCGCAAACCGGTGGGCGCGAACCGGCGAAGCATACGAGCGTGCACCTGCAACCCCACCGCAACCAGGTCTTCAAGTGTCAGCGCCACAGCACCCGGACCGAGCGCAATCAGGAGCACGTGGCACCGATACGGCATCATTGCAGCCTTGCATCGGTACAGAACGTCGACGACAGGCCAAGTAGAATTCTCATCACAATAATTGAGGCTCTCGGTGATGAAGATGCACAGTTCGAATTCCAGAAAAAGCCGGATCTTCATCAGCTATCGGCGCTCCGACACGCGAGGCTATGCCGGACGGCTCGATGACACCTTGAAGGGCTATTTCGGAAAAGACAGGGTATTTCGCGATGTGGGCGGAATCGATGCTGGCGAGGATTTCGTTCGCAAGATCGACACCGCGATGGGAGACGCCGGCGCGCTGATCGTTCTAATCGGCTCGAACTGGCTCGTGCCGAGCGAAAATGGAAAGCCGCGCTTGCATGATGCAAGCGATCATGTGGCCGCCGAGATCGAGGCCGCACTCGTGGGAGATCGCGCGATTTTCCCCGTTCTGGTCGAGGGCGCCAGAATGCCTCGCGAGGAGGATTTGCCCGAGAGGCTGAAAGGGCTTGCCAGACGCAACGCGTTGACGCTTACCGACGAACGCTGGAGCTTCGACGTGACCCGGTTGGCTAGGATACTGGCCTTGGACATCGCGGGAACCGTTGTCGAGCGCCATCTTAATCTTCTCAAGATAGGGGTCCTCTCCCTGCTGTTCGCATCGTCGGTGTTCACGACGTTGCGCTTTGCGCGAGCGTCGTATTGCGTATTGGTCTCGCGAGCGGAGGAGATCGGCGGGAATTTCTGGCGCTCCACCCTGTGTCAGGGGCCGGATAAAACGGCGAGTCACCAGAAGATTTTCGATTATTTCTTTTCGCCCGGCATTGCGTCGGTGAATTTCGTGTGTCTTCTGATCGCGACGATGGCGCTAGTCGCGGCGCGGACGTGGGTCGAGCCCAGCCGGAGGAGATTTCTTTGGGCAGCCGTCTTTCTTAGCGCGGTCGGGACGCTGGCGTCGTTCATTTTCTATAACATGAAGAGCGACACGGAGCCGTTCCTCGCCGTTTCCGCGATGGTTGCGGCCTCGTCCTTGCTGATCTGCGGAATGTTGGTTCTCATGAATCTGTCTGGGTTCAAGCCCAACGATAGCGTGACCTGAGGGAGCATTCCGACAGCACTGGTGCCACGTCGGCCCGTACGTCCGATTCCGCCGGATCCTCGATCATGGCGAGGATCTTCAAGGCTCCGCCGCAGTGTGGGCAATGCGCATATTGCGAACCGGCATGTCGCCGATGGATGGATGGATAGGAGTAGGTCGCCAACGTGTTGTGCCAGCCGGAACGAACTTAGCTCGCAACAAACCGGCGCGCGCCCGTCGCCCGCTCTGAGAGCAGGCGACCGCCATTTCCGGTCGGGTCGTGGGCTCGCCCAGATCCTCGATTTGCCCGGTTTTTCGTGTCCCCGAGATCAGTCCTGTCTTGGATGCCCCGCAAGGAGACACTCGTCACCGTCCGCGTAGGGTCGAGAGGCGACAACCGGAACTCGAATCTGCGGCGCAAACATCGACTCGACGAATGCGCCATCTCGTAGACTTCTGCGTGGTCACCGTGCAGAAGTCTGACGGACTACAATATTGGTCCTTCTGCCACCCCCATTCCGCCATGGGCCTGCCTCTTCGCGACAACGCCTATCACACCTACGGTGACTACCTGACGTGGCCGGACGACGTGCGGTATGAGTTGGTGGATGGCGTCGCCTATCTGATGTCGCCCGCGCCGAATCGCGTGCATCAGGAGTGGGCCGGAGAAATCTATCATCAAGCTCGCGTCGCCCTGGACGGCAACCCCTGCCGCGCCTACATTGCGCCATTCGACGTGCGGCTCCCGAAGTCAGATGAAGCCGATGAGAAGACCGATACGGTCGTTCAACCTGACGTGTTCGTGGTGTGCGATGCATCGAAGCTCGATGATCGCGGCATGCGCGGTGCGCCCGATTGGGTGGTCGAGGTGCTTTCCCCAGGGACAGCAGGGCACGATCAGACGGTGAAGCTTGCCGCGTACGAGCGTGCCGGCGTACCGGAAGTGTGGTTCGTGCATCCAACCGATTGGGTGGTCACGGTCTATCGCCTAGAGGGCAGGGCGTACGGCCGTCCCGCCATTCATGAGATGAAAGGTGAGCTTGCCGTCTCGATTCTTCCCGCGATCAAGATCGACTGGGAGCGGTTGCCCAAAGCGTGACCGGATCGTTCACGCCCCACCCCGAAAGCATGAGTAGCCCCAGGGCGTCATCTTGAACGGCAGGTGGTAGTGCTGTCGGGAATCAGTGATGCCGAATCGGTAGCTCACGATATCGAGAAACGGTGTCGCAGGAAGCGGAACGCCTTCGCTTTTGTAATAGTCGGCGATATGGAACACCGCTTCGTAATGCCCGTGTTCGAACGTTGCAGCGAGGGCCGCATCGTCGAGCACGCCATTTTCCGCGATCGAGCCGCTTGCAATGAGTCGCCGATCCGGCGCGGTTGCGAAGACCTCCACCCGCAGGCCGCGGGCTACGACGCCGCGTGAAACATCGACGACGTGAATCGATACGCCGGGCATTGCATGTCTCCCGTGAAAACGATCAGTTGAGTTTCGCGCCGGAAGCCTTCACCGCCGGTCCCCACCCGGTAATCTGGTTCTCGACGAACTTCGAGAACTCCGCCCGCGGCAT
Source organism: Betaproteobacteria bacterium (assembly GCA_031391405.1). Lineage (GTDB taxonomy): Bacteria > Pseudomonadota > Gammaproteobacteria > Burkholderiales > SG8-39 > SHXR01. The sequence continues at coordinate 6,138 of JANMUI010000874.1, forward strand.
CTTGCGAATCGAAAGTCCGAGGTCGGCCAATCGTTTGGCCAAATTGGGATCGTCGAGTGATTCCTGAATCGCGGCATGCAGCTTGGTCGCGATCGCATCCGGTAATCGTGCCGGTGCGCTTACGCCGATGAAATTCTCGGCGATCAGGTTGTTCATGCCAGCCTCGACGATGGTGGGTACGTCGGGGGCGATCGCGGATCGCTCGCGAGACGTCACGGCGAGTGGCCGGAGCTTGCCCGCTTTCATATGCGGAATGTTCTGCGGCAGCGTGTCGAACGAAAAACTCAGGGTGCCACCCATGAGATCGGTAATCATCGGTGAGCTGCCCTTGTAGCCAACGTGCTCGATCGCAAGACCCAATTCCTTCTTGAAAGTTTCGCCGAGGATGTGCCCGATCGAACCGATACCACCCGATCCATACGCCACGGGCTTTGGCTGGACTTTAATCCAGGCGACGAGCTCCGCCATGTTCTTCGCCGGGACCGAGGGATGCACCATGATCACATCGGGAACGGTGGCCACGAGGCTGACATGCGTGAAGCTCTTGATCGGATCGTAAGGCGAGGGCTCCAGCATGAACGGTGAGAGCGATATCGGCGTCGTGTTCGACATCAGAAGGTTGTAGCCGTCCGGCGCGGCGCGCGCAATTTCGGCCGCACCGATGGAGCCACCGGCACCTGGGCGATTGTCCACCACGACCGGCTGTCCGAGCTTTGCCTGCAACGGCACTGCGAGCGCGCGCGCAACGATGTCGCTCGATCCGCCGGGCGAAAACGTCACGACGATCCGCACCGGCTTTTGCGGCCACGCGTCGGTCTGCGCGGTCGCGGCGCTCCAAACGTTCATGAGGATAAGACCGCTAAGGACGGCAACGACGGATCGCGGATTCATTGTTCGAGTTCCTTTTAAGGGTACCGCGTTGAGGATTCGCTACGCGGCCCGGCGCCACGCTGCCGTATTGGCGATCGTCGCGAGTGGGCTTGTCATCGCGGGGTCGAATGGAATCGGTGCCTCGCCACGGTGAACCTTCAGCGGCCAGGCCGGATCGGCGAGGGCGCCTTTGCCGATCGCACAGAAGTCGCCGTCACCCTTCGCCAACGCCTCTTCCGCGAGGGCCGGATCGTGCAGCTTGCCGTTGGCGATGATGGTCATTCCGGTGGCACGTTTCGCCAGGGCCGCGAGACTCAAACCCGAATCGAAGACCGGTGTGCAACCAAGATGCGCACTGACGTGGATGTAGTCGATTCCGGCGCGCTTGAGTGCAGGGAACACAACGTCGGCATCGCTCACGCCACCCGGCCAGACATAGGTGAGATCGTTCACCTTGGTCTGCGAAATGCGCACGCCGACTGGAATATGTGCCGGTACCGCGTCACGAACGGCCTTCATCACTTCGGTGTGGAATCGCACGCGATTCTCTATTGCACCGCCGTACTCGTCGTCGCGATGGTTCGTGTAGGTGGTGAGGAACTGGTCGGGCAGATAGCCGTTCGCGCCATGCACTTCGATGCCATCGAAGCCGACTTCTGCCGCGCGTCTGGCGGCGGCCGCAAAATCGGCAACTGCCCGCTTGATTTCCTCAAGCGTGATGGCGCGCGGCACCTGGAACGGCCCCTCGCCACCGTAGCGATCGATCTGTTGCCCCTTCGGCTGGACAGGGGACGGCGCGATCGACCCTTTGATCCAGTGGTTACCCTGGTTGACGGCGCCCGAATGGATGATTTGCAGGAACACCGGTGTACCCGCGCGATGGCAGGCATCGACCACCGGTTTCCATGCGTCGCGTTGCGCGTTGTCGGCGATGCCCGGCTGGTTGTTGTAGCCCTGGCTATAGTGTTTGTCGATGTATGTCGCCTCGACCATGACGAGTCCCCAGCCGCTCTGAGCGTACTCGGCGTAGTAGTCGACCATGATCGGCGTGGCCCGGCCATCGACCGTCGCGCTGGTTCGCGTCATCGGCGCCACGATCGCCCGATTGCGAAGGCTCACATTGCCGATGCGGCCGGCGGAAAACACATGCGGATAACGTGCTGCGGTCATAGGGCGAGTGCGCGGAAATTGGCAATGGTCTATCCTAACCGAAGAGCCGTCGCCAGGAGCATGATGTGCTCGGTTGCTGAACCCCGTTGTGTAACGTATGTCGATTCAGGCTGCGTCAGGATGGTCGAATAATGCGGCGCGGCCCACCCAAAAGGAGCCGATCCATGTCAAGTCGAATCCCGGGTTCACGTGAAGAAGACGCTTGGTTGAGTGACAGCCAGTTTGAGTTGCTGGCGCGCGCTGATACCGTCGATACCTTGCACTCACCAATCCCGACCCAGGTCATATCGAACGGCGAGTATCTGCCGAGCAAGCAGACCCCCCAGCAGAAGGAAGTCGAGGCACGCATCGCCGCGCTTGCCGACGATACGAGCAAGCAGCTCGGTATGAGCCGCCGGCGCTTTCTCGCGACGTCAGGTGGCATGGCTGCGGCGTTCATCTCCATGAACGAAGTGTTCGGGCATTTCTTTGACGTCCAGCCGATTGAAATTTTCGGATCCGCGCACGGGGCTGAAGCCGTCCCGCGCGACCTCTTCGTGTTCGATGATCAACTGCACATGATCCGCCAAACGATGCCGGGACCGACCGGACTGCGCGCGCTTTCGCAAGGGCAGGGGCCTGCCGCCGAGAAAGCGGGCTTCAAGAACAACCCGTTCAACACCGAGGGCCTGCCCGACGAATTGGGAAGCCCATGGAAAGCCTGGAATCCTGCATTGGGGCAAACACCCATCGACGGCGCGAATTTCTATCTCGCGCAGTTCGTGAAGGACGTCTACCTCGATAGCCAGGTATCGGTAGCAATTCTGAGCAATGCCCCGCTCGGCTTGTTCCAGGCGCCGGGCGAAGACAAGCCACGTATTCCGCGGAGCATCGATGAATCGCTGACTGCGATGAACCTCACCGGTTATCAGACGGCGGCGGTGCGCGATTTCGTCAACAACATCGCCGGCTCCACCCGATTGCTCGCACATGGGCAGATGTTCCCCGGCAAGCAGAATCTCGGGTTCATCCAGCAGCAGATCGATAAGTTCCATCCGGATTCGTGGAAGGGCTACAACATCGCCTATACCGCGAAGATGGACGATGATCCGGC
>JANMUI010000891.1:0-2908 GCA_031391405.1 Betaproteobacteria bacterium
TGCTCGCGCTGAACGGACGAATCCATGTGCAATCGACCCAAGGTGCGCGTGCGATTGCAGCCGAAGCGTTTTTCACCGGAACACTGGCGACGACCCTCAACGCGATCGAGATGCTCGTCGAAGTCGAGCTGCCGATCGCACCCGCCCGCACCGGTGTCGCGTTCCTTGAATTGGCACGGCGGCAGGGTGACTTTGCGATGATGGGTGTCGCGGTATCCGTTCAGTTCGATGAATACGGATTGTGTCGCGCGGCCCGCCTTGCTTATTGCAACGCCGGCGATGTGCCGCTGCTCGCCCCGAAAGCCGCGCAGTCGTTGATCGGCGAAGGCATCTCGGAAGAGCGCATACGCGACGCCGGATCGATCGCACGCACGGAGATTCGTCCGCTTGGCAACGTCCACGCCACGCCAGCGTTTCAGCGGCATCTCGCGGGCGTGCTGACACGCCGCGCACTGGCCATCGCGTGCGTGCGAGCCCGCGCCGGAGATCGATCATGACCACTCGCTACTTCGGCGCACCCATCACCCGCAACGAGGATAAAAAGCTCCTGTCGGGTCGCGCGCTCTTCGTCGATGACATCGAGCTGCCCGGCATGCTCCATGCCGCGTTCGTACGGAGCGCCTATGCGCACGCCCGTCTCCGCAGGATCGATACGCACGCGGCGTTGCAGCGGGAAGGTGTTATCGCCATCTATACGGCAAGCGATCTTGGCGACTACTGGCAACCGGGGCCGCTGCTCGTGCCCGCACCGCCCATCAAGGACAGCGTGTTCAATGAGCGCACCCAGGTGCCGCTCGCAAAAGACAAGGTCCGGCATGTGGGGGAACCGGTCGCAGTCGTGATTGCTCGCAATCGCTACCTCGCCGAAGATGCCGTGGGCGAGGTGATCGTCGACTACGAACCGCTGCCTGCGGTCGTCGATCTCGAACGCGCATTGCAATCGGGCTCAGCGCTCGTCCACGACGATCTCGGCTCGAATGTCTCGGCGCATGTGCGGCAGACCAAGGGCCACTACGCGGCAGTTCCGGGTAAGGCCGCCCTCGTCCTTCGCCGGCGCTTCAAGTACGACCGCGGTACGTCATCGCCCATCGAGACGCGTGGCATCGTCGCGCAGTGGGATGCCAAGGCCGATCGCATGACGATCTGGGACACCACCCAGGCGCCGGTGTTCCTGCGTAATGGCCTGGCGGCGATGCTGGGACTCAGCGAACGCCAGGTGCGCGTGATCGCACCGTTTATTGGCGGCGGATTCGGGCCGAAGATCATGCTCTTCTATCCGGAAGAAGTGCTGATCCCCTGGATCGCCCGCAAGCTCGATGCGCCGGTGAAATGGATCGAGGATCGCTCGGAGCATTTCTTCGCAACGACCCACGAGCGCGGTCAGATCCATGATGCCGAAATCGCGTTCGATCGAGACGGCAGAATTCTCGGCGTTAAGGATCTGTTCCTGCATGATGCTGGGGCATACGACCCCTATGGCCTCACGGTGCCGATCAACACCCAGTGCACGTTGCTCGGGCCCTATGTCGTGCCCCACTACGACAGCACGTTCACCGCGGTCTTCACCACGCTGCCGACCGTGACGCCGTATCGCGGTGCAGGCCGCCAGCACGGGGTATTCGTGATGGAGCGCCTGCTCGATATCGGCGCGCGCGAGCTTGGCATCGATCGCGCGGAGATCAGGCGGCGCAACTACATCCCGCCCGACGCATTCCCGTACAAGAACGAGATCATCTATCAGGACTTCGAGCCGCTGGAATACGACAGCGGCAACTACATTCCAATCCTCGATCAGGCGCTCGCATTGATCGATTACGAGCGCTTCATCACGGACGAGCAGCCGCGCCTGCGCGCAGAGGGCCGTCAGGTCGGCATCGGCGTCGTGTCGTATGTCGAGGGCACGGGCATCGGTCCGTATGAAGGTGCGAAGGTGCAGGTGCAGTCGAGCGGCAAGGTCTCTGTCGCCACCGGCATCGGGACGCAGGGTCAGGGCCACTACACCACGTTCGCGCAGATCGTCGCGGACCAGGTTGGCGTCGATGTTCGCGATGTGGAAGTCATCACCGGCGACACCGACCAGTTCTATTGGGGCGCCGGCACATTCGCCAGTCGTGGCGCGGTGGTCGCAGGCAATGCCATCAACGATGCGTCGAAGCTTGTGCGCACCAAGATTCTCGCTACCGCGGCGCGGCATTTCGAATGTGCCGAGGCCGACCTCGAGTTGGCCCGCGGCCGCGTACATGTCACCGGGATTCCGGATCGTTTCATCCGACTCGGTGATCTCGCCAATCTCGCCAATCCGATGCGCGGTGCGGTCCAACCCGGTACCGAACCCGGTTTGGAGGCGACCAGCTATTTCGGTCCACCGATCGGTGCCACTGCGAGCGGCGTGCACGCGATGATTGTCGAGATCGATCCGGAAACGTTCATGCTCACGATCAGAAAGTATGTCGTCGTGCATGACTGCGGTACGGTGATCAATCCACTCATCCTGGCGGGGCAGATTCATGGCGGGGTCGCACAGGGCATCGGGAATGCGTTCTATGAGCAGCTCGTCTTCGATAGCGATGGACAGTTGCAGAACGCGACCCTTGCCGACTACCTTTTGCCAACTTCACTGGATGTTCCACGTATGACGCTCGGCCACACGGTGACACCGTCTCCCTTGAACCCGCTCGGTGTCAAAGGCGCGGGCGAAGCAGGCGCGATTCCGGTTGGGCCGCTCTTCGCGCAAGCCATCGAGGATGCGCTGCAACTGCCGGCGCAAGGCGTGGAGTTGAACGAGATCCCGCTCAGTCCGAACCGGATTTGGGAGCTGGCGGGCGGAACGAGCGATTAAGGATCACACGCCATCCACCCACCGAGGCATCCCGCATGAGTACGGCCCCGCACTCTGCATCCGAGTTAC
>JANMUI010000895.1:0-18874 GCA_031391405.1 Betaproteobacteria bacterium
GGTCATGACAGCGATGGTCGACAGCGCGAGCGGCGAAGCGGCGCGATTGGATGGCGAGCCGCACCGCCAATTCGGCGATGGTCACCGAGCGCCCGCCGGCGGCCGCGAATCGCCCGCGTGCAAACTTGAGGTCACTCTCGGTGACTTCCAGCGCGCGAGCAGCATGCGTGCGCGCTACGCCGATGATATTTTGGGCCAATACTTTGCAGGCGCTCCCGGCACCAAGGAGCGATCGCGATCCTCCGGTTCCGCTGCCGACGAGCGAGACGTCCGGATCCCCTTCGCGCACATGCACCTTTTCGATGGGTAGACCAAGGGCTTCGGCGACGATATGCGCGAAAGTCGTCTCATGCCCCTGCCCCGATGAATGAGCGAGCGTGTAGAGAGTGACGTTCCCGCGGCCATCCCATCGCGCCTCGACCTGATCTTTCGGCGCAGCGCCGCCGCCGCTGGCTTCAAGGTATGTTGCGATGCCGATCCCGCGCAATTTTCCGGCGCCCTTCGAGCGCGCACGCCGCGCGGCGAACCGGGACCAATCCGCGCGCTCCAACGCATCATCGAGTACCGCGGCGAAATCGCCGCAATCGTAGGTCGTGCCGTTCGGCGTCTTGTAGGGCATCGCATCGCGCGGAATGAAGTTCAAGCGGCGAATCGCCACCGGATCGAAGCCGTGTTCCGCCGCAGCATGATCGACAAGCCGCTCGATGGCAAACGCGATATCCGGGCGCCCTGCGCCACGATATGCCGACACCGGCGTGGCATTCGTGTAAGCGACGCGGCTCCGCGCGAACATCGCCGGAATGCGGTAGACGCCGCCCATGGTGACCGTGAGATTGCGGGTCCCGATCCATGCACCAAACGCCGTGGCATATGCGCCGATGTCCGCCGTATCGTCAAAGTGAATCGCGAGGAATCGTCCCTCGGCATCCATTGCAAGCTCACCCGCAAGCGATAGCGCGCGTCCATGGTTGTCGGATACGAACGATTCGGTGCGCGAGCCGACCCATTTCACCGGTCGGCCGAAGCGCTTTGCCGCATACATCGACACGATGTGCTCGGGATACGCAGGGCTGCGAATGCCGAAGCTTCCGCCGACGTCCTGCGCGACGACTCGCACTTTTTCTTTCGCGACATTGACGATCTGCGCAAGCGCATTGCGAATGCCGTTGATTCCTTGCGTCGGCGTATAGACCGTGTACGCATCGCTCGCCGGATCGTAGGAGGCAGCACACGCGCGCGGCTCCATCGGGTTGCCGACCAGTCTTTGGCAAGTCGCGGTGACGCGTGAGATGAATTTCGCCTTGGCGAACGCCTGGGCGACGGCGGCTTCGTCGCCATCTTCATATTCGAATGCGAGGTTGCGCGGTGCCTCTAGATGCAATTGCACCGCGCCCTCGGCGATGGCGTCGCCGAACGAGATCGCCGCGGGCAGGTCGCGAAAATCCACGGATATCTGCAGGGCGGCATCCGCTGCGGCGGTGGCCGACTCGGCGATAACAACGGCAATCGCCTGTCCGACGAAATGCACGCGCGTCCGGGCAAGGACCGGCCACTCGGGCTTTTTCATCGCCTGATCGTCCTTGCCGGTAAATGAAAGGCCACCTGGCAGCGGCTTGATGCCCGCCGCGTCGATGTCCGATTGCCTGATGACGGCAACGACGCCGTTCGCCTTCGCGGCCGCTTCGCAATCGAGTCGCTCGATGATCGCATGGGCACGATCAGATCGAACGACGTGCGCGTGCAATTGGCCGGGCAGATTCCAGTCGGCGGTGAACCGACCCTGACCGGTGATGAGGCGGAGGTCTTCGACGCGGGCGGTTGTGGTCATTGCTAAAGAGTCGACCCTAAGAAATTCACCACAAGAGTGGAACCTAAGAAATTCCCCACACGAGTCCACCCTAAGAAATTCACCACAGAGGACGCGGAGGACGCAGGGGAAAGGCAAAAAGATGCGGATGCCAACGGATAACTGTATCCGCCCCGGATTCGACACTGATCGACATTAGGATCCATCATGAGGAACCTCTGCGTCCTCTGCGTCCTCTGTGGTTCAAAGATCGATGGTTCAATGATCGACGTCCTAGGCCTGAGAAGGCGCGAACGCCGCCGGCTTACCCGCCTTCGCCGCCTGGATCGCACCCCACACGCGCGCCGGCGTTGCGGGCATCTCGAAGTGCTCCACGCCCACTTGGCGCAATGCATCGATGATCGCGCCCATGACCGCCGGCAAAGATCCGGTGTTGCCCGCCTCGCCTGCGCCCTTCGCGCCAAGCGGGTTGCTCGCGGTGGGCACCGGGTGATCGAACACCTGCATGCCTTTCAGTATGGATGAACGGGGCATGAAGTAGTCCATGAACGTACCGGTCAATGGCTGGCCGGTGTCGGCGTCATATTGCGCGTGCTCGCCGAGGATCTGCCCAACCCCTTGCACGATGCCGCCGTGCAACTGCCCTTCGACCATCTGATGATTGATGATATTGCCGATATCGTCCGTCGCGCTGTACTTGACGATCTCGGTAACACCGGTCGCCGGCTCGATCTCGACTTCGACAATGTGGCAACCGTTCGGATATGTCGAGCCGATCGCGAGCTTCGTCTTCACATTGAGGGGGTGGTTCGCTTTGCCCTTGTGCTTGTCGATGAGATCGCGCATCGTGATCTTTCGATCGGTGCCCTTGATGCGATATGCGCCGTCGGCGAACTCGACATCGGCAGCAGCCACCTCGAGCTCCTGCGCCGCCAGCTCCTTGCCCTTCTCGACGATTTCCTTCGCGCCCTGGAACATCACGCTCCCTGCGCCATGCAGCGTGCGCGAGCCGCCGGTGGCGTTGCCAACCAGGCGGGGTGATTCCGGCGCGCCGTTCTTGAGGACGATGGTCTCGCGGCTGATGCCCATGACCTTCGCGATGATCTCGGCGAACGCCGTCTCATGGCCCTGACCGTGATTGTGCGAAACCGCATACAACGCGAGCTCACCGTTGGAGCCGAAGCGAAGCTCCACTTCGTCATGCGGCGCGAATCCGCCACCGGTCTCCTCGATGTAGCAGGCAAGGCCGAGTCCGCGCAGCTTGCCGTTCTTTGTGCTGGCAGCCTTCCGTGCGGCGAAACCGTTCCAATCCGCCGCCTTGATCGCATGATCCAGCAGGCCGACGAAGTCGCCCGAATCCCACACCTTGCCGTGGTACGCCTTGTACGGAAATTTGTTGGTCGCCACGAGATTGCGGCGACGGATCTCGACGCGATCGATCCCGGTGATTCGCGCTGCCTCGTCCATCACGCGTTCCATCGCGTAGGACATGAGCGGACGCCCCGCGCCGCGAAAGGCGCCGATCGGGGCGGTGTTGGTGACCGCCAGGCGCGACGTTGCATACGACACCGGGATGTCGTAGACGCTGGTCAACTGGCCGAAGATACCGCCGGTGTTGATGAACGCACCGACCGGCACGCAGTACGCGCCGATATCGCACAGAAAATCAAACCGGGTCGCGAGGATCTTGCCGTTGGCATCGAACGCGACTGCGCTGGTGGAATCGACACCGCGCGAATTTTCGTCGGCAAGCAAGGTCTCGGTGCGGGACGCCACCCACTTCACCGGGCGCCCAAGCTTCTTCGCGGCCAACAGCAACGCCATGTACTCGGGGTACGCGTTGAAGCGCACGCCGAATCCACCGCCCACGTCCCAGGCAACAACGTCGATCTTTTCCTCCGGCACGCCCATTGAAGCCGCGAGTTGCATGCGCAGACCGCCGATACCTTGGGTGACCGAGTAGAGGGTGTACTTGTCTTGCGCCGTATCGAACGTCGCGATGCAGGCGCGCGGCTCCATCGGATTGGCAACGACGCGCGTGTTGTGCAGGGTAATGCGCGCCACTTTCGCGGCCGACTTGAACGCGGCCTCGACCTTTTCGGCCTCGCCCATCTCGTAGTCGAAGATCATGTTGTTGGGCGCGATGTCCCAGATCTGCGGCGCGCCCGGCTTGATCGCGGCGGCCGGCGTTGTCACTGCCGGCAAATCGTTGTAATCGATTTCGACGTACTCGGCGGCATCCTGCGCCGCGGCGGGCGATTCGGCGATGATGAGCGCGACCTGATCGCCCACATAGCGCACCTTGCCCTCCGCCAGCGCCGGTCGTGGTGGCTTGATCAATTCAGCACCGCCCCGCCCTTTCACCATCAGGAAAATCGGCATCGGCTTGAAACCGGCGGCCTTCGCATCGTCAGCGGTCAACACCGCGAGCACGCCCGGTCGCGCGAGCGCTGCCTTGGTATTGATCGAACGAATTTCCGCGTGCGGGCGATCGGAGCGCAGAAAGTACGCATAAGCCTGCTTAGGCAAGTTCAGGTCGGAGGTGTAGCGGCCTTGACCGGTGATAAAGCGCTGGTCTTCGAGTCGAGCGTGTTTGCCTGGCGTCATGGTGTGAGGGGCTCAGTCGAGGAGGTGTGTTGTGAACTGCGGATCCGGGATGAACAGCAGGTCTTCAATAAACAGTTTCTTGCGGCGAGGCAAATGCACTCGCCCGTGTTGCGCTCGCCCGTGTTGGCCTTGATCCGGCACGCCGGGGAAACGCCGATGGCAACGGCCGGGATGATACCGTGGTCCGCATTCCGGCGCGAAATCCGCGCTGCTTCACGAATCGACGCGCGGGAAATCAGCCTGGATCGCGTGGCGAACCCTTACCGCATTGCGTCTTCGAAGGCCTTCTTGACGTCATCAGGCTGCCCGGCAAGAAAAAGAAATCCGTCCTGGTAGGCGGCGGAAGCGCTGCGACGTTGTCGCTCCCGTTGCTCCATTTCCGCGCGCGTCAAGCCGTTGATGAACAGGTCGCGATCGATGATGGGCAATTGGATGCACTGATTGATCGCCCGATCGCGGATCACCGCCTTCGGCTCTTCGCCCTTGGCGATTCGATCAAGGTCCCCTAGAAATCGACGCCGCATCATGACGACGCCTCGATCGCTGGCGCCAAGATGCTCCTTGGTCCTATCGGCGATCACCCCCTGCCCGACCCAGCCGACGAAATCCTGATTCATGATGTGGCTGGTGATGTTGCGCCCCGTCTTGGGGTCGATCACCGGACTGGTCCAATACGGAACGCGCGCCTGCACATAAGGTTCCCGTTCCCGCGGCACGCGATTGAAGAACCAGCCGACCGACAGCGTCTTCGTGTCGTCGATCGGCACCCGCCATTCGAAATGGTTGCCCGTGAACAAGGCATTCGGCCAGAGACATACGCGGCCGACGGTCCAAAGTGGATTCTTTTCATCACCGCCTACCCGCACGCGCTTGTAGACGATGCCGTAATCGATCTCCTCGAAATCTAGCTTCAGATGTTTCGGGGCGTAGGGGCCATCGAGTTCCCGCATCCGCATGGCCCAATTGTCATGCAGCCATTCGAAGTGGACCGGATCGATGGAATTCTCCTGGCACTGCAGCCAGTTGCAAGGCACTTCGGAGAACACGATCTGGACGAAACCATTTCCCCAGGTGAACGGTTCCCAGTTCGGCACGAGCGGCGCCGGAAGCGGACCCAGATACGCCCACAACAATCCGCGTGTTGATTCGACCGGGTAGGCGTTGACGCGAATGCGGTCCTTATAGTGGGAGTCCGGATTGGCGGTCTCCTCGAACGGCTGCTCGACGCAGCGGCCTTCGTGGTCATAGCGCCAGCCGTGGTAGCTGCAGCGCAGACCACATGCCTCGACGATGCCGTAGGAGAGATCGGCGCGACGATGCGGGCAGTGGCGCTCGATCAAGCCGTAACGGCCGCTGAGGTCCTTGTACAAGACCAGGTCTTCGCCCAACAGGCGGACGGGTTTGGTCGGGTGATCATCCAGCTCTGCGACCGCGGCGATTGGCTGCCAATAGCGGCGCATCAGCTCGCCCATCGGCGTGCCAGGACCAACACGGGTCAGTTTTTCGTTGACGGAGGCTTCCATCGTGAGGCGTTCCAGATTTCATGCATTTGGAGCGCCCTATTTTGCATCAACGCGGAATCCGCGCGGATTGCCGCGCGGATTGCGTTGCCGGTTTAACGGATCCGCACCGAGAGCGGACAGTGATCCGACAGCTCGCGAAGATGTGAGCGCACCTCGCGGGTGATCTTGCCTTCGTAGAGTGCCCACTGCCGGACCGAGCCATGCACCACGCGTTGCGCGATCGAGCGATCGGTAATGATGTGATCGATGAACATCGCGCGCTCCTCCGCGGGAAGTTTCGGATCACCGCCCCAGCATGATCGTAGTTGCTCATGCCCTGCCGTGAGCCGGACGATGTTTTTTCCTTCGCCTCCGGCGATCTCTTTCCAGAATGCCAATTGCCGGCCGTGTGCATCACGTGCCGGACCGGCCGTTTCCGGCAGCACTTCGAAGCGGCGATTGAAGTCACCGAGAATGACGAACGGGGTCTTTTCGCGAAGACGGGCATCGATCCACTCCTTGAGCGGCTTCACCTGCCTGCCAAGTTGGATACAGGCCGGCGCCTCCGAGCCATCGTCGCGCGGGTGCCGGGATTCGTCGGTGAGCGGCCGTGCATGACACGCTGATTTCAGATGCACCGCCATCAATCGAAGAGGCGAGCCATCCACCAATACATCGAGGTCGGCCCCCCATCGTGCCCGTTGGCCCATCATCGACCCGAGCGGCGCATAGGCGCTGAAACCGCGCACCTCGATGCGGCGCTTGCGCACCGCGAATCCGACGCGCTGAATCCACGGACTGTCCGGAACATAGAACGCGTATTCATGGTCAGGCAGGATGCGTGCAAGCGCCTCCACACCCTCTACTTCCTGAAACGCGAAGATATCGGCGTCGACCTGACGGGCGATGGCACCGAGTCGCGCATAGTGTTCGGCGGTTCGACAGATCCATCGCGCCGGGTCACGCTCATTAAGCGTCGCACGCACTTGGCGGGAAAGACTCTTGCACCGTTCGTAATCGCCCGACGAGAGCGGTTGATCGCGCAGCCACGCGATGTTCCATGTGGCGATGGTGATGTCGGCGACAGCGAAAGTCGCCACCGCGGCGATCGACAACGCAACCAGCCATCGACCGAGCCAACCCATCACTTCCGTTCCAGCACGGTTACGCCCCGCATTCGGATTCGGCATGCATCATACGCGCCCGATGCATGCCGCCCGTTGGGCCCCGCCGAAGATTCGCTCAGTTGATCGGGGTTCGCCCGCCGCCCGCTGCGACCACCTTGCTGGTCCGGCGCACGAACAGTTGAAGGTTGCTCTCGTGACTCTCATAGCGATAACCGATGCCAAAGCCGAGCGGATGCGCCGTATCGCGGTAAGCGGTCGACAATTCCGGCTGAAAGCGAGTACGGAAAATCGGGATGGGCCCGACATACGCGCCATACAGTCGGTGCTCCCACTGTGCCGCCTTGTACAGCTTGAGCGGGACGCCGGTATCGTCTTGCAGAATGACCTGCGAGTGGCGGAGGATGTGATCCCGCAAGGTCGTGAAGTCCTTCAAATGAAGCAGGTACGATGCCGACTTGATCAATGTCGTTTGCGGATTGATCGAGTCAACGAAATGCAGGTAGTGCGGGCGCTTCTGCAAGCCAACATTCGATAGATCGGTCTTCAGGTAGATGATCCGGCGCTCATGAGGATCGCCGGGACGCTGGAATCGCACGACCACGCCGGGGATCCGCAGCTCCGTTGATCGAATTTCTTTCACACGCTCGGCGCGGGCGTGGCACAGGCTTCCGTCGGCTTCCAGCACGAACGGCTCGACCGCGTTCACGTTGTAACCGTGCCGCGCGAGGAAGAGCATCAGGATCGGCGTCACGCCGGACAGCTTGTTGCGACGCAGATCGCTATCCATCTCGAGCGTCACGAAGAAGCTCAGTGCGAGTACCGAACGCAATGAATTGCGCAACCGATCGAGGCTTGTTGCGAGCGCGGCGTCGTCCAGCGCACCCAGATCCGGCACTTCCCCGACCGGTTCCAGCCCGGTAAAAATGAACTCCGACGCCGCAGGGAAGAATGCCGGTGCGTACGCGGCGTCCGGGCCGCTGAACGGGTAGAAGACGGCCCCGTTGCCGGGAATTGCCGCAAGCTCACGGCCCGCAAAATCGCGAATCGGTTGCAATCGCTTGGCATCAAAGCTCGACCATAGCGCACCAAGATGCTCCCGATGATCGACCACACTCTTTCGATCTGCAATCGCCGCGATCGGTGACTGATCGGGCAAATCCATGCCGGCAAGCAGACGCGATGCGCTTGCCCACCATGCGGCGGATCGATGCTCGATCGCCGTACCCGGTTGACAAAAATCCAGCCCGACCCCCGATCCTGAAGCACTCGGGCTTGAAGCACTCGGGCTTGAAGCACCGGGGCCTGAAGATGCGGGCAAGGTCGCGCCGGATTCCGTTGCCTGCGCGTTGGCGCCCAATATGATTGCGATTGCGATTGCGGCAAATCCCGTTGTGCGAGATGCGGCGAGCACGAACACGCGTAGCCCCGAAATCATTCTGAACCCCCGACTCTTCCAACCTGATCACCGCATCCGAGTCGGCCCAACGCTTATGCGTTGCGTGATGGCTGAACCGGATGCCCACCCTGCGGCATGAGAGCCGAAGGAACCCTTCGCTTCAACTCTGAGCGGGCACACACCTCTTAGCGATTGACGGCCGGATTCGTTGACAGGGGAGGATGAAATCCGATTCGATCGCCGGGTAGCGAGCATTCAGTCACGCGCTGAGCGGGTGCAGCCGCGAAGGGAAGCCTCGGCGGCTTGCGATGGGGTTTCGGGATGCCCACGGGCGAGGCGCTTGACTTACGTTAGGCCCTGGGCACAATGGCCACGCGCCCCGGATTCATCCAATCGTGCGTGAACATCGGCTTGACGCAACGCCGTGTCGCTTCTGGTTCCAGCCATACCCCCAAAAATCGAGGCACATGCTATGTCGCATCTACACTTGACCGTCATCGCGCTCGCTGCGCTTCTCGGAACCGCCACGCCGTCAATCGCGCAAGTTCCGGGTTATCCATCCAAACTCACGCGCATCGTCGTGCCGTTTCCGCCTGGCGGCACGACCGACGCGCTCGCACGGATATTGAGCCAGAAGATGACCGATTCCTGGGGCAAACCGGTCGTAGTCGAGAACCGGCCCGGTGGCGGCGGTGCAATCGCCGCGGAGTCAGTCGCCAAGTCGGCGCCCGATGGCCACACGATGTATCTGGGCACGACCGGCGACATGTCGGTGAATCCGAGCTTGGTTCGAAAGCTTCCGTACGACCCCGAGCGGGACTTCGTACCGGTCGGGTTGCTTGCAGTCACGCCGCTTCTCCTGATCACGCATCCTTCGCTGCCGGTGCAATCGGTGAAGGAACTGATCGATGCGGCCAAGGCGAAGCCGGGCAGCCTGTCGCATGTGTCGGTGGGCGACGGGTCGGCTGGACATCTCGCAGGCGAGATGTTCAAGAAGCTTACGCAAACCGATATCGTGCATGTGCCGTACAAAGGCGGAGGACCGCAAGTGACGGCACTACTCGGCGGGCAGGAGCCTCAATTCGGCTTCGTGGTAACCAGCACCGCCCGGCCCCACCTGCTCGCCGGCAAACTGCGGGCGCTCGCCGTTTCAAGCGCGAAACGCTCGCCCTTTTTCCCGGATGTGCCCGCGCTTGCCGAATTGGGTCTGCCGGGATTCGACTTTGCCAACTGGTTCGCGATGTTCCTTCCCGCGGGGAGCCCCAAGGAAATTGCAGCCTTCATCAACGCTGAGTGCGCACGCATCCTGAAGCTGCCCGATGTCGCTCTGCGGCTAGTCGATATGAGTTTCGAGACAGCACTGTCGTCTCCTGAAGAATTGTCGCGCTACCTGACCGCGGAGATCGGCAAGTACCGGAAGATCATCGCCGAAGCGGGCATCACGCCGCAGTGACCCAATGACTTAGACGCAGTTGCGCGCGAAGCCATCGCCGCATGCGGCGGGTCGCCTTACGCAATCTTCAGCCGCTCCCCCGAGAAAGCCTGATCATGGCAGAAGCCGCCCGACACACCCTCGCCTCCTCAACCGACCCGATCCAGTTCTGCTACGACCAGGGCTGGACCGACGGTCTTCCGGTGATCCCACCGACGGAAGAACGCGTGCTGGCCATGCTCGCCGGCACGCCACTCACCCCGTCCACGCTGATCGCCAAAATCGCACCCTCATGGGCGAAGGCGACCGTCGAAAAGGTCGCGGTCAACGCGGTCATGGCCGGCTGCCTGCCCGCCTACATGCCTGTCATCATCGCCGCAGTGCGGGCGATGACAAATCCCGCATTGAATCTGAATGGCATGCAGTGCTCGACGCATTTGTCGACGCCGCTTGTGGTGGTGAATGGGCCGGCCCGAATCGAGCTCGGCATGAACAGTGGCGCGAACGTGTTTGGGCAGGGCAATCGGGCGAATGCGACGATCGGTCGGGCCATCAAGCTGATCCTCACGAACATCGGGCGCGCGATTCCGGGCGTGACGGACAAGGCGACACTCGGGCACCCGGGAAAGTACACCTACTGCATCGCGGAGAACGAGGAGCAGAGCCCGTGGGATCCGCTGCATGTCGAGCGGGGGTTGAAGCGCGAGCAAAGCGCAGTGACGGTATTCGGGTGCGAGGCGCCGCACAACGTGAACAACCAGGCGAGCCAGAACGCCCACGACCTCGCGTTCACCATTGCCGACACGATGGCCACCCTCGGCAAGAACATGTTCTACGCGCAAGGCGAGGTCATGGTCGTTGTATGCCCGAGCCATGCGGAGACTATCGCCGGCGACGGATGGAGCAAGCTGCATCTGAAAGAATTCCTCTACGAGAAGGCAAGAAAGCCCCTGCGCCTCGTGAAGCTTGGCGGGCTCTACGGACGCGAAGTGAAGCGCAACTTCTGGCCGCGCTGGGTCGATCGCGACGACGAGAACGAAATGGTGCCGCTCGTGCGTCGTCCGAGCGAGATCACCATCGTCGTCGCAGGTGGTGCGGGCCGGCACACCGCCTTCCTGCCCGGCTGGGCCACACCGTCGGTGACCGTGCCGGTCGAGTGATGCAGGTTCAGAGTATGTGCGCCAGCCCCGGGCAATCTTGACAAGGTTCGGGCACGGCAATCATCCTGCGGGTAGAGTGGCCGAATGTGCCCGCTTCATTACCATCACAACGCAACATAGGAGATCCGAGTGGACACGATCCTCATCGACCCGAGCGCCGAGGAAATTTCGGCGTCGCAACCCGGCGCCGAACGATTGACGCAACTCCAGGGCATGCGCATCGGCATGCTGGACAACATCAAGCACAACGCCGTCTACCTGCTTGAGGAAGTCGGCGAGCGGCTTCGTCGCGACTTCGGCTGCGAAGTCCGCATGCTGAAGAAGAAGACCTATACGAGGTTCTGCGAGCCGGCCGTCATGGCGCAGCTTGCAGACTGCAACGCCGTTATCACCGCCATTGGCGATTGAGGCTCTTGTGTGTCGTGCAGTGTGCATGACATGGTGGAGCTGGAGATGAAGGGCATCGCAACCGCGACGCTCTGCACCGCCGGTTTCTTGAATGCAGGCGCGAAGCAGGCGTCAATGTTGGGAATCCCGAGCTTGCCCATCGTGAGTATTCCATTTCCCTTTGCATCCCTCCCCCCCGAACAAGCGCGTTTGCGTGGCGCGGAAGCCCTCGATGCGATTGTCGCTGCGCTCACGAGGAACGAAGCGTAATGGGCCGTCCCGCCCCCGGGGACGGTAGCCGATCCACCCGCCAAGGCAGGATGAAAAGCGGCGGTCCACTCACCGGCATCCGCGTTCTCGATTTCACGCGCGTCGTCGCGGGTCCGTACTGCACGATGCTGCTGGGCGACTTCGGCGCGGACGTGATCAAGGTCGAAGAACCGCAAGGCGGCGACGAGCTCCGCGCGCTCGGGCCGCCGTTCATGGGAACCGAGAGCGTCTTCTTCCTCAGCGTGAATCGCAACAAGCGGAGCGTCACGCTCGATCTGAAGGAAGCCGCGGCGATCAAGAAGGTCCGCGCGCTCGTGCGCAAGGTCGATGTCGTGGTCGAGAACTTCCGGCCCGGTGTGATGGAGCGCCTGGGCCTTGGCTACGCCTCGCTTCGACGGTTGAATCCGCGGCTCATCTACTGCTCGGTCTCCGCTTTCCATGCGAAGAGCCGCTATCGCGATCGCCCCGGCTACGATCTCATGATCTCTGGGGTCAGCGGCTTGCAGAGCATGACTGGGGAGCCCGGCCGTGCACCGCTCCGCCCTGGGGTGAATCTCGTCGATCTCACCGCCGGCACGAACGCGATGATGGGCATCCTGCTCGCTCTGATCGCGCGTCGCTCGACCGGCCGCGGCCAGAAGGTAGATGTCTCGCTGATGGATGGGGCGTTCGCAGTGCTCGGCCAACTCGCCGCGATCTATCTGAACACGGGCACGGTTCCCACGCGACGTTCGTCCGAAGACCTGCATCCGCAGATCGTGCCGTACGGCACCTTCATGACCGCGGACGACAAATACCTGAATGTCTGCGTTCCGAACAACAAATTCTGGTCGGCGTTCTGCGAGGCCCTCGATCGTGCGGCTTGGGCCAACGATCCGCGCTTTGCCACCAACCCGGAGCGCATCGCCAACCGGGGCGAGCTGATTTCACTTCTCGGTACGCGCTTTCGCGAGGACACACGCGATCGCTGGATCGAGCGGCTGCATGCCCGCGACATTCCGGCCGGGCCGGTCAACACGATCGACGAGGCGATCAAGGACGGTTACCTCGCCGAGGTCGCCATGCTCCAGAACATGGCACATCCCCAATGCGGGCCGCTCGTCATGCCGGGCATTCCAATCCGCCTCTCCGCCACGCCGGGCGCGGTGCGACTGCCGCCGCCGCTACTTGGCGAGCACAATGCGCTGCTCATCCCTGCCAAATCACCCGGCGCCGCGAAACGCCCACCGCGTGCTACCGTGCACGCCGTCCGCACCCGCCGATGAAGAGAGCGTCCGCCTCGGCTACGCCCGGATGACGCCGCGCACAGCCATCCCGTCGCTGGAAGAGTTGCCGTGATTTCAAGAATGCGCCCTAGGGCCACTCAATGCCTCGGCGGCAATTTAACGCCGAAATGGCGGACCAGGATGCTCGCCAGATTCTCGTAGCACGCACCGATCCGCACGACCTCGAGCGTTTCCAGATTGAGGATCGTCGACGAGGCCCGCCACGCGTGATACTTCATGAGCCCGTAGTCGATGATCACGTCGGCAATTGCCTTGATTTCGGGCTCAATGTCCCGGCCGTCGAATTTGGTCCCGGACAGCGACAGATTCGCCGACGATCCGAACAGCGCGAACTGCTCTGCATGGGAAAGCCGGGTGATCTCGGCGTGAAAACCGCCGGCGTTGAGCAGCATCAGCAACGTGCCGTCTTTCGTGCTGCGGGCAATCATTTTGCTATCGAGATTGTCGAAGATCGGGTGCCCAAGCTGATAAGGGGCGACCGCGCCAAGCGGCAGATCGTAGTCTTTGGTGATGGCCTCGTAGATTTCCCAACCGCGCGTGCCGAGCCGGTACAGGTCGCGCGCAATCGCGTCATTGCCAAGCATCGCATTGAGCTTGGATGGTGCGCGCCGCTTCGTGTCGAAAATCCGCATCAGTGCATCCGGACGCCCGCCAATCAGCGAATACCCGACATCCATCGGCATGATCGCGACGCCGCCCGCCCGGATCGCATCGAATGCGCGTTGCGCGTCGGCTTTGAAATCGAGCACGGCCATCGACGTTCCTCCCCGGCGCGCTTCATTCAGCGCGGATATTGCCCTCGCGGATCACCCGCGCATATTTGTCGAAGTCGGACGCGAGAATTTTTTCCAGCTCGTCTGGTGTCGAGGTCCAGATCTCGAAGCCCTGCCCGAGCACGCGTTCGCGTACGTCCGGTGTTGCGATCGCTTTGTTGAATTCTGCATGAAGTCTTTGCACGATCTCGCGAGGCGTTCCTTTTGGTGCGAACACGCCGTACCAGAGCTCCGCTGCGTAACCTGGGACGCCTGATTCGGCGATCGTCGGAATCGCAGGCGCTACTTGCGAGCGGCGTCCCGAAGCCAAGCCAAGCGCCACCAGCTTGCCCGCCTCGATGTGTGGCTTGACGGTTCCCAACGTGAGGAACGAGAGCTGTGTCTGGCCGGCCAGCACGTCGGCGAGCGCCGGGCCACCGCCTTTGTAGGGAATGTGCGTAATCGAGACGCCCGCCATTCGATTGAACAACTCGCCCGCGATGTGATGGGGCGTGCCGTTGCCGGGCGAGCTGAAGTTGAGCTTCGATGCATCCCGTTTGGCAAGCGCGATGAGCTCCCGCAAGTCTTTCGCGGGCACGCCAGGATGGGCGACGAGCACCATCGGCCCAAGCGCCAGCATCGTGACCGAGGCGAAGTCCTTGATGGGATCGAATCCAAGCTTCTGATAAAGCGTTGCGTTGATCGCGAGCGTATTGGCCCCCAGCAGCAAGGTGTATCCGTCGGGCGCCGCTTTGGCGACATGTTCGGATCCGATGTTGCCACCGGCCCCGCCGCGATTCTCCACGACCACCTGCTGGCCAAGGCCCTCGGAGACTTTGGGTGCAAGCGCGCGGCCGAGGATGTCGGTACCACCGCCAGGCGGAAATGGAATCACGAAGCGAATGGGCTTGACCGGATAGCTCTGCGCTTGAACCTGCCCGATCACGATAACGGCCGCCGCAACCAGCACGATCGTGAAAGCGAGAACGCGTCGCATGGAGGCTCCTTGCGTCTTGAGGTTGGAATCGCGCGCGCGCGATCGCCCGGATTGGCGCGCGCATTATCCTCGAATGCAGGGGCCGGCACGGAATGGCACTTACTTAAGCGATTTGTGCTCAAACCTCCGTTCGCCCTGAGTCCGTCGAAGGGCAACGCAGGCGTGTCGACGGTCCGCGATCGTCCGCTTGTGGATTCTCCGGCATTCACCCTTCGACAGGCCTGTCCTGAGCTTGTCGAAGGGCTCAGGGCGAACGGTCAATCGCCAAAGCCTAGCTGAACAACAGCACGGGGACAGCGTCGACTCGATCTGAATCGTCGCCGTCCCCGGGAGGGGTGGGAGCGTTTTCGTTTGCGCCCACGCGTGTGAGCTGCGATGGCCGAAGTCTGCGGTTTGGATTGGCAAGCCGATAGTGGGCGAAGCGCCATGTTGTTTTCGGGAGTTTCGCCGACAGCGGAACAAACCGATAACGTTTACCGGGTGGCGCACGAGCAGCGCGGCGTTGGTCAATCCGGAAGTGGCTCACGCACGAATCCGAGGTGCGATTCCATGTCGGCGTATCGGATCGCTTCGAATCTGATCGTACGTCCAAGAACGCGAGCCTCCTCCGTCGTCCCACCCGCAAGAATTCGATCGATCAACGCTTCGGCGTCGAGCGGGTTCCCCTCGACACTTTCCAGCGCATCGATGAAGCGCGACAAGTCGCGATCGAGCAACACCGCGGCGCCGAGCTCCGTCCTGATCAACAGCGTTCCCTCGTCATCGACCAACACGATCGACCATGCGTTCACCGGCCGATCGGTATGGGTCACCAGCGCTTCGCCGGCATCGTCCAGTCGGACGATCCATGGCGCGAAGTCGAGTGATACATAGACGCGCTGCGGCCCGTTCTGGAAGTAGCGGCGGCCGCGATCGTCCGAGGCGTAATTGCGGCCGATGAATCCGATCAGGGCCGGATTCGTCACCCGATCGAAGCACGCGGACTCACCCTCGGCGAGCCGCACATGCCAATTGCCGCGACGGTCAAGGCGCAGCCATCCGAACACGGCCGGCACATTGGGCCAACGTGCCATGGCCCGGCGAACTACTTCGTCCATCGCGCGTTATCCTCCGGGCGGATCAGATTCAGGAATGGGACCATCGAGTGAATCGCGAGGATTTTACGTTCAGCCATACGCTGCGGGTGCGATGGGCTGAAGTCGATCGACAAGACGTCGTCTTCAACGTCAACTACTTTCTCTACTTCGACATTGCCATCGCCGAGTACTGGCGGGCGATCGGATTCGCCTATCCGCAAGCGATGGTCGACCGATTCGGGACGGACATCTACGCCGTCAAAGCGACCGCCGATTTCCGCGGATCGGCCACCTACGAGGATCTGCTCGATGTCTGTTGCAGGGTACAACGCATCGGACGAACGTCGATGGTGTTCGCATTCGGAATATGGCGTGGTGCGGATCACCTGACCGCGGGCGAGCTCGTCTATGTCAACGCCGATATCAAGACCAGACGTTCCACACCATGGCCGGACGAGTTGAAGCAAGCCATTCTCGCCTACGAGCGGAAGGTCCCCGACTAAAGCCGGCAGGGACCCTCGACGCAGCGGGCTAGAATGACCGCCCCGGAAGGCTCAAGGATTGCCTCATGTTGACGCGTACGGACCGCCCTCTTGCGGCGGCGCTGGTGGACGTCCTCGACTTGGTTGCCGCGCGCGTGGCGCCCGACGATCGTCCCGTCATGGAGCTGTTCGTACGGGAGTATTTCGCCGGCATCGGCCAGGAAGAGCTCGCCCATCACAAGACCGACGATCTTTACGGGGCCGCGCTGTCCCATTGGGCTTTTGGTCGAACACGCACGCTCGGCGCCCCCATTGTCCGGGTACGCAATCCAACGCTGGAAGAACATGGCTGGCAGTCGACCCACACGATCATCGAGATCGTGAACGACGACATGCCGTTCCTGGTCGATTCGGTGACGATGGAGGTGAATCGCCACGGCCTCATGCTGCATCTCATCGCGCATCCGATTCTCACCGTCCGGCGCGATCCCGACGGGAAGCTCGTCGAGTTCTTGGGCCACGCAGACGGCGGCGCGCGTGAATCGTGGATGCATCTACAGGTTGATCGGGTCCACGATCCGGCCCGACTACAGGCGCTTCGGGAAGGCATCGAGCGCGTTCTGACCGATGTGCGCGCCGCCGTCGAGGATTGGCTGCAGGTGCTCGCGAAGGTTCGCGAAGTCATCGACGAAATCGCACGATCGTCGCTGCCGATCCCTGCGGAGGACGTCGCAATCGGTCGCGAATTCCTGGAATGGCTTGCCCACAATCACTTCACGTTCGTCGGCTACCGCTGCCACGACCTGGAGTTGGGCGATGGCGTCGAATCGCTGCGCGTCGTACCGGGCACCGGATTGGGCATGCTGCGTGAATCCGACGAAGAGCGACGCGTCCGAAGTCTTACTGCGCTCCCGGAAAACCTGCGCAAGCATGCACATACGCCGGAATTGATCATCGTCACCAAATCAGATTGGAGATCATCGGTTCATCGTCCGGGATACTTCGACTATGTCGGCATCAAGCGGTTCGGGGCGAACGGAAAGGTCTCGGGCGAGCATCGGTTTCTTGGTCTCTTTACCTCTTCCGCATACGGTGCCGCCCCGTCGGATGTCCCGCTGCTGCGAAGAAAAGTGTCGAACGTGATCGAAGCGGCCGGCCTGCCCCCCGCATCGCATGCCGGCAAGTCGCTCGCGCATATCCTCAACAACTATCCGCGAGACGAGCTCTTTCAAATCGGCGAGGACGAGCTGCTTCCAATAGCGATCGGCATCCTGCAACTGGGTGAGCGGCAGCGATTCAGGTTGTTCGCCCGGCGCGATCGATACGAGCGCTTCGTCACATGTCTGGTCTTCGCGCCGCGCGAGCAGTACACGACGGATCTCCGTCGCAAATGGCAAACGATCCTGATGGATGCGCTCGGCGGACACTCCTCGGAATTCGATGTCAGCGTCGGGGAATCCCCGCTGGCGCGCGTGTTGTTCACGATCCACACGACACCTGGCAAGATCCCCGACGTCGATACGCGCGGGCTCGAATCGCAACTCGCACAGGCGTCCCGGCGCTGGGACGACGACCTCAAGGATGCCCTCATCGAGCGGCTCGGAGAAGCCCAAGGTAACGAGCGGTTCCAGCGGTTCGGCAATGCGTTTCCGGCCGGGTATCGCGAAGACTTCAGCGCGCGGGCGGCCGTCGGCGATGTCGAGACGATCGAGAAAACGCTCTCATCCGATACGCCCGGCATGACGCTCTACCGCCCGCTCGAATCCGGGCCGAACCAGTGGCGTTTCAAACTGGTCGTGAAGGGCGCGCCGATCCCGCTATCGGACACGCTTCCGGTGCTGGAGAACATGGGCCTCTGCGTGATCGATGAGCGCCCGTACCGGATCTCGATCGCCGGCACGCAAACGGTCTGGCTGAACGACATTGGTCTTGCTCTCGCAGGAGACGCCGAGATCGATGTCGACGATCTGCGCCCGGTCTTCGAGCAGGCGTTCGCCGCCGTGTTCGCAGGTGCGATTGAAAGCGACGCATTCAACCGGCTTGTTACATCCGCCCGCCTGCCGGCCAACGACATCGTGCTCCTCCGCGCGTACGGACATTACTTTCGGCAGATCGGATTCCCGCTCTCGCAATCGTTTATCGAGAACACGCTCACCAGCCATCCGACCATCGCGCGCCTGCTGGTTCACCTCTTCAAGCAGCGCCTCGATCCAAATCGAAATGACGATTCGCTCGCAAGCAAAATCGAGAAGGGCATCGAATCGGAGCTCGAGCGGATCAGCAATCTGAGCGAGGATCGCGTGCTCCGCCAATACCTCGCAACGATCCTCGCGACGACCCGGACCAATTACTTCGTCCCGAATGCCGATGGGACACGCAGACAATCCCTGTCATTCAAGCTGGATCCGGCGCGGGTGCCTGGTGTCCCCGATCCGCGTCCGATGTTCGAGATATTCGTCTATTCACCTCGCTTCGAAGGCGTGCATCTGCGCGGCGGCAAGGTGGCGCGCGGCGGCCTGCGCTGGTCCGATCGGCCCGAAGATTTCCGCACCGAAGTGCTTGGCCTCGTAAAAGCGCAGATGGTGAAGAACAC
>JANMUI010000924.1:0-4906 GCA_031391405.1 Betaproteobacteria bacterium
GCTACGGGCATGTGAAGATGCCCGACTATCGCTGGGGGATTTTTCTCGCGGATCAGATCGCCGACCGGACCATCGGATTCGGTGACTCGTACGGCCAACCGGTATGGCAGCAGGTCCCTGGGGAATTCCGCTCGCAGTTCCGCCGCATCATCGTCACGCAAGGCGACACCGAACCGGCGTCGGTCGAGCAGCAGCATCTGCTCGGGCATACGTGCCCTTCCCTCTACGATCTTCGCAACCTCTTTCAGATCAATGTCGAAGAAGGCCGGCATCTATGGGCGATGGTCTATCTGCTGCACGCCTATTTCGGTCGCGACGGACGCGAAGAGGCCGAAGAGATGCTCGCGCGCCATTCAGGCGATGTCGACAAGCCCCGCATCCTCGGCACATTCAACGAGCCGATCGATGACTGGCTATCGCTTTTCATGTTCACCTACTTCACCGATCGCGACGGCAAGTTCCAGTTGAAGAGTCTCGCCGAATCATCGTTCGATCCCCTCGCCCGCACCTGCCGCTTCATGCTGACCGAAGAGGCGCATCACATGTTCGTGGGCGATACCGGCATCGCGCGGGTCATTCGCCGTACCCTGGAAGTGATGAAGGCGCTGAAAACCGACGACCCGACGGCGATTCGTCGCGCGGGCGCCGTCGATCTGCCGACCATGCAGCGCTACATGAATTTCTGGTTCACCTCGTCGCTCGATCTGTTCGGTTCGGAGGTGTCCTCCAACGCGGCCACGACATTCGCCAGTGGGATCAAGGGCCGTCCGGATGAAAGTCAATACGATGACCATGATTGTTCGAATGCCCAGTTCGAAATGGAGGTCCCCGACGGCAAGGGCGGCGTGAAGAAAGAATCGGCGGCGCTGCGGAACGCGATGAACGAGGTGATGCGCGGCGCCTATGTGAAGGACTGCGAAATCGGCCTCAAGCGCTGGAACATGCAGATCCAACGTGCTGGTCATGATTTCCGATTCAGCCTGCCGTCTTCCCGTTTCCGGCGTTCGATCGGCGCGTGGCTGCATGTGCCGACCGATCCGCAAGGCAACCTGATTGCACGCGAAGAATACGATCGGCGCATGCCCGACTGGCTGCCAAGCGACCAAGACAAGGCTTTCGTGAAGAGCATCATGCAGCGTGTCGTGGACCCGGGCAAGATCGCCGGTTGGATCGCGCCGCCCGATCGCGGCATCAACAACCAGGCGATCGACTACGAATACGTACGCTTGGCATAGCCCACGCGTCCAATGCAGAAGGCGACGTTGCTGCGTTGGGTTGGGCTTTGAGCACTCTTGCCGTATAGCGGGCACGGCCTAGAGCGCTCCTGCAAGATCACGCCTTAGTGCGCGGACTTGCCGGGCGCCGGCGCCACGCCGCGCAGACGCTCGAACAATGTGCGTCGCATGATCGTCGTCGCGAAACCGGGCGCAATCACGCCCAAGACCATCGCCAAGCGTGCACCGCGCCCAACGACCAGGCGTGCGGATCGGCGTGCGATGGCATCGAGAATTCGGCGCGCGACATCTTGCGGGTCTACGCGATGGCGACCATCCGAACCTGCGGGGGCATACCGCTCGGCATGCGGCGTGCGCATTGGGCCGGGAAATACAGTCAGGCAACATCGCCCGGTCGAGCGGAGCGCCACCCCGACGCACCGAGCGTAATGGGCCAATCCATCCTTTGAAGCCGCGTAGACCGCAGCACCCGGATATCCGACGAAATGCGACATCGAAGAAACGAAAACCATGCTCGCGTGTGCGCTCAGGCGCCCGTCGCCCAACATGCGCGCGGTCAATTGCATTGGACCCGTCAGATTGGTCCTTACAACCTGATCAAGGCGATCGAGCGATCGGGTCTCGAACGGACCGACGTCGCTGATTCCCGCGCAGTGCACCAGCAAATCGATCTTCTCTTCCTCGGCTGCAACCGCTGCGATGCGATCGATCCCTTCGTTGGACGCGATGCTTGCTTCGATCGGACGAAAGCGATCGATATTGCCTAGCGGATCGGTTGCAACGACGTCCACGCCGAGCACGCGGTATCCCGCGGCGAGAAGCTTCCCGGCTATTGCGGCGCCAAGGCCGCTTCCGGATCCGGTCACCAGGGCGACTCGCGTCCCCGAAGGCTCCGGGTTATCGATGGCAATGTGAGGAAGATCCGGAGTGCGTACCGCGCGCCGGTCGACGATCCGGTCAACCAACCCACGTGCCAGATTCGAAACGCGGGCGACGATTGCCGTAGAGAGGTCCGGATACGACCGCCAAGCGCGGCGCCCGCTTGCGCGCAGGACGCGCAAGGCAACCCGCTCCGGTGATGGGAATCGCCGTGCATCGATGCCCGCAGCGCCCGCGCGCGCATGAAACGCGGTTCGGATCGGTCCCGGGTGGATGACCTGAACCGCAACGCGGCCGCCCATCTCGTGCGCGAAGCTGCGCGCGAATCCATCCACCGCCGCTTTTGTAGCGGCGTAGACCGCATAGCTCGGGGCGGGCGTGAATGCAGCGATGGAACCGATGAATACAATCCGCCCATGCGCCCGCTCTACAAGCGGCACCAACAGACGGGAAAGAGCGATAGGCGCCCAGACATTCACCGCAACGATGGTGTCGATGGATTCCGGCCGCTGCGCCCCGACGTCACCGACCCAGCCGGTCGCGGCGTTGTGGATCAGACAATGAATCGCATCGACCCCAGCATCGGCAAGCGCGGGCTCGACCATTTCCAGGCCGCTTCGACTAAGCAAGTCGACTTGCAGGAAGATCGCCGCAGCGTCTTCCGTGCTGCGTCGATCGAGGCGACCAAGCACTACCACGCGCCAACCTGCCCGCAGATAGGCGCACGCAAGCGCGCGGCCCAATCCGTCGGTGCCACCGGTGATCAGCGCCGTGCGCGTCAAACCCGGGGCCATCATTGTTGCGGGATCAGCGGTGCCTGGCGATCAGCTTGAGAACCGGATCGTGTGAAGGATCGCGCGAACTGAGCACCTCGGTTACGCGCTGCAGTTGCGAGCGGAGCTCCGACAGTCCCCGCTGGCCGATGCGCGGGACCACCTCTCGCTCGATGGCTTCGCGCGCCGCATCGACATCGCGCCGATAGCGCGCGCCCTTGCGTGTACAGCGGACGAGCTTCGCCCGGGCATCGACTGGATCGGCGACCCGCTCTACATAACCGAGTCGCTCCAATTCGTCGATGAATTGGCTCGCGGCTTGTTTGGAAATCCCCATCCGTTCCGCCACGATGCTCGCGCGCGTACCGACCGGCTCCAGATGCGCGATTGCACTGGCCTGCGCTCCGGTCAGTCCGTCGTGGCCCCGTTTGGCAAGCTGCGCGCTTACCCGGCCGTGGAACGCTTGAAACGCAGACCACAACTCCCCGTCAAGGTGGCTATTCGCCTCCTGACGCGTATCGTCTTCGCGCAATTTGACGCTCCCCTTTATGATGTACGTCGACGCCTGTTGATCGCATGCGCTGCGATCCCCATTCTCGACCCGCGAGGGACCGCCGGTCAAGGAGCAAAAAGTCGGGCAGCATCGGCACTCGCGGTGACCCGAAAAATCCGCCAAACTCGCGTCTTCAGATCACACACGGGGCAGTCCCAAACAACGGGACGCGCGCCGACTTGACAGAATGAAAAACTTCCAGCGATTTCGCGCGTTCATTCATGCTCTTAGCAATCTCGTCGACCGACCAGATGTCCGCGAGGCAGTCATTCTGCTTGAAGGTGAAGCGTTACTGGGTGCGCTCGTCGCCAACGACGACTGGCTGCCCGAAGAGTGCGCGCTCGTCTCAACCGAAGGCTACCGTCAGTATCTGCTGCACTGCGACGCGCGCGAACGATTCTCGATCGTGAGTTTCGTCTGGGGACCCGACCAGAAGACGCCCATTCACGACCACACGGTCTGGGGGTTGGTGGGCGTGATGCGCGGGGCTGAGCGCTGCGATGAATATGACCCGCCTCGGCAAGGCGAACTCATGATCGCGAAAGGCACGCACCGGATCGGTCCCGGTCAGGTAGACAAGGTGTCGCCGACAATCGGCGACATTCACGTCGTCGCAAATGCGCTCACCGATCGCGCCTCGATCAGCATCCATGTGTACGGCGCCAACATCGGCGCCGTGGAGCGACATGTGTTCGATGCCGCAACCGGTGCGACCAAACCGTTCGTGTCGGGTTACCACAACATGACGATGCCCAACTTCTGGGACCGCAGTGCGGAAGTGAACGCAAAGTCGACCCGATGAGCGATCTGCAAGTTGACCGCGAAGGGCCCCTCACCCGCGTAAGGTTGGATCGGCCGCAGAAAGCGAACGCGCTCGGGCCGGATCTGGTTGAAGCGTTATTGCGGGTGGTCGAGCAGGCTGCCGCCGATGGCACGCGCCTGATGAGCTTTCGCGCGACCGGCCGGAATTTCTCCGCCGGATTCGACTTCACGGATTTCGAAGACTGCACTCGCGCGGAACTACTGTGGCGCTTCGTTCGGATCGAGCAATTGCTGCAAGCGGTCTACCACGCTCCGTTCGCGACGGCCGCCTTCGCGCATGGAAAAAATTTCGGCGCCGGTGCCGATCTGTTCATGGCCTGCGAAACGCGCATTGCAACCCCGGACGCTACGTTCCGGATGCCGGGCCTGCTATTTGGCATTCAACTTGGGACGCGCCGTCTCGCCGCACGCATCGGGCACGGCAACGCGCGGTCGATGTTGGCCGAGACGCGTACCGTCTCGGGCTTCGAATGTGTAGAGATCGGATTCGTCGCCCGGCTCGCCCCGCAAGAGGATTGGGGCGACGAAGATCGACAGCTCGTTCATGCCGCGTGCGTGCTGAATGCCGACGCGGCCCGGCGACTGCGACGCGCGACGATTCAAGATACGCGAGCCGTCGACCTCGCGGATCTTGTCACCAGCGC
>JANMUI010000948.1:0-11037 GCA_031391405.1 Betaproteobacteria bacterium
GTCATGAACTGGTAATCTCGCGTGGCCAAGGCGGCACGACCGGTCGTGCGAACGGAAGGCCCTACGCACGTGACCATGCGAAGAGGGTCCTTCAGGGAAGTCGGGCGAGAACACAGTGACCACCAATCCGTTATTCGGCCCTAACAAACTGAAGCTCGGGCTCTTCGGCCTCAATGTCGATCAAGCTTGTGCCATCACGACGATCGACGGGTTGTTCCATCCGGAGTGGCCGATCATCAAAAGGATCACGCAGCTCGCGGATGCGGCCGGATTCGAGGCGCTTGTTCCGGTCGCGCGGTGGCGCGGCTTCGGCGGCAAAACCAATTTCAATGGCACCTGCCTCGAGACGTTTACCTGGGCGGCTGGTGTGGGCGGCTCGACCGATCGCATCGGCGTGTTCGCCACCTCGCATGTGCCGACGATTCACCCGATCGTCGCGGCCAAACAGGCCACCACGATCGATCACGTCACCGGTGGCCGCTTCGCGCTGAATGTCGTGTGCGGCTGGTTCGCGCCCGAGATGGAAATGTTCGGCCGAACGATCATGGAACATGACGAGCGCTACGCCTATGCGGCCGAATGGCTCACGGTATTGAAGCAACTCTGGACGGCCGAAGAAGAGTTCGATTTCACCGGCAAGTATTTCAAGATTCAAAAGGGCTTCCATCAACCGAAGCCGATCCAGCGGCCCTTTCCGCCGATCATGAATGCCGGCGGCTCCGATATCGGGCGCCATTTCGCCGCCAAACATTGCGACATGATCTTCGTCCACGTCAAGGGGGAGAACATCGAGGCGGCCCGTAAGGATGTGGCCGAAGTGCGTGAGCTCGGGCGCAAGGAATACGGGCGCGATATCCAGGTTTGGGCCAACTGCTACTGCGTCATCGGCAATACCGACCGCGAGGCATTCGAGTTTCGCGACTGGTATGTGAAGGAGAAGGGTGACTGGGAAGCCGTGGACAATCTGGTCAGGACACTCGGCATACAGACCGGCGTGTTGCCGAAAGAGATGCTCGAAGCCGCGAAGTATCACTTCATTGCCGGATGGGGCGGTTACCCCTTGGTCGGTACGGCAGAGCGGATTGCGAGCGAACTGGAGAAGCTCTCCGGTGTCGGACTCGACGGCGTGTTGCTGTCATGGGCGCGCTACGAGGAGGGGCTGCAGCGGTTTATCGCGGATGTCTTGCCGCGGTTGGAGCAGGCGGGATTGCGAACGGCGCATGGCTGAAGAGCGCTTCCCGATCCTGCCGGTTCTGATCGCAGGCGGTGGTCCGGTCGGATTGACGCTTGCCTTGGAACTGGCATCGCGCAACGTGCCGTGCATGCTGGTCGAGCGCGGGGTGGAAGCCACGCGGTTCCCCAAAATGGATATCACCAATGCGCGGAGCATGGAGCTCTTCCGCCGGCTCGGTATCGCGGGGGCGTTGCGCAAGGTCGCCGTGCCCGAGGACAATGTCTTTGACGTCGCGTGGATCACGACGCTCGCCGGGCATGAATTGCATCGCTTCCGATATCCGAGCGTCACGGAAACCAGGCGCCGGATTCGCGAACAGAATGATGGGTCGCAGCCCGCGGAGCCCGCGATGCGGGTGTCGCAAGTGGTCATCGAACCGGAATTGAAGCGCATGCTGCTCGGGACGGCGCACGTGTCGGCGCGATTCGGCGTGGCGCTCGAATCATTTTCGCAGGACGGGGAGGGCGTCACTGCGGTCCTGCGCGATGCCGACACCGGTGCGCTTGAAGAAATCCGCTGCGCGTACTTGGTCGGGTGCGATGGCGGCAGCAGCCGCGTGCGCGAGGTGTTGGGGATACCGCTCGCCGGCACGCCCCGCATCGGCCAGCGCTATATGGTTCATTTTCGATCGAATGCCACCTCGTTGTTGCAGCGTCGCGGCGTGACCTGGCATAGCCAATCGCTTCGCGGCACCATCATCGCGCAGGACGACAAGGATACGTGGACGCTTCAGACCGGCATCCCGGGCTTTAGGGATGTGACCCCTGAAGGCGTCGATCCGCATCGACTCTTGAAGGCGATTGCAGGCACTGAATTCGATTACGAGATCCTTCTCACCAGCGCCTGGACGCCGCACTTGCTGCTCGCCGATGCCTATGGCGCGGGCCGCGTGTTCATGGCAGGCGACGCGATCCACCAGGTCAATCCGACCGGCGGTTACGGCATGAACACCGGCATCGGCGATGCGGTCGATCTCGCCTGGAAGCTTGCAGCGGTGCTGCACCGATTCGCGCCGCCCGCATTGCTGCAAAGCTACGAGGCCGAGCGCAGACCGGTCGGGCGGCGCAATCTCGAGGCCTCGAAAGCGCACACCGCCGCGCGCGTGAAAGTTGCTGCGCTCTATCACGCGAACGAAGCACTCCTCTTCGATCCTTCGCCGCGTGGCGATGCCGTCCGCGCCGAAACGGGTGCGCGCATCGCCCTGTTGGGAAACGCCGAGAACGAGAGCTGGGGCATCGAGTGGGGCTACTGTTATGCCGACTCGCCGATCGTCTGCCCGGATGCGGACGGCTTCATTCAAAACGATTCGCTGCGTTACATTCCGACCACGACACCGGGAACGCGCGTGCCGTGTGTTTATCTTGCCGATGGACGCTGCTTGTTCGACTTGCTGGGCCCATGGTTTACCGTGCTCGCGTTCGCGAATGCGGACGTGTCGGCGTTCGTCGCCGCGGCGGCCCGGCGTGGGATTCCGCTGCGGATCGTGCCGCTGGATGAGGCCAGGCTATGCGAAATCTACGAGCGCAAGTTGGTGCTGGTGCGGCCGGACCAGCATGTCGCCTGGCGCGGCGATGCCATGCCTAACGCTGATGCCGCAGACGCTGTACTCGCCCGTGCGCTGGGGTGGCAGGGTCAGCAATGACCGGTTGCAACCCTCGCCACTTGCGCGGCGTCATCAGGCAACGCATTGCCGCGCCAGACCACATGCAGGTCCGGGCGAACCAGAAGGTAGTCGAAGCCGTACACCGAACGTGCGACTCCGCCTTCGACATCAAGCACATGGAATGGCGCATTGATCGCAGCGAACGCCTGCCTGAGCGCTGTGTCGTCGGCCTTCGTCTTGCCGACGCGAAGGAGCGTATAGCCGTCCGCGATCCGATCATGGACTGACACCTTGCCGGGTTCAATCCAGACGTGGGGCAAGCGCGCGCCCGGCCAACTCGTCGGCACGTAGGTTTCGATCACGTCGGGCGGAGCGCCCGGCTCATCGAAGATGATCGGCGATCCCTCGTAGCGATATCCAAGCTCCGCGCCAACCACGCGGTTTGCTTTCGGTGCTTCGTCCTTGGCAATTGCGAGCAAGCGCGCCAGTGCTTCCCTTCCATCAGCCGTATCTTCATCGATGCCGGGCCGAACCATCGCGCGCCAGGTTGCGCGTCCCTGCGTTCCGGCTCCCGACGCCTTTACATTGCGAGCGCCCACGGGCCGCCGCTCCGTCTCGTACGACGACAGAAGCTTCGGTCCGCCCCATCCGTTGAGGGTGGCCGCGAGCTTCCAGGAAAGATCGATGGCATCGCCAACGCCGGTGTTCATGCCGAGGCCACCCGTCGGGATCACCAGATGCGCGGCATCGCCGGCGATGAACACGCGGTCTTGCGTGTAGTGTTCCGCGAGCAGCAGCCGCTGCATCCACTTCGCGCAATGGAGCATCTCGTACTGCACCGGCGTGCCGACAACCTTCTCGAACAGCGTCGCCATGTCTTCGTCCTTGTCGACGATGGCATGCAACGTGAAATGCCGGCGCGAATCCTGCACGATCATGATCGTCCAGGTGTCATCGATGCGATGGTAGTGCCGGGCGCGCGGCGCATGGACCTTGTCGTAGAGCGCCGGGCAGTGGAACAGCGCCTGTCGCATCTCGCGGATGTTCGGCTCGCCGTCCATCTTCAAGCCAAGCTGCTTGCGAACGGGGCTCGATCCGCCGTCACAACCGACCAGATAGGGCGCGCGGATCGAAATGCATTCGCCGTTCGTTTTCCTGATCTGCGCGGTGACGCCGGCCGCATCTTGCGCGAGCTCGATGAATTCGTGCCCGAACTTCACATCGATCGCCGGGATCGACTCCGCCACCGATTTCAACAGCGGTTCGAGCGTGTATTGAGAAATGATCTGATAGGGCTCGAGCGGCATGGTGCCGTCGTTGGTCTTGTCCCGTGTTGCTTTTGCTTCCGCCACGCTCGGATAAGGCATTTTCATTACGGGCGGGCGCATCAGATCGAACACGAAATAGACGTCTAGCGGCCAGTCCGGTGGATACCCGGCCGCGCGCACCTTCTCAGCGATACCCAGCCGCCGGAAGAATTCCATGGTGCGCGGATTGCAGCGTTCCATCTTGGGATAGCCAAGCGGCGCGTCGTTCTTCTCGATCAAGGTGCAGCGTATGCCGCGTTTGCCAAGATCAATGGCAAGCGTCAGGCCGACCGGACCGGCTCCGACGATGAGCACTTGCGTATCCATCCGTATTCCTGACATTCAACGCATCGATTCGTAAAGGTCCGGCATCCATAGCGAAAACCACGGCACGCCGGAGCGGGCGCTTGACCTCGCCCCTGGGCGGATGCGTTGCCTATCAACCAGGCATTGGATACTCGTCGGCATTGCGTACCCAGCCCGGCTTCTCGGAGAAATCGATCCGCGGCGGGCTGAAGATGTCGAAGAACCAGTTCGGACCGCCGCCGGTATAGCGGGTCGTGTGAATCAGGTTCGCGGGGATGACGAGCAACGCCGGGCTCTTGAACTCGACATGCTCGTCGGGACGCCAGGTCGACATGTCAGGAGCCCACGGCGTGCGCAGATGGTGGAACACCGTACCTGACAATGACAGCGACCCTTGTTCGAAATCGGTATGCGAATGCGGGCTGAGCTTCGTTGTATCGCGCGGCACGGTGATCGGCTCGAACGCATTGATCATCAGATTGGTGCTGCGAAAGAGTCGCCCGAACGTTTTCGGTTCGAGATATTTCTCGAGTGGATAGTGCCGCAGCTTGAACCCGCCCTTTGGCGCGGGCCAAGGCTCGATCGGCGCAACTTCCGGTGCGCCGTCGGCATAGGTGCCCGCATTCGCCGACTGCGCGGCGAGGTCGCTCGCTCTATTCGAGAATATGCGGGCGATCGTTCCCTTCGAGGTGGCCGTTACCATGCTCTTGCCGGGTGGCAGGATGAAGAGCGCATCGCCGTTGGATTCATCCTGCTCCGCGCCGGCCTGTACCTTCGCGCCGACTGCCGGCGTAAGCAGCAACATGTACTCGTCGGGATTGTTATCGCGGACCAATGTCGAGCCGGGAACGACCTCCGAGATCGCCACGACGAAATTGGCGCCGCGCGTGATCCAGGTGCGCGTGCCGAGCGCATCGGTCTCCTGCGGTACCTGCTGATGATAGTGCGCATGCGTTGCGGCGCGCAGCGGCACGATGCTCGCGGCGTTGCTCGCCCGACTAGTGTGCTGGGATGCCATGGTTGGACACGCTCCTCTTGGACAGAACCATTCTACAGACTGCGCCAGCCCGACGGTCATGCTGTCAGGCGCTCCGGGAAGGTGTGGCCTTGCCGGAGAGGCCTCTGCGCCGGCGCGCCGCCCCGCAGCAAGCATGGCTCGCGGCGATTGACGGTATCCTTGCCAAGATTGAATTGCGACCCTGCGTAGTCCAACACGTCGCGTTGGTGCGATGTGCATCCGCTTCTTGTACCCGATGGGCGAAGCCCGGGAGATTCAGCCAATGACCCAATGGGGCGTGTTCAGCCTGAGCCAGTTTCCCGACCAGTCGAAACGGGTCGAGTGCTTCGACAATGATCTGAAGTTCTTCAAACTGGCGGAAACGCTCGGCTACGACAAGGGGTGGATCGCCGAGCATCTGTTCTCGACCTACGGTGTGGTGACCTCGACGCAGGTCTACGCGAGCGCGATCGCCAAGTGCACCACAAAGCTTCGTATCGGGATCGCGGTCGTGGCGATGCCCTTCAACCATCCGCTGCGAACGGCCTCCGATTTCGCGCTTGTCGATGTGCTATCGCATGGCCGCCTCGATTTCGGCATCGGCCGCGCCTATCAACCGCACGAGTTCGTCGGCCTTGGCGTGCCGATGGAGGACAGCCGCGCGATGACCATGGAAGCGGCCGACGTGGTACTGCGCGCCTGGACGGAGGAGAAGATCACGCATCGGGGTCAGTTCTGGACGATTCCCGATCCCGTCGAAGTGTTGCCGAAGCCGGTCCAGCAGCCAACGCCTCCGATCTACATGGCTGTGATCAGCCCGGAGAGCTTCGAGCTTGCGGGCCGCAAGGGCTGGAATCTGCAAATGGCGTCCCCTTTCTCGTATCGTACGTATCGCGAGGGGTGGATCGATGCGATCGAGAAGAGCTGCAAGGTCTACGCCGATGCCGCTGCGAAAGCCGATCATGACCTGGCCGGTTTGAAGCGGATGATCCTGCTGCCGTTCTTCTGTCATGAAGACGGGGCGAAAGCGCGCGAGATCTACAAGCCGCCGGTCGAGTGGTTCTACAACAAGGTGGCCTCAAACCAGTTGTCGCAAAAAGCCACCGGGCCGGTCAAAGGGTATGAGCTCACGATGACGGAGGGTTCGAAGACCCGCGACATGGGCTATCTTGGTTTCGACAAACTGTATGAGTACGGCGCTGCGATCGCGGACGATCCGGAAACCTGCATCAAGAAACTGAAGGATCTGAAGCGCCGGTTGGGCGTCACTGAATTCGCTCTCTGGTTCAACGTTGGGGGCATTGCGCCGGAGCATGTCGAGCGGTCGATGCGGCTCACGGCGGAGAAGGTGATGCCGTACGTGTAGCAATGGGCCATTGACCAGGAGAATGAACTTGCAACTCGGATACGTCGGCCTCGGGGCCATGGGCGGTGCGCTCGCGCGGCGCCTGCTCTTGAAGAACAAGCTGCAGGTCTATGACCTGCGCCCGCAGGTGGTTGCCGACTACGCGACGAAGGGGGCGGTTGCCGCGCAGAATGCACGCGCACTCGGTGCCGAATGCAACATGGTGATGACGTGTCTGCCGACCTCGAACGAGGTGCGCGACGCTATTTTCGGTCCCGATGGATTGGCCGCCGGCATGAAGCCGGGCGGCATCATCGCCGACATGACGACCGGCGATCCGAACGCCACGCGCGCCATGGCGGCTGAGCTGAAGGCAAAAGGCATCACGCTGATCGACGCGCCCGTTTCGGGTGGTCCGCATGGCGCTGACGCCGGCACGATTGCGATCATGATCGGTGCGCCGGGCGATCTCTATGCGCGCGTGAAGCCGGTGTTCGAGGCGATCAGTCCCAATGTCTTCCATTGCGGCGATGTGGGCGCGGGCCATGTGATGAAGCTCGTCAACAACGTGATCGCGGCGAGTGTGCGTGCGGTGACATTCGAGGCGGTGGCAATGGGCGTCAAGAATGGCCTGTCGATCGCGAAATGTGCGGAGGTGCTGAACAAAGGGTCGGCGCGCAGCTACTCGACCGACATCACGCTCCCCAAACTCGCCAAGGGCGGCGACATCCGCACGAACTTCACCTTGGCGCTGATGCACAAGGACGTGCGGCTCGCGACCGAGCTTGGCCTCGCCAGCAGCGTGCCGATGCCGATCTCGAACCTGGTGCGCGAGCTGTTCCAGACCACGATCAACGACCAGGGTGCAGGCGAAGACGTCAACATGATGATCCGTACGATCGAGAAGCTCGCCAAAGTGAAGGTCGTGCCGTGACGATGCGCGAGGTGTACGATTTGACGGCGGACGCGGATGGGGCGGCCGCGCGCGTGCGAGGAGGGCAACAATGCTAAGAGCAGTCGCAAAGAAGATTGATGTGCCGGTGGTACCCGAGTGGCGACTTCAAGGCGATTGGTGGGACTTGTGCAACTGCGCGATCGGCTGCCCGTGCGTGTTCAGCTCACCGCCGACACTTGGTTACTGCGAAGGCGTGCTGACGTGGCTCATTCGCAAGGGGAGCTACGGCAAGGTGCGGCTCGACGGCGATCTGGCGGTCGTGCTCGTCATCCACTTCGAGGGGACCGTATTCGAGAAGAATCGCGAGTTCGGTTTTCTCATCGATGGGCGGGCGAACCCTGAGCAACGCGAGGCGCTGACGAATATTTTTCTCGGCAGGGCGGGCGGCGCGTTCGCGGCCTGGGCTGATCTCACGCTCAAGGTGGATGGCGTCGAGTTCGTGAAGATGAAGGTCTCCTGCGACGAGGAGAAGTGGCGGGTCGATGTGCCCGGTATGGTCAAGGGACTCGGCGGGCCCTTCCGCAAGTACATGGTCCCGCCCGGCGATACCTGCCGCATCTACAACGCGCCGCGCCCCGAAGTCGTCCCGGGGCACCTGACCTTGGGCGAAGCGAAGCGCAATATCGTCACCGGTGCGTTCGGTCGCAAGTGGGATTGGTCCGGCCGCTCATCCAAGCACATCGCGTTCGACCTGCGCGGCCCGCAGACCTTCACATGGCGGAAGCCATTGAAGACGCGAGCCTGAACCGGCTCACGCGGGACCGCGTGGTATTGGCCACGGGGCTCGCGCTCGTTTGCGCACTCGCATGGGCCTTCACGATCCTGGGCGCCCAAGGCATGGAGCCATCGGTGTCCAAGCCGTGGAGCGCCGGGCAGCTCGCGATGGTCTTCATCATGTGGGTCGTCATGATGGGCGCGATCGTCATGGGCCTGCGTCACGGCGGCTACTGCATCGGCTGCTGCGCGGGGTTGATGGCGCTGTTGTTTGCAGTGGCGGTAATGAGCATTCCTTGGGTGGCGGCGTTGACCGTGCTGGTGATGATCGAGAAGCTTCTGCCCGGCGAGGCATTCTGGCGCCATGCGATCGGCGCGGTGCTCACGTTGACGGGGATTGTCTTGATCGGTCGGGCGATACTTGGATGACGCAACCGCTTTTTGCGCATCCCCGAAAATCGGTGTGCCAGCCGGGCGCAAATCGACGGACCTGCAAGAACGATGTCTCGTCCGGAAGCGCGGGGCTTCTGACCAACTGATGACTGACGCGGAGCAAACCCATGAACGCTCAATCGGATTGGCTGGCGCGATACATTGCACTGATCGTCGTCGCGGTGTTTCTCTCGGCGACGCTTGGCGCGACGGATTTTTTTCGCACCGCCTCGCTGGTCGACAAGCAATTGACCGCATCACATCTCATTCGCTTTCTCGGGTACGGCTTCGCATTGATCGTTTTCTGGCAACTCGCTCGCCGACTAAGGGCGTCGATTCGCGAGGACGAAGGAAGGCGCAGTGTCCTGAAAAGCGCGCTGATGCCCTTGGCGACGTTGGTCGTCGTGGGTGGTGCGCATAGTACCTTGATGCTCGTTCTTGATCTGTGGATCGACGGGCCACTGTTCCAGATCTACAACTGGCTGTTCGTCGGGGTCATTCTTGCCAGCGCGCTTTGGCTCGTGTTCACGCTCTTTGAAAGGCGCTCACCGCTCATCGCGATGCTGGACAATGCATTGGAGCTCTCGGTCGGCATGTGCTTGTCGTGCAATGCGCCGCTGATGCGCCATGACCGGTTTTGCAGTCAATGCGGCGTATCGATCGTCGCACCGAACGCGGACCGCACCGCGCGCGAATCGGCGTCCCCGGCGGATGCCAATCAATGAGCACGCATCACGCGCCGTACGCCGTTGAAGTGCGCCCGCCAGTACGGATCATCCATCTTTGCCCGCTGGACCACTTCGCCCTTCCGGGGTGCATGGACAAACTCGCCTTTGCCAAGATAGATGCCGACGTGCGAGAACGGTTTGCCGAGCGTGTTGTAGAACACGAGATCACCGGGCACCATGGCGGCGCGTTGTACCGATCGGCCGGTGCGTGCCATGTCATAGGATGAGCGCGGCAGGGTAATGTCAAGTGCAACGCTGAACACGTGCGCGACAAATCCACTGCAGTCGAATCCACTTTCCGGAACCACGCCACCAAAGCGATAGGGAATCCCGATCAGCGCGATCGCATAGGTTGTAACGCGTGACGACTGGGTTCCTTTGGCATGCGCGCCATGCGGCGCGCTCGCGAGGATCCCGCTGACCAGCGCACCGATGATCCACGTACCGAACCGCATGGAGCCGTAAACGGTTGCGCTGCAGTCCCGGCTGACCGTTCTCCGCTGTGAGGCGGCTGCGGCGCGATACGCGGTTGGTCATTTCCCCGCATCGACTTCCGCCGGCTTTTCGGCTAGCGCTGACCCGTCTGTGCCGACGCCTGATTGCCGACCACCGGTTCCACATAGATCTCGACGCGGCGATTGGCCTGGCGACCGGCCTCCGTCGTGTTGCTCGCGATCGGTGCGCTTTCGCCTTTGCCTTGCAGCGCCAAACGCATTCCATTCACGTTCTTGCCTTCGAGATAGTGTGCCACTGACGCCGCGCGGCGTTCGGAGAGCTGTTGATTCTGCTGATCGGAGCCGACGTTATCGGTGTGCCCGACGATCGTAAGCGTCGTCTTGCCGTATCGAACTACGACATCGGCTATCTTGTCCATCGCGCCATGGAATCCCGGCTTGATCTCGGTGGCGTTCGTATCGAAAGCAGTACTGCTGGTCATGGTGACGCGGACCACGTCGTTAGGCAGCTTGTCGATCTTCGCTTGGCCGTTCTTGATTTCGTTGGCGAGGTTCTTTTCGAGGTCGCGCTTCTGGGTGTCCATGTAGACGCCGACAGCACCACCTGCAAGCCCGCCGCCAACCGCGCCGACAATCGCGCCCTTGGTGCGGTCCTTCTTGTAGGCGGCGGCGCCAATGACTGCGCCACCGACGACCCCGATCAGCGCACCTGTTTCCATATTCGTCATGCCACGGGATCCGGTCGCGCTGCCATCGCTGGTGCAGCCAGAAACGACGAGCGTTGTGGTGATAAGCAATGCAGTGATCTTCGACATGCGTCAATCTCCAGAGATAAGGGTCCGCGCCTGGTATGGGCGGGGATGGTAAGTGGGGCCGCGTCGCCAAATGGAATCCGATGGACGAGCGGAGCACTGCTCCCAGCAAGCGGTGAGCGATCAGTTTGGGGATGGCGTTGGCGATC
>JANMUI010001001.1:0-9062 GCA_031391405.1 Betaproteobacteria bacterium
GTGCCGTGACGCGCCGGCACGCGGCCGAAATGTTGCGATCACGGGCGTGCTGAGGCGCAAATCGACGTTGCATGTCAGCACGTTTGCCGCGGCACGACGAGTCCTATAGAATCCGGCGCTTGCTTGCAGGCGCGTAGCTCAGCTGGTTAGAGCACCACCTTGACATGGTGGGGGTCGTTGGTTCGAGTCCAATCGCGCCTACCAATTCGCTCGACAGACGCCAGCGGACAGAGTGGACCGCGTTCAGCCATCGTTCGCTCGCGTCCGCACAGGTGCCAGCCATGCCCGTAGTTCGCCTTCCCGACGGATCGGAACGCCGATTCGATGCTCCGGTATCGGTTGCCCAGATCGCGCAGTCGATCGGGTCCGGATTGGCGCGCGCCGCGCTCGCCGGGAAAGTCGATGGCCAGCTTGTCGATCTGTCGCATGTCGTGGCCGATGATGCGGCGCTGGCGATCGTCACCGAGCGTGATCCCGAAGGCGTCGATGTCATCCGGCATTCGGCTGCGCACCTGCTCGCCCAGGCGGTGAAGGAGCTCTTCCCCGATGCGCAGGTAACGATCGGGCCGGTCATCGAGAACGGCTTCTATTACGATTTTTCCTATCAGCGGCCCTTCACACCTGAAGACCTCGAAGCGATCGAGCGGCGCATGGCCGAGATCGCCCGGCGCGATCTGCCGGTGACGCGCGAAGTATGGGCACGCGACGACGCGGTAGCGTTCTTCAAGGGCATTGGCGAGCACTACAAGGCGGAGATCATCGCAGCCATTCCCGCCGACCAGAAAATCTCGCTCTACCGCCAAGGCGAATTCGTGGATCTGTGCCGCGGACCGCATGTGCCGGCGACCGGCAAGCTGAAGATCTTCAAATTGATGAAAGTCGCGGGCGCGTATTGGCGCGGCGATTCGAAGAACGAGATGCTCCAGCGCATCTATGGCACCGCCTGGGCGCGCAAGGAAGATCAGGATGACTACCTGCACATGCTCGAAGAGGCGGACAAGCGCGACCACCGCCGCCTGGGCCGGCAACTCGATTTTTTCCATGTGCAGGAAGAGGCGCCCGGGCTGGTGTTCTGGCATCCGCGCGGATGGGTGCTTTGGCAACAGGTTGAAGCCTATATGCGCCGCGTGTATCGGGACAACGGATACAAGGAAATCCGCTGTCCGCAGATCCTCGACGTCGAGCTGTGGAAGAAGACCGGACATTGGGAAAACTATCGTGAGCTGATGTTCACGACAGCTTCCGAGAATCGCGACTACGCGTTGAAGCCGATGAACTGTCCGGGCCACATCCAGGTGTACAAATCGGGGTTGCGCAGCTATCGCGAGCTGCCGATGC
This sequence comes from Betaproteobacteria bacterium, assembly GCA_031391405.1. Lineage (GTDB taxonomy): Bacteria > Pseudomonadota > Gammaproteobacteria > Burkholderiales > SG8-39 > SHXR01. The sequence goes on from JANMUI010001001.1 coordinate 1,339, forward strand.
GCTACGGCGAATTCGGCGCATGCCACCGCAATGAGCCATCGGGTTCGCTGCACGGGATCATGCGGGTGCGCGGCTTCACCCAGGACGACGGTCATATTTTCTGCACCGAAGATCAGATCCTCGAAGAATGCGTGGCCTATACGACGCTGTTGCAGCGCGTGTATCGCGACTTCGGCTTCGACAACATCATCTATAAGATCGCTACGCGCCCCCCCAAGCGGGTCGGTGCCGATGAATTGTGGGACAAGGCGGAACACGCGCTGATCGAATCGCTCAAGCGCTCCGGCTGCGAGTACGAGATCTCGGCGGGTGAAGGTGCTTTCTACGGGCCGAAAATCGAGTACACGCTCAAGGATGCGATCGGCCGCCCGTGGCAGTGCGGGACGATGCAGGTCGATTTCAATATGCCCGGGCGCCTCGGGGCGGAGTATGTCGCCGAGGACAACGCACGCCATGTGCCGGTCATGCTCCATCGCGCGATCATTGGATCGTTCGAGCGGTTCATCGGCATCCTGATTGAGAATTTCTCCGGGGCATTCCCGGCCTGGCTGGCGCCGGTCCAGGCTATGGTCATGACGATTACCGAAGCCCAGACCGAGTACGCCACCGCCGTCGCCGCCCAGCTCCAAGCCGCCGGCCTGCGTATCGAGACGGATTTGCGGAACGAGAAAATTAACTATAAGATTCGAGAACATAGCATGCAAAAGCTGCCTTACCTTCTGGTCATCGGTGACAAGGAGAAGGCGGCTGGCAAGGTGGCGGTGCGTGCCCGCGGTGGTGTGGATCTTGGCCCGATCCCGATCGAAGAGTTTCTGGCGCGATTGCAACGTGAGGCCGTGCCAGGGTTTTCCGAGCCTGCTGCCGGTTGACGACCGTCTTTGATTTACGAACGACAGGAGCTTCGACATCAATCAGGATAGGGCGCAGCGCTTAAATGGTGAGATCACCGCATCAGAAGTGCGGTTGGTAGGGGTGGACGGCGAACAGCTCGGTGTAGTGCCGATACGTGAGGCCCTCCAGATGGCGGAAGAAAAGGAGATCGATCTGGTCGAGATCGCTCCTCTTGCTGAGCCACCCGTCTGCAAGCTCATGGACTTCGGCAAGTTCAAGTACCGCGAGCAGAAGAAGGCCCATGAGGCCAAGCAGAAGCAAAAGCAGATCCAGGTCAAGGAAATCAAGTTCCGGCCTGGCACTGACGACGGCGATTACCAGATCAAGCTGCGTAACCTCATCAAGTTTCTTGAAGAAGGCGACAAGACCAAGGTCACGCTCCGTTATCGCGGTCGCGAAATGGCCCACCAGGAGTTCGGATATCGCCTGATCGAGCGGGTGAAGGCTGACCTGGAGCCCTATGGTGTTGTCGAGCAGTTTCCGAAGATGGAAGGCCGCCAGTTGGTGATGGTGCTTGGGCCGAAGAAGGTTCTTCCACCGGTGGCGAAGAAGCCACCGAGCGCACCACCGGCCGCAAGCACGGCGGAGCAGCCGAAGCCCGCTGAGCCGAAGCAAGCGTAGCACTTAGAATTCGAGTGGTGGGCGCAAGCCCGCCCCGAGTAGGGGAGTGGCGATCGGGGAAGCCCGTTTGATCACTCAATAACAAGTCGTTCCAGGTTCATCAAGTGCCACCCGTTGGCCACCTGGCGCGAAGCTATAAGGGTACGTCATGCCTAAAATGAAGACGAAGCGCAGCGCTTCGAAGCGTTTTCTCGTCGCCAGCTCCGGGCGCATAAAGCGGTCGCGCGCCAACCTGCGGCACATCCTCACCAAGAAATCGACCAAGCGGAAACGCCATTTGCGCGGGACCACGAGTATTGATCCGAGCAATCAGCGCTCCGTCAAGGCGATGATGCCGTACGCATGAGCGTAACGGTGCCGCCGGTCTACAGCAAATTCATGATCGATCGATTCAGCGGAGGAATGGCGTTGAAGCACATGACCCGCTCCGCCCAGCAAGGAGGCATGCACCATGCCGAGAGTTAAACGTGGCGTAACGGCGCACGCGCGCCACAAGAAAGTCATTGCGCTGGCAAAGGGTTACCGTGGTCGCCGCGGCAATGTGTATCGCATAGCCAAAGAAGCGGTCATGAAGGCGGGGCAGTACGCCTATCGTGATCGCCGTACCCGCAAACGCGAATTTCGGGTCCTGTGGATTGCGCGGATCAATGCTGCCGTTCGTGAGCACGGGCTTACCTACAGCGCGTTCATGAACGGCATCAAGAAGACCTCGATCGAAATCGATCGCAAGATGCTTGCCGATCTGGCCGTCGCGGATAAGGCAGCGTTTGCGAAGATCGTGAGCGACGTCAAAGTGACGCTCGCCGCGGTCTAGCCGGCTCCTGCCGTTCGGCCGGTAGGATCGTTTCAATCGGGGAATTGTCGACTCGCCATGCAGGATCTCGAGCGGATCGTCCGTGACGCTCTTGCGCAATTCGCGCAGGCCGGCGACCCGGCTGAATTGGAGCGCATCAAGGCCCGCTATCTCGGTCGTGACGGCGCTCTAACGATTCAGTTGAAGGGGCTTGGCAAGCTCGCTGCCGATGAGCGCCGTGAAGCCGGGGCGCGCATCAACGGCGCGAAGGTCAGCATCGAGGCAGCGCTCGGCGCCCGGCGCGAAGCCATGGAGCGCGTGCAGTTGGAAGCGCTCCTGTCCGAAGAAGCGATCGACGTCACATTGCCCGGCCGTGGGCGTGAGCGCGGCGGCATTCATCCTGTCACCCGGACCTGGCAGCGCATCGAGGGCATCTTTCGCTCGATCGGCTTCGACATCGCCGATGGCCCCGAAATCGAGACCGACTGGTACAACTTTACCGCGCTCAATAATCCTGAGAATCATCCTGCGCGTTCGATGCAGGACACGTTCTACATCGAAGACAAAGACGCGAGCGGCATGCAGCTTCTACTGCGCACGCATACGAGCCCGATGCAGGTCCGCTATGCGCGGATGCATAAGCCGCCGATCAAGGTCATCGCCCCCGGTCGTACCTATCGCGTCGATTCGGACGCCACGCACTCGCCGATGTTTCACCAGGTCGAGGGGCTCTGGATCGATGAGAACGTGAGCTTTGCCGATCTGAAAGGCGTGTACACCGACTTCCTGCGGCAGTTCTTCGAGACCGATGCATTGGAAGTGCGCTTTCGACCGTCCTATTTTCCGTTCACCGAGCCATCGGCCGAGATCGACATGGCGTTCCAAACCGGACCCTCGCGAGGGCGCTGGCTCGAGATTTCAGGATCAGGCCAAGTGCATCCGCAAGTGATCCGCAATTTCGGGCTCGATCCCGAACGCTATATCGGATTCGCCTTCGGCTCCGGTCTCGAGCGACTGGCGATGCTCCGCTATGGCATCGACGACCTTCGGCTATTTTTCGAAGGCGACCTGCGGTTCCTGCGCCAATTTTCGTAACGCGAGGAATTCGCGCGGCGAGCCGCGCGAATTCCTGACAGAAGACACAGTCGTCATTAACCCCAACGGGGCAAACAGTCAGAATGGATCGACTTGCCTTCCCGATGCACCAATCGAATGCGCGTCTGCGCACACGAATCCGTGCGGGAATCCGCGCGGCAGACCGCGCGGATTCCTGACCGAGACTCACCATGCAGTTCTCCGAACAATGGCTTCGTTCGCTGATTGATCCGCCGCTCGCCACCGATGAGCTGAATCATCTGCTGACCATGTCCGGACTCGAAGTAGAGTCGTGCGAAAGAGTTGCACCTATTTTCGACAAGGTGGTCGTGGGGCGGGTCGCTTCGGTGTCACCGCATCCCAATGCGGATCGTCTCAGCGTCTGCCAGGTCGACATCGGCGCCGGCTCGCCGCTCAACATCGTATGTGGTGCCCCGAATGTCGTTGTGGGCATGAAGGCGCCGGTGGCGTTGGTCGGTGCAAAGCTGCCCGGGGAGAATGCCGGCAAGCCACTCGAAATCGCACCGGTGGTCATGCGCGGCGTCGAAAGCAAAGGGATGCTGTGCTCGGCGCGCGAGCTCGGACTTTCGCAGGACCATTCGGGCCTCTTGAGCTTGGCCGCGGACGCCGTCGTCGGATCGAGCGTTCGCGAAGTCCTCGCGCTCGATGATCACGTCATCCTGATCAAGCTCACGCCCAATCGCGCGGATTGTCTGTCGGTGCTGGGCATTGCGCGCGAAGTGGCAGCGCTCACCGGCGCCGCCATGACACAACCGCCGGTGCCTGCGGTTGCGGCATCCAGCACGGACACGTTTCCGGTCACCATTGCAGATCCAACCGGATGCGGACGTTTCACCGGGCGCGTGATTCGCGGCGTGAATCCACGCGCCGCCACACCCGAGTGGATGCGGCGCCGACTCGAGCGTGCGGGCCAGCGCTGCATCTCGGCGCTCGTCGATGTCACCAATTACGTGATGCTCGAATTGGGCCGCCCGTTGCACGTCTACGATCTCGACAAGCTCGAGGGTGGCATTGACGTTCGATTCGGCCGGCTGGGCGAGAGCGTCAAACTATTGAACGAGCAGACCGTGTCGCTCGATGAAAGCGTTCTGGTGATTTGCGATCAGCGCGGGCCGATCGGATTGGCCGGCATCATGGGAGGCGATAGCACCAAGGCCGACGATTCGACCACCAACGTCTTTCTCGAATCGGCGTTCTTCTTCCCCGACGCGATCGCGGGGCGGGCGCGCCGATTCAACTTCACAAGTGATGCGTCGCACCGGTTCGAACGCGGCGTGGACTTCGACAACAACATCGCCGGCATCGAGCGGGCAACCCGCCTCATTCTCGACATGTGCGGCGGTGAGGCCGGTCCGACCGTGGACACGCTCGCGCAGTTGCCCGATCGCCCACCCGTTCGCATGCGCCTTGCGCGAGCGCATAAGGTCATCGGTGTTGCCGTCGCGGATGCGGAGATCCGGCGGATATTCGAGCGCCTCGGCTTTGCGGTGCAAATCGAAGGCACGGCGAATGACATTGCCTATGTCGTTACGCCACCTTCGTATCGGTTTGACATCACGCTTGAAGAAGATCTGATCGAGGAAGTCGCCCGGGTGTACGGCTTCGAGCGGATCCCTGCTGCGCCGCCGATGGCGCGCGCAACGATGATCCATCCGCTCGAATCGATGCGATCGCTGCACGACCTTCGTGACCTGCTGGCATCAGCCGGCTATCAGGAAATCGTCAACTTCAGCTTCGTGGATGCCGAGTCGGAAGCCGATTTCGGTATGGAAACATCCCCGATCCGGTTGCTGAATCCCATTGCGAGCCAGTACGCGGTGATGCGCTCCACCCTGCTCGGCGGACTGGTCGCGAACGTTCGGCATAACCTCAATCGACAGGCTGAACGGGTCCGCGTGTTCGAGGTCGGGCGCGTGTATCGGCGCCGCGCCGCGATCGATGACGGGCCGCTATCGGTGAAAGGGATCGATCAGCCGACCCACGTCGCGGGTATCGCCTATGGTCAGGCTATCGAAGAGCAATGGGGAAGCGCCAAGCGGTTCGTCGATTTCTTTGATATGAAAAACGATATCGCACCCCTCTTTCCAGGCAGCCCGCCGACGTTTCGCGCCGGCAAGCATCCCGCCATGCATCCCGGGCGGTGCGCGGCAGTGGAAATCAACGGCGAGCAGGTGGGTTGGCTGGGCGAGTTGCATCCGGGCTTGGCGCAGAAGTACGAGCTGCCGCGATCGGCGGTCGCTTTCGAGCTCACGTCCGCGCCGCTGTTGATGCGACCGATTCCCGCCTATGACGCCGTATCGAAGCTTCCCGCGGTGATCCGCGACCAGGCGTACACGGTGCCGGACGAGACCCCGTCGCAGGCGATGGTCGATGCCATCCGGGGCGCTGGAATCGCGATCATCAAGGCCGCGAATCTGTTCGATATGTACCGCGGTGAGGCTGTTCCAAAAGGGAAGAAAAGCCTTGCCTTTCGTATAGTTATGCAAGATACTGAACGCACTCTCACGGATCCGGAAGTCGATGCGGCCCTCGACCGGATCCGCGCGGATCTTGCCACCAAATTCAAGGCCGAGCTACGCACTTAAGGGAACGATCGGTGACGCTTACCAAGGCGGAACTTGCCGACCTGCTCTTTGAGAAGGTGGGGCTCAACAAGCGCGAAGCGAAAGACTTGGTGGAGGCGTTCTTCGAAGAGATCCGCCTCGCGCTCGAGCGGGGCGAAAGCGTCAAGCTGTCCGGTTTCGGCAACTTCCAGTTGCGCAACAAGCCGCAGCGACCGGGCCGCAATCCCAAGACCGGCGAAGAGATTCCGATTACCGCCCGTCGCGTTGTGACATTCCATGCGAGCCAGAAGCTGAAGGCCCTGGTGGAAGAAGCGCATCATGGCTCAGAGCGACAGCGCGAAATCGCCGTCGGCGAGTGAGCTCCCGGCGATCCCGGCCAAGCGCTACTTCACCATCGGCGAAGTGAGCGAGTTGTGCGGCGTCAAGCCGCATGTGCTGCGCTACTGGGAACAGGAATTCACGCAACTCAAGCCGGTGAAGCGGCGCGGCAACCGGCGCTATTACCAGCATCACGAAGTGCTGCTCGTGCGCAGGATTCGCGAGCTCCTGTATGAGCAGGGATTCACCATCAGCGGTGCCCGCAATCGACTCGATCAGACACAGTACGGCCGCAAGGGAACGGTCGAGGAGGAATACGATCTGGCCGACGTCGCGCGCGAGCTGAAAAAGATCGCGGAGAAGCTCCGCAGTTGAGCGATATTCGCGTCGCACCGCGTGCCTCGCAGCGATCAATCCCGGGAAACCCGACCCTGTACGGTATAATTTCCATCGAGTCGGGGCGTAGCGCAGCCTGGTAGCGCACCTGCATGGGGTGCAGGGGGTCGGAGGTTCGAATCCTCTCGCCCCGACCAATAGAGAGTTGAGCTAGATGATGATTGCGTGCAATGCGCGATCAGCGGTTAGGTACACAGCTTGGTACACAAAATTCCGGGATATTGATGACCTGGGTCCGGGGTGATGTGGAGTGCAAAATCCTTGGTGCCGCGCGAAAAGATTGACATCGCGCGCTAACAATTCCCGCGATCAGTTATCCGCTGATCTGTTCGCTTGTCGCGACCGGTGCTGCAAGCCATAGCGACCCGCGCGTAACCCATCGCGCGAGAGTGATCGAGTACGAGCATCCGCAGGGCGGCCGTATTCGTCAGGCCAGAGCGCCGGCGATTTTCGCCGGTAGCCGTGCGCGGTGCGCTCGTCCTCACCACGGCTGGGCGAGGAGCGGGGCGACGTGCGCGCTATGGCATGGCGCTCACGCGTCAGGTTCGAGAATGATGTCCCGGTAACTGCCACCGGCCGGGATCATCGGATAGACGTTCTGTTCGCGATCGACGATGACATCGAGCAGATAGGGTTGCTGCGGATCGGCCAGCATGCGCGCATAGGCGGAGGCGAGCTCCGCACGTGACGTGACGCGCTCCGCCGACACGCGATAGCCGGCGGCGATGGTGACGAAATCGGGATAGATGTCCTCCTCATCAGCTCCCTTCACCGCCAGCGGGTCGCCCAACGACGAGCCGGCGCGGTGGCCGCTGTAGATCATGTCCTGCCACTGGCGCACCATGCCCAACCACTGGTTGTTGATACAGACGATCTTGACGCCAATGCCATAGCGATGGCAGGTCGACAGTTCGTGGATACTCATATTGAGACTGCCGTCGCCATCGATATCGACGACCAGACGCTCGGGACAGCCGACCTTGGCGCCGATCGCGGCCGGCAAGCCGTAACCCATGGTGCCGAAG
>JANMUI010001029.1:0-6840 GCA_031391405.1 Betaproteobacteria bacterium
CGCTGCAGGCCGACCGCGGCGATGTTGTTGAGGACAAGAATCTCGAAGCGTTTGGTTTGCATTTAGGCTTTCACCTTCTCGAACTCGCGCATGTACTCCAGCAACTGCTCGACGCCTTCGATCGACATCGCGTTGTAGATGGAGGCGCGCATTCCACCGACCGAGCGATGGCCTTTCAGCTGCAAGAGGCCATGCGCGTCGGCGCCTTTGAGGAACGCGTTGTCCAGCTTTGCATCGGCCAACGTGAACGGCACATTCATGCGCGACCGGTCGGATGGGCGAACCGGATTCTTGTAGAAGGATGATGCATCGAGAAAATCGTAGATTCGCCTCGCCTTGGCGATATTGAGTCGCTCGATGCCGGCGAGCCCACCCTTCGACTTGATCCATTGGAACACCAGACCCGCGATGTAGATCGCGTACGAAGGCGGCGTGTTCGACATCGATTGCGCATCCGCATGCACCTTGTAATCAAGCATGGAAGGCGTCATCGGCATCGCATGGCCCAACAGGTCTTCGCGAATAATCACGATCACCAGCCCGGCGGGACCGACATTCTTCTGCGCGCCGGCGTAGATCATGCCAAAGCGCGAAACATCGATCGGACGCGAGAGGAAATGGGAGGACATATCCACGACCAGGGGAACCTCACCCACATCGGGAACCCAATGAAATTCGACGCCACCGATGGTTTCGTTCGACGTGTAGTGCACATATGCGGAATCGGGCGTGACATGCCAGGCGGATTGCGGCGGCGCGTAGGTGAACTTCTCGTCTTCGCTGGAGGCGGCGATGTTCACCTTGCAGAATCGCTTCGCCTCGGCGATCGCCTTCTTGGCCCATTCGCCGGTATGAACGTAATCCACCACCTTTTTGCCCGCGAGCAGATTCATCGGAATCATGCCGAACTGCTGTGACGCGCCGCCTTGCAGGAAGAGCACCTTGTAGTGATCGGGAACCGCGAGCAGCGCGCGAAGGTCCGCCTCCGCCTGCTCGGCAATGCTGATGAACTCGGGTCCGCGATGACTCATTTCCATGACCGACATGCCGGAACCATGCCAGTCGAGCATTTCGGCGGCCGCTTGCTGAAGGACCGATTCGGGCAGCATGGCGGGACCGGCACTGAAGTTGATGGCGCGTGGCATATAGTCGTAGACCCTAGAGCGTCAGAAATTCACCGCGGAGGACGCGGAGGACGCAGAGGAAAAGCCGATCGAATCACGATGCGATTCGACGACTAGCGGATGGCGTGCAACATCTCTCACACGGCATAATCGTTCTCGAAGTTCACTGGCGCTCATCGACGGATCGTCTTCACGGCTTCTCTCCCTCGCCGCCACCTTCGACCGGTGGGGGAACGTCGGCAATGATATCGCCGTGATCGCCGTTGCTACCGTTCGCGCCGTTGCCGTTCTCGACATTGGGTTCTTCCGTTTCGGCGACCCGCTGGATGCCCGCCAGACGCGTTCCTTCATCGAGATCGATCAAGCGGACACCCTGCGTCGAGCGGCCCATCTCGCGAATCTGCGACACCTTGGTGCGTATCAATATGCCACCGGTCGACACCAGCATGAGCTCGTCCTTGTCGTCCACGAGCACCGCGCCGATCAGTTTGCCATTACGATCGGACGCCTGGATTGCGTTCATGCCTTGCGTGCCGCGTCCATGCCGCGTGTACTCGGCGATCGGCGTGCGCTTGCCAAAACCGTTCTCCGTCGCGGTAAGAACGGACTGCGTCTCCTCGCTTGCGACCACCATCGAGACGACGCGCTGACCCTGACCCAGCTTCATGCCGCGAACACCGCGTGCGGTGCGTCCCATCGGCCGCACATCGCCTTCCTCGAAACGCACCGCCTTGCCGGCATCGGAGAACAGCATGACGTCGTGGTTGCCGTCGGTAATCGCAACGCCGACGAGGAAGTCGCCCTCGTCGAGCTCGACCGCAATGATGCCGCGCTCGCGTGGGCGCGAGAAATCCACCAATGGCGTTTTCTTCACCGTGCCATCGGCCGTGGCCATGAATACGAAATGGTTCTCATCGAACGCCTTCACCGGCACCACCGCATTGATTTTCTCGCCGTCTTCGAGGGCGAGCACATTGACGATCGGTTTGCCCCGGCTGATCCGGTTGCCTTGCGGCACCTGGTAGGCCTTCAGCCAATACACCTTGCCGCGATTGGAGAAGCAAAGGACGAAGTCGTGCGTGTGCGCGACGAACAATCGCTCGATGAAATCGTCTTCCTTGGTTGCCGCGGCAAGCTTGCCGCGTCCGCCCCGGTTCTGCGCGCGATAATCGGCGAGCGGCTGTGCCTTGATGTAGCCCGAATGCGAGAATGTAATGACCACATCCTCTGGCGTGATGAGGTCCTCCAGCGCGAGGTCTTCGGCGTGGGTGACGATCTCGCTCTTTCGCGCATCGCCGTACTGGGCTTTCATCGCGCGCAGCTCTTCGCCGACGATCGCGGTGATACGCGCGGGCTTGGCCAGGATATCGAGCAGATCGGCGATCAAATCGATGAGCTCGCCGTACTCCTTCACGATCTTTTCCTGCTCAAGGCCGGTCAACCGCGCGAGGCGCATCTCGAGGATCGCTTGCGCCTGCGTCTCGGATAGCCGATAGCCCTCCGGAGTCAGCCCAAGGTGCGTATCGTCAAGCTTGGTGGCATCCGGCGCCGCCCGTTGCAGCATCGCCTCGACCACCGTCGAGACCCATGCCTTGGCGAGCAGCTTCTGTTTTGCCTCGGCGGGTGTCTGGGCCGCGCGGATGAGCTCGATGATCTCATCGACATTCGCCAGGGCAACGGCCAGCCCTTCCTGGATATGTGCCCGCTCGCGCGCCTTCTTGAGCTCGTACAGCGTGCGCCGGGTGACGACTTCGCGTCGATGCGAAAGGAACGCATCGAGCATTTGCCGGACATTGAGGAGGCGCGGCTGACCATCGAGCAGCGCCACCATATTGATACCGAAACTGTCCTGCAACTGCGTGAGCTTGTACAGATTGTTGAGGACGACTTCCGGAATTTCGTTCCGCTTGAGCTCGATGACCACACGCATGCCGGATTTGTCCGACTCGTCCTGCACATGCGAAATGCCTTCGAGGCGCTTCTCGTGCACGAGCTCGCCGATGCGCTCGAGCAGCGACTTCTTGTTGACCTGATAGGGCAGCTCATCGACGATGATCGAGGTGCGGGACCCTTTGTCAATCTCCTCGAAGTGGGTGCGGGCGCGCATGATGACGCGGCCGCGCCCGGTCCGATAGCCTTCGTGCACCCCGCCCAGTCCGTAGATGATTCCCTTGGTGGGGAAATCAGGCGCGGGAATGATTCGGATCAGGTCGTCGATCGTGGTCTCGGGACGCTCGAGCAGCGCGAGGCAGCCGTCGATCACCTCATTCAGGTTATGCGGAGGAATGTTGGTGGCCATCCCGACCGCGATGCCCGACGAACCATTGATGAGCAGATTCGGGATCTTCGCCGGCAGGACGGAGGGCTCCATTTCCTTGCCATCGTAGTTCGGCACGAAATCGACCGTCTCGCTGTCGATATCGGCCAGCAATTCGCCGGCGATGCGATGGAGCCGGCACTCGGTGTAGCGATACGCCGCGGGCGAGTCGCCGTCGACCGAACCGAAGTTGCCTTGCCCGTCGATGAGCATGTAGCGCATCGAGAAGTCCTGCGCCATGCGCACCAGCGCCTCGTAGGTCGCCGTATCACCATGGGGATGATATTTGCCGAGCACATCGCCCACCACGCGGGCGCACTTGACATACGACCGGTTCCAGACCGTATTGGATTCTTGCATTGCGAACAGCACACGGCGATGCACGGGCTTCAGACCATCACGAACATCAGGCAGTGCACGCCCCACGATCACGCTCATCGCGTAATCGAGATAGGAGCGGCGCATCTCCTCTTCCAGGCTGACAGGCAGGGTTTCTTTGGCGAACTGGTCCATCGACTCGAATCGTTATCTGGCAATCGTCATCGCGTTGCGGCGATCGATGCGTGCTGGGAGGTCCGGCGCTCTACTTAGGCGGCCTGGGCACGAGGGTCCAGGACAGCACGGATATCGCGGCTCGAAAAACATGGGATTTTAGCATTCACGGCGTGTTCTCCGAACCTATCTTCGATGGTTTAACATGCGACCCGCATGGAGCACCCACCTCCAACCGCGCGCAAATAACCAAACAACCGGGAGAATCCCTTTGAAGCCACGCATCGCCCTCACTTTGGCGCTATCCACACAAGCCGCAGCCTGTGCGGCCCCAGGAGGTTCCGGGGAACGCGCCAACGGGTACGCCGTCGACGGAAGAAGCCCAGTGGTCAAGAGCGCGTACAACATTTGCTGGCGCACCGGTTACTGGACACCAGCGGCGGCCACGGTCGAATGCGACCCCGATCTCGCCCCGCGACCCAAGCCTGCTGCGGCCCCGCCCGCACCGATTGCAGCGGCGCCGGTACCGGCCGTGCCGATTCCGGCCCCTGCCCCACCGCCGCCGCCTGTCGCCGTGACCCCGCCTCCACCGCCCCCACCACCAGTCCCGGTGGCGGCGCCAGCGCCCCCACCCAAGCCAAAGCGCTGTGACGCGACGATCACGCTGCAAAGTGATCAGACATTCGGATTCGGCAGCGCGACATTGACGCCGGGCGCACGCACGCGCATCGACAGTGAAGTGCTGCCACGCCTGCAAGGTTGTGCGTCGGTCGATCTGATCCTGGTTTCGGGGCACACGGATCGCATCGGCTCGCAGCAATACAACCAAAAGCTTTCCGAGCAGCGCGCGAATGCGGTCAGCCTGTACATGGTGTCAAAGGGTGCCCCCGTCGACAAGATCGACACGATCGGCATGGGCAAGACTGTCCCCGCCGAATTCTGCCCCGACACGCGCAACCAGGCGGAGCTGCAAGCATGCCTTGCACCGAATCGTCGCGTCGAAATCGAAATCAAAGGGCCCGGCAAATAGGGCTGGCAGATTAAGTAGGCCTTCCACGGCGCAGGAAATTCGCGCGGCGCGCTGCGCGAATTTCCTGATCGGAATCTTCTTGAAGCATGGACAACAACGGCCAATCGATCGATACGCTAATCGAGGCGCGATGGGTCGTCCCCGTTGAACCGCGCGGTATCGTCTACGAGAACCATGCGGTAGCGGTTGACGCCGGGCGAATCGTCGCCCTGCTGCCAATCGGCGAGGCGAAAGCGCGTTTCGTGGCGCGTGAAACGGTAACGCTTGAGCATTCGGTGCTCATCCCGGGCCTCGTCAATGCGCATACCCACGCGGGGATGACCTTGATGCGGGGCATCGCCGACGATGTGCCGCTCATGCGTTGGCTGCAGGAGCACATCTGGCCGGCCGAGGCGCGCCATGTATCACCCGACTTCGTCTACGACGGCACCCTCGCCGCGGCGGCCGAGATGTTGCGCGGCGGCATCACGTGCGCAAACGATATGTATTTCTTCCCAGAGTCGGCGGCGCGCGCGTTCCTCGATGCCGGGATGCGTGCGGCTTTGGGCATCATCGCGTTCGAGTTTCCATCCGCCTATGGTTCCGGCCCGGACGATTACCTCGCCAAGGGATTGGCGGCGCGCGATCGATTCGGCGACGAAGATCGCCTCACGTTCTGCCTCGCCCCGCACGCGCCGTACACGGTGAGCGACAAGACCTTTCGGCGCATCGTGACGATCGCAGAAGAGCTCGACCTGCCCGTGCATTGCCACATCCATGAGACGCACGATGAAATCGCGAGGAGCCTCACTGAATTTCGGATGCGCCCGCTTGATCGCCTTGATGCGCTTGGGCTCGTTTCGCCGCATCTGATCGCGGTGCATGCGGTTCACCTGACCGTACGGGAAATCGAATTGCTCGCAGCGCGCGGCGTGACGGTTGCGCACTGCGTGTCCTCAAACCTCAAGCTTGCCAGTGGGCTCGCACCGGTCGCAGCGTTGATGGCAGCAAATGTCAACGTTGCGTTAGGGACCGACAGCGCAGCCAGTAACAATCGGCTCGATATGTTTCAGGAAATGCGCACCGCCGCGCTGCTGGCAAAGGGTGTGTCGGGCAATGCCGAAGCCATGCCGGCCCATACGGCCTTGTATTGCGCCACGCTTGCCGGGGCCAAGGCGCTGGGGATCGATCGCGTCACGGGGTCCATCGAAGTCGGAAAAGCGGCCGATCTTTGCGCGATATCAATGGCCGATCCGATCGTTGCACCATGCTTCGATCCGGTCGCCCATATCGTCTATGTTTGCGGGCGGGAACACATCGTGCGTGTCTGGGTGGCCGGACGAGTTTGTGTCTGCGACGGACGGCTTACCAATCCCCTGCTGGCGGGCTTGGAAAAGCGAATTGGTTTGTGGCACAATAAGTTACTAGCTTAGCTTGCTTTAGTGTCTAAGGTCGTAGTGCCAATTTCATCACGCGGTTTTTGTCACATCGCGGTGGCGCGGCTAAGGTAGGGTGCAAAGCGCGCGGGAGCATCACCGCAAATTTCAGATTCGCGCACTCTTAAAAAAAGGACCATCATGTTCGAATCCTCCATGAAACAAAAGGGGTTGGTAATAGCGGCCACTCTCGCGCTCGGTGCCTGTGCAACAGGCGGCAACGAGCCGAATGGCTATGTGACCAGCGCATACAATCAGGTCTGGCGAAGCGGCGCATCCAACACCTGCATTCGGGGCGCCTTCTGGACCCCGGCGCAGGCCACAATGGAATGCGACCCTGACCTGGTGCCAAAACCCAAGCCGGTTCCACCACCACCACCACCACCACCGCCGCCGCCCCCACCACCGGCACCGCCACCGGTCGCGCCGCCGCCACCACCACCACCGCCGCCACCTCCTCCA
>JANMUI010000765.1:0-14895 GCA_031391405.1 Betaproteobacteria bacterium
TGGAGCCGCCTCACGGCGATCCTCAGTAGCCCTCCCGCACAATGAGCTTCGCGACGCCGGTGACTTTCCGCTCGATGCCGATGTCCCGGCTGATCGCCACGAAGAACTGCGGGCCACCGGCCGAGATAGCGACCGACGTGGAACGACTTGGCTCGCCTTGCACGACTCCGGCGCAGACGTTCCAAGGCCAGAATCATCTTTCTGATCATCGGGTGTTGAAGCTCGTTCCCTTCTGAATAACGCGCGATTACCCGACTGCACTACCGGGCGCTATGATCTTCAGCGCGACGTGCATCGGTACGCGGCCAGCGCTCGTGTTTCGAAGAAGCGGAATTTCTCCCGCCGCCGCGGCCGCGCAGCACCGGGCACCAAAGAATTTCGGCTTAAGCTCATCATCGCCGTGCCACGGACAGCGGCGTTCGGTGAGCTTACGAAATCAAGCCATGAATCTCCCCTTCCACGTCCTTCTATACCGCTACTTGTTCTTCGCGTGGCTTTTCGAGGATGTCAGCCGGCCGATGAATCTGTTCGAGCGGGCGGCCGCCTTGCAGCACAACCGGAAACAGTCTCACTGGCTGCCGCTTTATATATTGCGGTATGTGATCTTCGGGGTCGGCCTCTTTGCACTCGGCTTCATCGTGGAGTCACTGAGCCCGCTCCTGTCCGCCTTCTTCTATGTTCCAGCCACCGTGACCGTGCCGATGATTGCGGTTGCCGGCATGGCGTGGGCTGGTCTGCGCGCTGCATCATGACAGTTCACGTGGAGCGCTAAGTCGGCCCCTATTGCGCAATCAGGCTCGACATGTCGGTCACCTTGCGTTCGATCCCGATGTCCCGGCTGATGCCCACGAAGTAGTCAAGGTCAGCCGCCGAAACGGCGAGTGAATATGGCGGCAGTTGCGGGGCGTTGAAGCCGAGGTACTTCTTTTCGATCTCGCGCGCTTTGTCTGGATTCTGCGCGATGAATGTCATGCCCTCGGCGAGCGATTCGCGGAAATCGCGTACGGCCTGTGCATTCGCGGTCACCCAGTCGCCTTTGGCGAGCCACATCGCGGCCAGCATGTCCGGGCGCAGCTCGGCAAGATAGTCGGCAACCTTGATTCCAGTCTGATCGCTGGTGATGCGTGAGCGGAATGGTTCGATGACCGCAACTGCATCGAGCGTTCCGCCCTTCAGCAAGTCGCGCATCTGCGGGAACGACGCCTCGACGATGTTGACCTCGGCCGGTTTCACACCCTTGGTGAGCAGCCACTTGCGGAACGACACATCCATCATGCTGCGAAACCCGGGTACACCCACCCGTTTGCCTTTGAGGTCCGCCGCTGTGGTGATGTTCGCGCCGGCGCGCGCGATGATGCTCACCACCGGCTGCTTGTCGGTCATGCGCGAGGTGCCCGCGATCGCAACCAGCCCGAGACCCGCATCCGCCGTATCGAGCAATAGCGTCGCCGTGCCCATGCCGATTTGCAGGCTGCCCGCGATGATGGCCGGCGGCACGTTGGGTGCGAGCGCGACTCTTGTCAAGGTGACATCGAGCTTTCGCTTCTCGAAAATGCCCACATCCTTCGCGACGAAGGCGGGCAGGAAGTCGCTGGTCGGTACATAGCCGACATTGAGCTTGGTCTGCGCAAACGCTGCGGTCGATGCGCTCGCGCAGACGAGCATCACTGCAGCATACCCGAGCAACTGCGTCATACGAATGGTGGGGATCAAGATCGTCTCCTTTGGAATCGGTGATACGTTACGCCGGCATCGCTCGCCACCGCAACAGGCTGCGCTCGATGCCAAGAATGCATTGATTCGCGATGAATCCAAGCAGTCCAAGCACGACCACCCCGGCATAAAGCTCGGGACTTTTGAACGAGCGCTGGGCCAGGAGGATATTCTGTCCGAGACCAGGAAGCGACGCCTGCATTTCGGTGACGACCGCAAGGATCAGCGCGATGCCAAGGCCGACGCGCACGCCGGCGAGAATGTCGGGCAGCGCCGACGGTAGCGCGATCTTCCAGAGCCGCTGCCAGCGGGTGAGGCAAAGCGTCGAGGACACCTCCATCAATTGCGGCTCGACCGTCGCAAAGCCATGCACTGCCGCCAACAGCACCGGCCAGATCGAGCCGAACGCGATGACGGCGGTCGACATCTGCGTGGATAGCCCGAGGAACAGCACAGCGACCGGAATGATCGCCGATGCGGGCAACGGACGCATGAATTCCAGCATCGGTTCGAGGTAGTCACGCGCGGTTCGCGAGAGGCCGATCGCAGCGCCGATCACTGCGCCTGCGAGCGAGGCCGCGACCCAGCCCCACAGCATGCGCGCCGTCGTCGCGCCGAGCGGTTGCCATAGGCGTCCATCCATCACCTGCTTGCCCAGTTCGTTGAAGGTACGTACCGGTGACGGAAAAAAGATCGGTGAGATGAACCCGCGGTCAGCACCAATCTGCCAAATTCCAAGCAGCAATGCTGCGAATGCTATAGCGGCGGCGATGGTGCCTATGCCGCGCCTCATACCGCGCCTCACGCCGCACCTATCACTTTATTTTCTTCCGCGAAGGTCCGCCCACCCGCCCAGCGCGCCGCCAACGCCAGCGTTAGCCGATTCAGCGTCCACCCGATAAAAGCAAGCCAGAGCAGTTGCGCGTACATGAGGTCAGGTCGCAGGGACTGCTGCGCGCCCATCATGCCGTGGCCAAGCCCGCGTGGATTGAGCACGATCTCGACGGTGACTGCAACGATCAAGGCGATCGCAATGGCAAGACGCAATCCGACCACGATGCGACCCAGCGCAGCCGGCAGGATGATCGAGAAGGTGCGGGCGATGAACGACATTTCGAGTGCCCGCGCGACCTCCAGCAACCGCGGCTCGATCCCCCGCACCGCGGCGATCGTGACGATGAGGATCGGCCACACGCATGCGAATGCAATCACCGAGGCCTCCATGCGCAGGCCAAAACCAAAAAGCATGAGAGCGAGGGGAATCAGCGCGACGGCTGGAATCGGCCGCAGCATATCGACGCTCGGTCCAACGATGCGTTCGAGGCGCGGCGTAAGACCCAGTACGATGCCAAGCAGTACGCCTGCAAACGCCGCGATCGCGAACCCGGTAGCCGCCGCTTCGCAGGTCTCCCATGTGGACAACAGGATCGAGCCATCGGCAAAGCCATCGCGAGCGGCCGATACGATATCGCTCGGTCGGGACATCGTATCGATCGGCAGGAAACCGGCGCGACTGCCAACTTCCCAGACGATGATCAGCATGACGGGGATCACCAGACCGCGCAGCCGTCGACGGGAGAGGTACGCAGCCATGTTCAATCAGTGATCTTGCAGCAATCCGAACAGGCGATGCCGGTGCGCAAGAAACCGCGGATCCTCGCGCGTTGCAAGCTGACTGCGTGGGCGCGCGATGCCCACCTCGATGCGCTCAACGATCCGCCCGGGATTGGCGGCGAGCACGATGACGTGATCACCGAGATAGATCGCCTCTTCAAGATCATGCGTGATGAAGACCACCGTCGTGCCGCGTTCGAGCGCAAGCCGGGTGACTTCGTCTTGCAGGCCCTGACGTGTGATCGCGTCGAGCGCACCGAATGGCTCGTCCATCAACAGCACGCGCGGGCGCTGCGCGAGGCAGCGCGCGATTTGAACACGCTGCTGCATCCCGCCGGATAGCTGGTTCGGGTATTGCACTGCCGACTGCGAGAGTCCCATTGTCGTGAGGAGTGCAGCGACCTCTGCTCCGCGTTCCGGTTCATGCACCCCGCACGCCTCGAGCGCGAGCGCGACATTGCCTGCGACGGTGCGCCAGGGCAGGAGCGCCTTCGAGTAGTCCTGGAAGATGATCGCGCGATCGCGGGACGGGGCAGCCACCCCTTCGCCGTGGCATCGGATCGCCCCGGTCGTCGCTCGCAACAGCCCCGCGAGCAAGCGGAGCAAGGTCGTCTTCCCGCAGCCGGACGGTCCGACGATGCAAAGGAATTCGCCGGGTGCGACATTGAATGAAATGTCGGTAAGTACCGCGCGCGCGCCGCTGCCTTCGCCGAACGACATGCCGACACGACGTACTTCGATCACCGGCACGACTGCCTGAGACGATGGCGGCGCAGAGGAATGCTCCGACCTCATGCCGGCGGGCGCACGCGCGTCACATCAACAGGACGCAACAGGTGCGGCGCGCCGTAATCGAGAATGATCCGTATGGGGTCACGCGCGACGGGCGGTGCGCCAGGCGGGCTCTCCAGACCCGCGCCCAGATAGCGGGAATGCGCGACGAGCTTCGATCCAAAGTCATGCTGCTTGCGGTTGTACGCGTCGAGCGCTGCGGACACATCATTGCCCGCTGCCGCGACTGCGTCAGCAAGGCATTGCGCATCGAGGGCCGCCTTGGTGACGCCGGCCGCGACATGCGGGCGTGCGACGAATGCAGAATCACCCACCAATGCGACGCGACCAAACGTCATGCGCGGTGATTCCATATCGGTGATTGCCTGCAACAGGGGCTGCGCCGCGAGGTTGACGATCTCCGCCAACGTCGGCGCGAAAAGTTCATGCGCCCGTGTTCTGATCTCCTCGATGAATTGCTGACGGATCAAGGGCGGCGGAATCGCCTGACCGTGATCACGCCCGGTCGCATCGGTGAAGAGCTCACGCAGCTTGGAGGCTGCCAGGGCCGGCCGATACCAGATGAAATAACACCGTCGAAACCCCGGACGTGTGTCTTCGCCCGCTCCCGGGCTTGGCATCGTGAGCATCAACTCGCCATCCGGAAACGAGTAGACGATGCGCCCGAAGATCATCGCCTGCGCAGCGGGCGACATGTCGCGCTCTTCGACAATGCCACGCCAGGCAACGTAACCGGCGTACCGCGGCTCGACATCAGGCAGGAACTGTCGCCGCACGGTGGAAGCGTTGCCGTCGGCTGCCACCAACAGATCTCCCGTAACCGTAGCACCGTCGCTGAAATGCGCCGTCACGCTGTTCGCGTCCTGCGTCACCCGCTCAAGATTCATACCAGCGCGATAGCTATCGCCGGGGGTCAACGCACGCAACGGCTGATACATGCGCGGCCAAGCGCTCGCGAACGAGGGTCGCTCGATGTCCCACTTGGTGTTCCCCGCGGCGTCGACCCAGGCGTACCGATCGATCACCACCCCGGTCGATGGATCGATATGCGCACCCGCCCGCCGCAGCACTTCGAGGAGATCTTCGCTGATGCCAAGGCCCGCACCACGGCCGGCGAGATCGCCGGCAGATCGTTCAAAGATGGTGACCCGCCAGCCGCTCTGGCGGAGCAGCGCGGCTGAAAGCAGGCCACCGAGGGAACCACCGATGATGAGTGCGTGGGGCATGGAGCGCACGGATTGATTCACAGGGTTCGAACGATACTCGATCGGCCCGGGTGTGGACAGGTCACGGCATAATGGCTGGAATCAACAACGCCCGCACAGGCCGTGGCACGACCCATGCGAGAGCCGACGTTCGGAAACGATCATTCGCGATTGAGAGCACGATGTTTAAAGGTGATATTCGTGATTGGCCAAAGCGCGTCTGCTTCGGACCAGGCAGCGTTAGTGAGCTGCCGCGCTTGATGGGCGAGCTCGATGCGCGGCGTGCTGCCGTGCTATGCGGGAAAACAGTGGCGGGCAGTGAAATGCTTGCGCGCGTGCGCGCCGTGTTGGGCGATCGATGCGTTGGCGTCTTCGACAGCGTGAAAGCGCACACGCCTTTCGAAGACGTTAAAGAGGCCACCAGGCTGGTGCAGCAACGCGAGGCAGATGTCATCGTATCGGTGGGCGGTGGCAGCGCGATCGATGCGGGCAAAGGCGTCGCCTTGATGCTTGCAACCAATGGCGACTTTGCGCCGTACGCGATCGATTGGGGAACCAAAGGGATGGCACGCGCGTCGCTTGGCATCGTGCCGCTTCGCCATATCTCGATTCCGACCACCGCGGGCTCGGCAAGCGACGTGATGCCGACTGCTGGAATTCGTGATCCGACGCTCCCGAAGAAAATGTTGTTCTGGGATGAGCGGCTTGTTCCCGATGCGACGATTCTCGATCCGGAAATGGCGGTGTTTGCCGACGCCAAGCTCACGGCGGCAACCGGCATGACGGCCATGGCACGTGCGATCGAATGTCTCTACTCCATGCACCGCCATCCGATTTCGACCGGCCTCGCGCTACACGCCGCGCGCCTGTTGCGCACCGCGCTGCCACGCAGCGTGACCCATCCGCACGACCTCGGCGCACGGGCTGATTGCCAAATGGCCGCCCTCATGTCGGGCACGGCCTCGATCAACGCGATGGTCTCGGTGGTGCATGCGATCGGCCATGTCATCGGCCCCCGGTTTCATTTGCAGCATGGCGTGTCGCACGCAATGCTCCTCGCGCCTGCGTTGCGCAGACTGCTGCCGGTGATCGGTGGCGATGCGAGGTATGTTTTGGAGGCACTCGGCTGCGCGGCCGACGGATCAGTGGATGATGCCGCGGCGGCGCTGCGCTCGTTGCTCAACAAACTGCCGTTGCCGCAACGGCTGCGCGATGTTGGCGTCCAGGCGGACGATATCGCCGGGATTGCCGAAGGCACGATGCGCGATTACATGATGGCCAACCTCGCCGCGCCGATGGCTCAGGCCGACGTCGAGTCAATGCTCCTGGAAGCATGGTGAGCGCGCGCGAGACGTTGTCGCGGCAGCTTGCGGAATGGTGCGCGGGCTTGACCATCGATGCGATTCCGGCCACGGTTCGGGACTTTATTCCGCTCCGCGTGATGGACACTGTGGGTCTCATTATCGTCGGTGCCGAGACGAAAGCCGGAGCGGCCGCGCGGGCGTATGCGCTCGATCAAGGTGGCGCCGCAGGCAGCACCTTGGTCCATGGCACCGCGAAAGTTCCCCCCGCAATGGCAGCATTGGTCCATGGCACATGCGCGCATTGCCGCGACTTCGATGATACGTTCATGGATTCGGTCGTGCATCCGGGCAGCGTGGTCGTGTCCACGGCGCTTGCTGTCGCCGAGGCGCGCGACGCGACGCGCGATGATTTCATTGTCGCGATCACCGCGGGCTACGAGATCGCCGCGCGCCTGGGTGCAGTGGCCGGTCGCCGGTTCCATGCACACGCGCTCCACGCCACCGGCGTCATCGGCCCAATCGCCGCCGCCGTAACGGCCGGGCGCCTCCTACGATTGAACGGCGAACAGATCGGCTGGGCGATGGGGCTCGCCGCAAGCATGTCGGGCGGATTGATGGCGTTCATCGTCGATGGCGGATGGTCAAAGTGGCTGCATGGCGGTTGGGCAGCGCATGGCGGGATCGTGGCGGGGGACCTTGCCGCGCGCGGCTTCATCGGACCAGCGCACAGCCTCGATGGCGGTCACGATCTATACACGGCACTGCTGCAGGGCGAGCCGATCGATCGTGCACGAATCACCGAAGCGCTGGGGGTTGAATGGCGCGGTGCCGCGGCCGAGTTCAAATACTATCCGTGCGCGCATGTCATCCAACCTTATATCGATGCTGTTCTCGCTATCGTGATCGAGAACGATCTGCGTCCCGATGACGTCGCATCCGTCGAATGCGCGATTGCCCCGTGGGCGTCTGCAATCGTATGCGAGCCGCGCGAGGCGAAGTTGCGATTCGATACCGAGCTCGAAGCCATCGCGAGTCTGCCTTACCAACTTGCGGTCGCGATCACCGAGCGCGGCGTAGGTCTCACCGCATTGGGTGAACCGATGCGCAGCCGCGCGGACCTGCATCGGCTTGCCACGCGCATCGAACATCGCAACGACCCATCGCTCGGCAAGAACTTCGACGGCATCGTTACCCTGCGCACTACATCGGGGGAAGCGCTGGAACGGCGGGCGACGACACCAGGGCTCAAGCCCGGAATTCTTGCCGATAAGTATCGGGCTGGTGTGGGAGCGCTGCGCGGCGAAGAATCCGCCGATGGGCACGTGCATCGCCTGCTCGCCGATTCAGGATGGCGGACGGGTGCCGCGATCCTCGGTTCGGTGTAAAAGATCTGATCCGACATAGCCCAACGGCGCTGATACCACGATCCATCATGCAACGACATCCGATTGAATCCCCTGCCGCCTGGCATGGCCCTGCATTGCTCAAGCGCGCCGATTGGATCCACACCTTGAGCGGTGCTGAAATCGACGAGATCGAACGCGCGTTGGTGCTCGCGAAATCAAGCGGCGCGACGCTTGCATCGATTGAGACGCAGTCGTTCCCGCTCGTCGCATTTCCTCGCGTTGTCGAACGCGTTCGCGAGACGCTGGAACACGGTCCGGGGATGTTCCTCATTCGCGGCTTTCCCACCGAACGTTATCAGGCGTCCGATTTGCGCATGATCTACTGGGCGCTCGGCAAATACCTTGGGACGGCGGTTACGCAAAGCGCTGAAGGCGATGTGCTGGGTGACGTGCGCGATCTCAAGGTCGATCTCTCGGGCCCGAAAGGGCGTGGCTACAAGACCAACGCCGAGCTCGAATATCACACCGATTCATGCGATGTCGTGGCGTTGTTCGTTCTTCGCACCGCGAAGTCCGGTGGGCGCTCGATGATCGCAAGCTCGGTGGCCATCCACAACGAAATCCTGCGCCTGCGGCCCGATCTGCTTGAAGTGCTCTATCAGCCGTTCACATGGAGCCTGCAAAACCAGAATCGCGCAGGCGACAAACCGACGTACGAGCAGCCGATCTTCACGATGCATGCGGGTCATTTCGCCTGCCGCTACATTCGCACGCATATCCGCTCGGCGCAGCGCTACCCGGAGGTGCCACGGCTCACCGACGCGCAGAACCATGCGATTGCGCTCCTTGATTCGATCGCCGCGGATGAATCGATGCATTTCTCGATGATGTTCGAACCGGGCGATATCCAGATCCTTAACAACCATGTGTGCCTGCACGCCCGCACCCATTTCGAAGATCATGACGAGCCCGATCGCAAGCGCCACTTGCTTCGCATGTGGTTGTCGATGCCGAACACCCGGCCGCTTTCACCGGCGCTTGGCCAGATCTACAAGGATCGGCGTCCGGGCGTGGTGCGGGGTGGCTTTCCGTCAAGGTCGGGCAAGATCGTGTTCGAGACGACTGAATCGTGATGCGAGGGAATGCGAATGAATAGGAAGACGTTCCGGGAATTGCTCGCGGTCGATGGGCCACTCGTACTGCCTGGTGCCTATGACGCCCTATCTGCCCGACTCATCGAGCAAGCGGGATTTCCTGGGTATTTTATCGGCGGGTTCCCTGTTGTCGGGGCACGTTATGGTGTTCCCGATATCGGCTTGAAGGGCCTCGGCGAAATATCGGATGCGGTCGCCGATATCGTCGCCGCATGCAATCTGCCGGTCTTTGTCGACATCGACGACGGCTATGGCGACGTGAAGAACGCAGTTCATACCGTGCATCGTTATGAACGCATGGGCGTGGCGGCAGTACAGATCGAAGACCAGAGGTGGCCCAAACGCTGCGGTCATATGGCGGGCAAGACTGTCGTGCCGATAGAAGAGATGGAAGCAAAGGTGCGCGCGATTACCCGCGAGAAGTTGCACGCCGACACATTCATTTGGGCACGGACCGACGCGCGCGGACCGCTCGGTCTGGACGAAGCGCTGCGTCGTGGCGAGCGTTTCTTGCGGGCCGGGGCCGACGCGATTTTCATCGAGGCGCCCCGCACGATCGAAGAACTGGAGCGAGTGGGCCGCGCATTCGACGCGGTCCAAGCCTGCAACCCCCTCGAAGGTGGTGTCACGCCGATCTTGAAACCGCATGAGTACCATGCGCTCGGCTTCAAAGTCGTCATCTACGGGATCAATCTGGTCTTGCATGCCACCAAGGCCGTGCAACGTGCGCTCGCGGATATGCGATCGGGGCAGTTCGCCATTCAGGGCCAAGGCGCATCATTCAAGGAATTCGTCACCGCAGTGGGCTTCGACGAGTGGGCAAAGGTGGACGATCAGTACGGGACGGGATCGACGCAGCACAAGTGAAGGGTGAAGAAAGAAAGGGAAACGCCAAGCGCCTTCCACTTACCCGACAGCGACGTTGTTTCGCAGGTCTTTTGTCGCCAAATCTTTTGTCGCCAAATCAATAGGTCGTCTACCGCTTCAACGATTACTCAATACCGTGCGCACACAATATCCAAGTCCCCATTCCTTCCCCGGATGCGCATTGTGGTTCCGCATTTTGCTCTCCTCGTTCAACCATGGCGTGATTGGGAGAACGGTGAAACACCCAAGTGGGGGCGCAGCCACAATAAGGTGAAGCGCGAACAAAACTCACATTGCCCGGACGCCAATATCGAGAGTGTGTTTACTGCAGTCGCAGGGCGAGCCTGTTGGTGGCAAGGGCTCCATCGAACATCGCCCGGAATGCCGCGCCGTTGCTTGATCTACGAAAATCGCCCTCACGAGTTACCCCCAAAATTACCCCCTGACCTCGCCGCCTGCGCCTGCGAACTTACGCCCTCCAAAGCTGCCCGCACGGAAATCCCAAGACTGGCTGCCGGCTCGATATCGCCCCACCATCGACGCGTATCGACGTTCGCGGATTCGGGCACGGGCACCGAATTCCGTATGCAGGTCGATTTGCGGAGTTCGCCGAACTAGAGTCGCGGCTAAGCTCATCCTCTCGAACCTATGAGGGCAATTCGATTACGCTGGCCGGTCCACGTTACCGACTAAGTATGAATCTGCAAGCTCGGCAAGGCGCGCGCAGATTTCATCGGCCTCATGGCCGAAACGGTAGCCATAGATCCCGCTATGGGGATCTTGGACGTCCGGACTCCCGCGAGGTTCGTGTCGTACGTTGAGACCTTGAGTAGAGCTCCTAGAAACAACGTCGTCGGCAATTGCGGCTACCCTGAGAATCCCGAATCGTCCTTTGGCGCGCATCCCCACTTCCCTAAACACCGATGCCCGCAAGAACACCCGAAGTCGTTCTAGCTTGTGCTCGTGCGAATCAGCGGAACTCGACACGAGCTCCAGCCAGTACACGGAGGCATATTCATCGGCATCATATTCGCTCGTTGCTTCCCGGAGCTGGAACGACGCACCGGTAATGCGACCATTATCGATCGTGGAAGGCTTGCAGTAGCGCGCGACGTGATGCTCGTCGGGGACGCGATCACCCTTCACGCGCCGCCCAATCCATTACGCCAAATTGTCGAACATCGTCCAAGACCGAATCAACATCTGAGGTTCCAGAAAGACGAATAGTCCGATCACGTTTCTTCCGATTGGGAGCGAAAACCACAAATCGAACCGATTCATCCGGCAAGAAATGAAGACTGAGTAAACGCCCTGGGCCACGATGCCACTCGGCAATAACATTCCCTGAAGGACTTAATACGATGCCAGGCGCGCGCAACTTCAAATCGGAATTGAGAAGCTTAAGAAATTGTCGAACTGAGGCGGCAGAAATCTCTCGCCCTTCTTCCTCTCTGTATTCAAGACGCAATTCACTCAATCGTCCCAGAATGAGAGCAGCAAACTCAGGGTCGCCTCGCCTATTTTCAATGAATACGCGCTCGTCGAGCGATAGGCTCGCCCCACCAACAAATACATGCCTGTTAATGTTTGACTGAAATACTAGATCCGGAAGATTGATCGAAAAAGTTGCGCAACGCCCCGGATTTTCCTTTGCGAGGAAAGTACTACCATGAATCACAACTTCAATTGGAGTTGTAGTCGTGGCCGGTAAGACGTAATCCGCGCCGCTATTTGCGAGCAACGACCACGTCGCCATCCATGGGGAAGCTTGAATCTCCCCAGCTTTAGGTGCAACGACTTGCAACCCAATTACTTTGCTACTCGCAACTTCAGTGAATTCAAACGGGTCGCGCGTTTTTCTCAAGAAGCCAGTCGTCGCATCATGAATCGCAATCATTTTGTTCGTTTCCAGACGTTCGTTTGGACAGAGGATTGAAACAGATCGGCGAACCCTCGGACAATCCACTCGTGAGCAGAGTCAAACCATTCGCGCAGTTTCGATTCGTCCAATCCTCGCTCTAGCGCATCAGCCCGTGCGGAAATCTCAACGCGAAGAATGTCGGACCCATCGGAAATTCGCTTTGCGTGATGTGAGCTTACGAGCAGCCTGTTTCCATTACCTGGAACTGGAAAGGCGGCTTGCCACGAAAAATTACTGGGCGGCTGTAGATACCGATCGTCCCTGTGAATCCAACTGAAGTCAGCGAACAGATTTGAGTAGGAGCCCGGCGTCTTCCACTGTTCAGTCACTGGAATGACGTTGATATAGCTGAGTTCAAGTGCCAATGGAATCACTTGCCCATGAAGCACTTCCGTAACGAACGTGTACCAGTTTCGGTAGTGCTGAAAGAACTCCTGAATTACGTAGGAGTATTTCGGATATTTCTCTAGTTTCTCCGTCTGCCGCCAGTTGAAATTGAATCGATCGTTCTGCAACTGAATCAATTCGTCCCCACCGGACGATAGGAGCCATACGCGGGGTAGCGGAATTTGCGTACCTCGATCAACCCAGTTGATTTTCCCTCCGTGACCCAAGAATGGTGCGTGGTCACATTTCGGGAAGCGATTCATTACACGCTGCCAGAATAGTCCAATGTGAGGAATCATTAGATCCACGAGGGGCTCAAATTGGACGCCCGCAACGACCTCGTTGACGGGTGGAGCCTCATAGTCTGGCAGTTCTGAGGGCGTCATCCTATCGGCGATATTTTCACAGTATTGCGACTATATCGAAATGCCATCCCGGCGTGGAACTGATTCCCTAGCACCACTATATCTTTGGGACTCTACCGGCAAACTGCAATGTGTTGGTTGGGCTTTATTTCCTGTTGGTATTGGAACCCATTTTCGATCTAGTAGGCAATGCCTGTCACGTGAATCCGTGCTCGTCGATACCGGCAAGGGAATGTTCCTACAGGGATTCAGCGGACCGAATTTTTGTGAGCGGGTGGGGTGGCCTGGAAGCGCAATTTTGCGTGTACGTTCCCCCGCCGGGTACCGGGCACGGCGCGATTCACGAGCCCGAACGACGTTCCGCGAAGCACAGTTCATCCGGGCCGAAGGGGCGTTCGACCGGGCGAGTTCAAGGCGGCGTTTCGCACCGGGTGCTTACTATGCGCTTACTGCGGAGACCGAGGAGAGTAAGCACTATCGCAGAATCACCTGATGTGATTGGTGGCCAAGGGCGGAATTGAACCACCGACACACGGATTTTCAGTCCGCTGCTCTACCAACTGAGCTACTTGGCCGTATCGCGTGCGATACTAACGATCTCATTACCGCTGCGGATGCCGCAGCAAAGCCGCTGAGTTTACAACGACCTCATCGCTTTCGCAAAGACATCCATGCGGGCGATTCAGGGAGGCAGGACAGAAGCGCCCTAAGGTCGATCGGCCCCGGCCACCTGAAACGCGATGTATGGCTCCAAAAAACAAGGCCCCGTTGATGCGGGGCCTTGTCGTTGCGGGGACCCGGGCGCGCGCCCAAGTCCCCCGACATGCATCGCGCGAGGCGCGAATTACATGTCCATGCCGTCCATGCCGCCCATGCCACCCATACCACCGGGCATGCCGCCGCCGGGACCACCCTTCGGCTTGTCTTCGACCAGCTCGGCAACCGTTACGTCGGTCGTGAGCAACAGGCCGGCAACAGATGCAGCGTTCTGCAGAGCGGTGCGCGTTACCTTGGTCGGGTCGACCACGCCCATCTCGACGAGATCACCGTACTGCTCGGTCTGGGCGTTGAAGCCGTGATTGCCCTTGGCTTCGGCGACCTTGTTCAGCACGACGCTCGGCTCGGCGCCGCAGTTGGACACAATGGCCCGAAGCGGCTCTTCGAGCGCGCGCGCCACGATCTTGATGCCGGCGTCCTGATCGTGATTGTCCCCCTTCAGGCCGTCGAGGGCCTTACGGGCGCGGATCAGCGCGACGCCGCCGCCGGCGACGATGCCTTCTTCAACCGCCGCGCGTGTTGCATGCAATGCATCTTCGACGCGCGCTTTCTTCTCTTTCATCTCGATTTCGGTCGCGGCACCAACTTTGATCAGTGCAACACCACCGGCGAGCTTGGCAACGCGCTCCTGAAGCTTCTCGCGATCGTAGTCGCTCGTTGCTTCGTCGATTTGCACGCGGATGTTCTTGACGCGCGCTTCGATGCCTTTGGCATCACCGGCACCATCGATGAGGGTCGTTTCTTCCTTGCCCACTTCGACGCGCTTGGCGCGGCCGAGGTCCTTGAGCGTGGCTTTTTCGAGCGTAAGGCCGACTTCCTCGGCGATGACCGTGCCGCCGGCGAGGATGGCAATGTCTTCGAGCATCGCTTTGCGGCGATCACCAAACCCAGGCGCCTTGACCGCGCAGGTTTTCAGAATGCCACGCAGGTTGTTCACGACGAGCGTCGCGAGCGCTTCGCCTTCGACTTCCTCGGCGATGATCAGCAAGGGCTTGCCGGCCTTGGCGACCTGCTCGAGAAGGGGCAGCAACTCGCGAATGTTGGAGATCTTCTTGTCGTGCAGGAGCACGTAGGGATCGTCCAGAACTGCGATCTGCTTGTCGGGATTGTTGATGAAGTAGGGCGACAGATAGCCGCGATCAAACTGCATACCTTCGACCACTTCGAGTTCGCTTTCCAGTGACTTGCCGTCTTCGACGGTAATCACGCCTTCTTTGCCGGTGAAGGTTTAGGTGAAAATCCTAAATGACGCGAAAAAATCCTACTATGGCCTCAGGATTACGCACTGCTATTTGCACATGCGTTTGGGCACGAATAGATGAGCCCTCAAAGGCCATGGCACCTTCTTCAAAGAACCCCATTACGCTGTCGTAAGGTTGCTCGTTTTTATCCGCACGTAGTTGATGCACTGTTTGTATGACTTCACAGTCCAGCCTTCGCAATAGCGGCA
>JANMUI010001038.1:0-11034 GCA_031391405.1 Betaproteobacteria bacterium
CTAACGGCCAATCGCGATTGGCTCTATACCGCGACTCCATCAGAAACGATCACCGAAACCCCTCCCGCTGGATCGGTGTTCCTGCCCGACTGCTCGTATCGAGAAATGACCGAATGGGCTCTGCCTGTAAATCGTCAGTGCGACTATGATTCGCTGGTACACGAACTGGAGTGCGATTCCCGCTGGCCGCAGATTAAGCCGTTTCTGAGAGGCGGATACTGGCGGAATTTCAGGATCAAGTATTCCGAAGCCAACGAAATGTACTGCCGCATGCTGGATGTTAGCAGACGACTGGAGTTTGCTCGCCGGGGCAATGGCGACAAGTCATTGTTGCCTCAAGCCGAAGATCACCTTTATCGCGGACAGTGCAATTGCCCTTACTGGCACGGCGCTTTTGGCGGAATCTATCTGCCTCATCTTCGCAATGCCACCTACAGTGAATTGATTGCAGCGGATAATCTTATCGAGCGTTCGAACGGTCGCCATGGCGAGTGGGTCGATGTGACTACGGAAGATTACAACAAAGACCTTTTCCCCGAAATTCGATTGGCCAACGACCAATTGATCGGATACTTTGCCCCAGCTAGCGGTGGAATGCTAATTGCCGAAGCCCTCGAGTACGGCATCGTCGGCGTCAACACCGGCCTCATCTCGACCGAAGTGGCGCCGTTCGGGGGCATGAAGGAATCGGGCATCGGCCGCGAAGGCTCGAAGTACGGCATCGAGGACTATCTCGAAGTGAAGTATGTATGCATCGGCGGTATCGATCGCTGAGCACGGCAGGCAAAGGGTTGATCGAGGCGGAGCGTGCGCCGCCCGGATGTTGCTACGCGCTTGGGGAATCCATCCAGCGGGCGATCATGTCTGCCAACTGATCAC
The DNA here is from genome assembly GCA_031391405.1 of Betaproteobacteria bacterium. Classification (GTDB taxonomy): domain Bacteria; phylum Pseudomonadota; class Gammaproteobacteria; order Burkholderiales; family SG8-39; genus SHXR01. The sequence goes on from JANMUI010001038.1 coordinate 880, forward strand.
TCTTGAACGGCTTGGCGAGATAGTCATCCATCCCGGCCGCCAGGACCCGCTTTCTGTCGCCCTGCAGCGCACTCGCCGTCAGCGCAATGATTGGTGTCCGGGAGGCCCGGCGAGCGCGTTCGACAGCACGAATGGCGCGCGTCGTCTCATACCCGTCAAGCACCGGCATTTCGCAATCCATGAGGACGACATCGAATCGCCCGGATCGGAATGCCGCCAAACCCGCCGCGCCATCGGCCGCGACCTCGCAGGCGATGCCGATGCGTGACAACATTGCCCGGACCACCACCTGGTTGACGGGATTGTCTTCGACAACAAGCGCGAGCCCACCGCTTCGAGGAATACGTTTGTTTGCTGGAACCCGCTGGGTCGCAATCACGAGGGAATTGGCCTCCGCGATCCGCATCGGCATATGCAGCGAGAAGCGGGAGCCGACACAAGGCGTGCTCTCGACTTGGATCGACCCGGACATGGCGCCAACCAATTGCTTGACAATCACCAGGCCGAGCCCGGTTCCACCTGCACGCTGCGTGGCGTCGCCGCCAACCTGCTTATAGGGCTGAAAAAGGTTCGACACGGCTTCTGGCGACATTCCGGCGCCGGTATCGCGGACGGAAATCTCGATGTCCGCCATCCCGGTTGCGGTCTTTGTCCGCGTGTTGCGGCATTCCACGTGCACGACAATCTCTCCGCGCTCGGTAAAACGAATCGCGTTGGCGATGAGGTTGGTGAGGATTTGCCGAAGCCGGTTGGGGTCACCGTCGAGCGCCGCCGGAACACCTGGAGCGATTTCCGATCGCAGATCGACACCAGGCTTCTCGCGCGCACGCAGAGAAAGCAAACCGATCACGTCGGCGACAACGGTTCGCAGATCTATCGGCCGCAACTCCAGTTCGAGCTTTCCTTCGCTGATCTTGGAGTAGTCCAGAACGTCGTTGATGATCGCGACCAGCGAATCACCCGCGCCGTTCGCGAGCTCGGCGAATCGACGTTGCTCGAACGAGAGATCAGACTTGATGAGCAGGTCGATCATCCCAAGCACGCCATTGAGCGGTGTGCGGATCTCGTGGCTCATGCTCGCGAGGAACAGTGTCTTGGCCGCGTTTTCGCGGTCTGCCGCATGCCGCGCCCGATCGATCGCTTCCCATTCGCGGATCAGATGCGTCGCGTCGCGCGCGCCGCCGCGATAGCCGATAAAAATACCGGCATCGTCGAGAATCGGTGTGGCGGAGGCAAGCACGAAGTAGTTGCGCCCGTGCCGGCCTTTGCGGCGAATGAGAACGTCGCGATAGGGCTGCTGCTTGCGATGCAGCTCCTTGAAGGCTTCCACCGGGATCCCCACGATCTCCGCGCCTTCGATCTCCCACGGCCGCTTGCCGACGAGATCCCGCGGAAGCTCCGCGACACCAACCAGGAATGGCGTACTCGATACGATGAATCGAAACTGCTCGTCCTGTTCCCAGCACCAATCGAAGCCAAGTCGGGCAATCGCTTGCGCAAGGGCAAGCTGTTTGTTCACCACCGGGCCGTACTGCGGCGCGGTTGTTCCATCGAGAGTCTCCGATGGTGCAGCCGGTCGGTCGACTATTCGAGATATGTTCACCGGAGGCCCTTCGCCGCGATCTTATGTCTGGACGCGGGTTAGAACGGCAGCTCGGCAGGAAAACTTGAACGCACGCGCTGATGCGGAGCACTACGCGTGCGATTGATCACCCTGACGGCAGACGATCATCCACATGGTGGCGACTGGAACGACCGGTGAATGCACCGCCGTCATCACTCGAGCTCGTCCAGGTGTTTGGGCCAGCTCTTGTGCAGCAATCTTGACAACGCCCGGTCGGCAAGCAATTTTCCGCTGGTCTGGCAACGTGCGCAGTAGTTCGATTCGTTCTCCGCGTACACGATGCGCTGGACCGGCGATGCGCACACCGGACACGGCTTGCCAAAGCGTCCATGCACCGCCATTTCCGGTCGAAATGCGGTGACGCCGACCGGAAAATCATCCCCGGCTTCGTTGCGCAGCCGCTCGGTCCATTCGGTCATGACGGCGAGCGACGCCTCGAACAGGCGTGCCGTTTCTTCCGAACCGAGTTTCTGCGTCAACGCGACAGGCGAGAGCTTCGCGCGATGCAAGATCTCATCCGAATAGGCATTACCGATCGCGGCGAACAAATGGGGATCGGTCAACGCGCGCTTCAACGTGTGATTCGCGGAATGCAGTCGCGCCGAAAATTGATCGAGACTGATCGCGTGAATTTCCAATCCGCCGGGATCCATTGCATTCAGTCCCGCTTCGCCTTCCACCACATGTAGCGAGGCGCGACGCTTCGTCCCGGCCTCCGTCAACGCGATCGTGCCGGTCGAAAAAGAAAACGTTGCCAGAGTGATTCGCCCCGGTGGCTTTGCACCAACGCCAAGCCAGCGGAGGCGCCCCGCGATCATCAAATGGATGACGAGAAAGAAGCCACCCTCCAGCGCAATGACGACGCGTTTCCCGATCCGGCGTAATTGTTCGACGCGCCGGCCTTCGACCATCCCGATCGGCGGGACCGCGGTGCGCAGGAGAAAGGGATTCAATACCCGCACGTGATCGAGCGTCGCACCCATGATGCGCTCGTCGAGCTTCTCGATGTAGACGGTGAGATCCGGGAGCTCAGGCATTTTCCGGTACGCCTCGCTACTGATCGCCTTCCAATCCGGCGCAGAGTGATCCGATGTCTCGCAGTGATTCGAGTTCTTGCAGCTGCTCGATGAGACGTTCGACCGAGTGAGGCTTCAATGCGACCTCGCCACAACTTCGCAGCTTGGCTTCGATCTGGGACTGCGTCAGAGGGAGCGTCGCCCCACCCTGCGGCACATCGCGTCGCTCGGTCAATGACGTGCCGTCTTGCAGCTCGATACCAACCTCGGCCGGAAACTCATCATTGTCCGGCAGGTCCGCCGAGATGCGCACGTCGATTCGGCGGCGCAGGGCTGCAAGCTCGGGATCTGCGACGCCTTCCGCCGAAAAGTGACGGTAGGTGAGCTCGCCATCGCGCAACGCGGCGGCCACGCAGTAGCGCAGATTGACCTTTGCCTGAAGCGGATCGCGCGGCTCTTCGTCGCGCAAGGTCATCGCATTCCAAGGGTGGACGAGGCAGATGATGCGCTTCACTCGCGATATGTCGCCGCGCAACCGCTTATGGAGGGCCACCGCGGCATCCACCGCGGCAAGCGTCGGCGCCCCGGACGGATACAGCTTGAAGATGATTCCCGAGGCGAGCAGCTCGAATGGCGCACCGAGCGGCAACAGCACCGGGTTCTGATTGCCGTATACCGGGAAAAATCCATATTTCCCGTGCAGAGCGGACGGATCGGCGCCGAAGCCGCGTTCGGCAAGCATCGTTGCGTGCAGAGCGTCGCGCGCGGTGAGCCCGACGTGGAGCCCCATGGTCATGGTGCCGAAGTTCTGGCGAATACCACTGGCCATTGACGCGGCAATGCCAAGCGCTACGCTCGTCCGGCTAACATCCAGATGGAGGAGGCGACAGCATGCGGCCGTTGCACCGAATACGCCGAGCACCCGTGTCACATGCCATCCCTGCGCATAGAACTTCGGGTTGAGCATCCGGCCAAGCTTCACGCTGATCTCGAATCCCGCGGTATAGGCCTCGATCATTTCCCGGCCTGTCGCGCCACGGAGCTGCGCAAGCGGCAACAACGCGGATACCAGCGGAGCGCTCGGGTGCGCGATCATCGGCCCGTTGTTGTCGTCGAACAGCTCGGCGTGGGCCGAGGTGCCGTTGATGAGCGCCGCCGATATCAAATCCGTCTTGGTTTTCATGCCGACGACGGACGACTGCGGCGTACCGCCACCGGAGAGCTCCACCGACGCGACGATACGCGGACCTTCAAGACGCGATCCAAGAAGCGTGACCGCGATCGTGTCGAGAAACGCGCGCTTGATGAGGACGACGCCTTCCTGCGGCAACTGCTGAACCGAGGGCCCGGTCACCCACTCTGCGATTGCCTGCAACGGATTGCTCATCGAGGCCCCTCTGCATTGGATGGGGATGGGATGCGCACTTCATGCTGCGGTGCCTCGCCACGAAAGGCGGCATGGCAGTTCCGCGCGATCATCGCAAACTCATCCAGCAATCCGCTCTTTGCCCCACCTGCGAGGTGCGGTGTGAGCACGACATTGTTCAAAGCGGCAAAGCGATCGCCAATCGATCGCGGTTCCATTGCGTGCACATCGAGCGCAGCCCCGGCGATGCGGGACGACGCAAGCGCGCTGTAGAGCGCGTCCTCGTCCACCAGCGCACCGCGGCTCATGTTGATGAAAAAGGCCTCGCGGCGCATCGCTGAAAAGAATGCAAGCCCTGCATAGCGCGCGTTCTCCGGCGTGTTGGGGAGCATGAGCGATACGAAATCGGCGCCGGACAGCAACTCGTCGAGCGCTACCCACCGCGCACCGACAGCGGCTTCCTGCTCCGGCCGAGCGCGCCGGCGCTTTGTGTAGACGATCGTCATCCCGAATGCATGCGCAAGCTTCGCCAATAGAAATCCCACTTGTCCCATCCCCACAATGCCAAGCGTCTTGCCATGAAGGCCCGTCACCTGCATGGCCGTCCAGTTGTACACGACGCTCCCGGGGCTGCCCGGCCGCAACGCAGTGCCGGCACCCTCGTGCACCGCACGGTCGGATGCGAACAGGCGCTTGGACAGTGCGAGCATGAGGAGGATGCCATGTTCAGCGGTGTAGATGAGCGTGCGCCTTGGCAGGCAGGACACGCGGATACCGCGTTCCGCCGCAGCCGCGAGGTCAATGTCCTCGGCGCCCTCGCCTAAGCGCTGAACCAGTTTCAGGGATGGATGACGTGCCAGCAGATCCCGCGTCAGCTCGCCGCGTCGAAACACGATCGCAGTGGCGTCCCGGAATTCGCCTTCACTCGCGTCCGCAATCACTGCACCGTCGCGCCGACGCAGCCCCTTGGCAGCCGCGAGCAGGTTCGACAGGTCAACGACCTCGGGCGCGAAGTAATCGGCGATCCATGGATCCTCCGCATCGCAAAGGATCCGCCGAAACACTTGAACGACCGGGTCGTCATCCAGGAAAAGGATACGCACCGGCACGCGATCACTCGGCCTTGATCTTGGCCGCGCGAATGACCTCGCCCCAGCGGCGGCCTTCATCCTGCATCAGCTTGCCGAACGCGTCGGTGGTCATCACTTGCGCTTCGGCACCGGTTGCGTTGATACGATCCCTGACATCGGCGATCGATATCGCCGTGGACACCTGCTTCTGTACCCAGTCGATCGCCTCGCGCGGTGCGCCCTTCGGCGTCGTGAAGCCGATCCAGTTCGATGCCGTGAATGCCACGCCGGTCTCGGTTGTCGTGGGCACGTTCGGCAGGGGCCCGGCACGGTGTGGGGCGGTCACGCCCAGTGCAACGACTTTGCCGCTCTTGATGTGGTTCATTGCTGTCGGCATCGCGGTGATGACGAAATCGAGCGAGCCGCCAAGTAGTCCCGCCATCGCCTCGCCCATGCCGCGATACGGAACGTGGGTCACTTCGATGTTTGCGGTACGCATGAAGAGCTCGGTCACGATGTGATTGACGCTGCCGATTCCGGACGATCCATAATTGATCTTGTTGGGGTTCGCCTTGGCGGCGGCAAGAAGCTCCGCCATCGACGTGGTCTTCGCGTTCGCATTGACTGCAACGACGAACGGCATTTGCCCGATCATCGTCACCGGCGCCAGATCCGAATGCTCCCAGGTGAGGCTGTTATAGAGCGCGGGCATCATCGTGTAGGTCACGTCGGTCGCAACCAACGTATAGCCATCGGGAGGCGACTTGGCGCCCGCTTCGTAACCGATTCGCCCGCCCGCACCGGTCCGATTCTCCACGACGATTGTCTTGCCGCTTTGCTCGCCGACTTTCTGCGCCACGATGCGCGCGAGAATGTCGGCGACACCAGCAGCCGCGAACGGCACGACGATTCGTATCGGCTTGTCGGGGTACTGCGCGGCCACGATCATCGGGAATCCGGCCACCAGCATGAAGGCAAAACACTTAAGCGATTTCAAATCTGCTCCCTCAAACGAACTTGATTCCAGTTTAGTGGCAATGTCCCAGGGCGTGTTAAAGAGGCCGATAGGATGGCGTGAACGGGCGCGCTACCCGCCTGCCGGCAGCGTATCCTCGCGCCTCCGCGCCGTGCCGACCGAGGAGCCCGAGAAATGCCCATCCTGATCGACTATCCCGAGCCTCAAATTGCGCTCATTACCATCGACAATCAGCCCAAGCGGAACGCGATGAGCCGCGCGATGATGGCCGAGCTCGCGGCGCTATGGGATGCGCTCGAGACATCGCCTTGCCGCTGCATCGTCATCACCGGCGCCGGCGACAAGGCGTTCAATGCGGGTGCCGATATCGGCGGTGACCTCTCGGTGAGCGAAGACACCGCGCGCATCATCAATCGTGCGTTACTCAAGACATCGAGTTACCGGAAGCCGATCATTGCCGCCGTGAATGGCGTTTGCGCCGGTGGTGGTGTCGAGCTGATGCTGTCGACCGACATACGCTACAGCGCACCGCATGCGCGCTTCGGACTGCCGGAGGTGAAGTGGGCGATCTATCCGTTCGGTGGCGCGGCCGCAAAGCTTGTCCACCAGATCGGCCATGTGCATGCCATGAAACTGCTGCTGACCGCGGAGCTGATCGATGCAACGATGGCCGAGCGGATCGGCCTCATCAACGAAATCGTGCCGGCCAACGCTCTGCTGGATCGCGCGCTGGAAACCGCGCGAGCGATCGCGAACAACAGTCCGGTCGCGGTGCAGGCAGTAAAGCAACATGTGAGCACATGTATTGCGGAACGGACGCTCGCCCAGGAAGCAGCGGAGCAGGCGATGGGGGATCGGGTGCGGGCCAGCGCCGATTTCGCCGAGGGGGTGGAGGCATTCCGGCAGAAGCGCGCGCCCCGCTACGCGTAAGCGATGCAAGACGTCTGCCTCACGGCTTGATGCAGCCGGCAATGGACTTCCGAGCTCGCCCAATCACGAGTGCGTTCAATCATGCTTGCAATCGTGCTCGGGTGACAATGCACACCCATGGTACCGACTAGTCGGCCGTTAGCCCCCAGGGTTCATCGCAGGGGAGATAGGACGCACCCGGTGCTTGGAAACCATCGAACAGCGGGCCGCAATAGCCCCGACAAAGACAATCACCAGTCGATGTTTCCGCTTATTTCGTAACAAGTTGTTTTGTGCGTTCCCGGCTGCCCGCTACCATGTGCGATCGCTTATCAGGCTATCCAGATGCAGGCGCCACAAACTTCGCAGTTCGACGCCCTCCTGGTGCAGTGCCGCGATCTTGCTTGCAGCAGGCTGGCGGACTCCCTGGCAGCGATGCTCGACAAGGCCGACGAATCGATCGCGACCCTGTTGGACACGATCCAGGATCAGGAAGAAAAGAAGGTCTACCTCGCCGCGAGGGATGTCGCGTCCTCGCAGCGTGCGGTGATCGAGAAGCAGTTCAAGATCCGCTACCAAGGCGAGTTCCAGCAGCGCACGAACCGGGTCAAGAAAATCGGCCAGAGCTTCGCCGAAATCGACTTGTCGTCGATCGAGCTCAAGATCGTCGGCGATGATGATCTCAGCGAAACGCTCAAGATCAATGACATGGGCGCGAAACTGCAGCGCAACTGCGCCGAGGAACTAAGTGCTCTTGACCAGCGTGTGGGCGTACTGCTTGGCGATTCCAGCCTGCTGCCCAACGACAATCCGTTCAGTCCCGAGGCGATCTGCGGCGCATACAAGCAGGCCTGTCGCAACGCCGACTCCAATATTGCTGTACGGATGGTGCTGCTCAAGCTGTTCGACGATCACATCGCCGACGATGTCCGCGCGGTCTACAAGGACGTCAACGACCTGCTTGTGCAGAATTCGATCCTGCCCAAAATACGCTATGGCGTGACACGCAAAGACGGCAAGAAAGTGCCCGGGTTCGCCGACACCGACAGCGATTCGCCCGCCGAAGTTGATTTCTTCGCCGCTCTGCAACAGATGGTTGCCCAAGGCGCCGGTGGACGGGGTGGCGCGGGAGCGGGCGGTCCAGGCGGCGGTGGGGGTGGGGGCGGCGGTCCCGTTCTCCAAGGTGCGGATCTGCTGAATTCCCTCACCCGTATCCAGCTCGGTGATCTGGCCGGAATTCAGGGCGCTGCTGCGTTGATCGCCGCTAGCACTGCGGCCGGCGGGACAACCAATGTCCTGCATGAGTTGAAAGCGACGAGCCTTGGCGCCGGAATGGGCCAGATGGACGCCATGACGCTCGACATCGTGGCTCTGCTGTTCGACCAGCTCTTCGACAATCCCAAGATCCCGGTGGTCCTCAAGGGCCTCATCGCACGCCTTCAGATCCCGATGCTCAAGGTGGCGATCGCGGACAAGTCGTTCTTCTCGCGAGACGATCACCCGGCCCGTCAAGTGCTGAATATGCTCGGTGAGATTGCGCTACGGCTGCCGCCCGACTTCGCCTCGACCAGCCCTTTGTATTCGCGTCTCGAAACATTCATGCAGGAACTGGTGGATGGTTTTCAGGAAAAGATCGAGATCTTCGAGACCGTGCGCGGGCACCTCGAGGCGCTCATTGCCGAGGATGATCAGCGCGTCTCGGTAACGATGCAAGCGACGGCAACAGCGCTCGAGCAGTCGGAGAGCCTCGCGCTTGCGCGGACGGTTGGGCGGGAGGCAATCAAATCGCGCGTCCTCTCGGCGATGCCGCCCCGACCGGTCCTCGCGTTCATGGCGCAACAATGGATCAAGTACCTCGTGTTGGTCCACGTCCGACACGGCGTCGAAAGCGACGCATGGAAGACCGCGCTCGGGACGGTCGACCAGCTCGTCTGGAGCGTTTCGCCCAAGGTCACGACCGAGGAGCAGCGCATGTTGGCAAGCGTGGTGCCAAGCCTGTTGAAAAGCGTGAAGGCTGGCATCACCGCCGCCGGGGTGGAAGATGCTGTCTGCTTCGCCTTCTTCAAAGAATTGATGAAGTGCCATACCGCGGCGATTCAAGCGCCGCCGAAAAAAGCTGTGCCGGCAACGACGGCGGGCGCGAGCGACGTGGCCGCAACGCAGGTTGCAAGAGCGACCAGCGCGGTACCCGGCAAAGGCGTGGCAGTTGCAGATACCAAAGTGGCGAGTGGAGCAGCGATCAAGCCCCAGGTCGCCGGCGTCAAAACGTCAGGACAGGACGTCACCAAAGTATTCGCAGCAGCGCATGTCAAAGCCGCCCGAGCGACCGAAGCCGAAGTGGCCGAACGGGCCGCGGGGGTTGGAGGCCCGGCAGCCAAAGCGGCGGGCGTAGCGGCTGCCAAGCCCCTAGGCGTGGAAGCCAGAGCAACGATTGGCACAGCGGCGAAGGGAGTGAGCGGAGCGGCGCCCAAGGCACCCATCACCGTGCGGGCGATGGAGGCACCGCCGCCCGCGGGCAGCTCGGAGGACATGGACTTCACCGCACCCATTACCATCAAGAACCCGTTCGGCGAGGGCGAAGTGCAGGTGGACGAGCTCGACTTCACGGCACCGCCGGCAGGCGCCAAAACGGCAGGTAACGCACCTGCGAGGAAACCTATTGATATGCCGCGCAATATCGTCCTGGGGTGCTGGGTGGAGATCCTGGAGGCAGGCGGCACCGGGAAACCGGTCTCTGCGAAACTGCACTTTGTGAGTCCATTACAGAGCCGCTTCCTATTCGTCGACCGTCGCGGGACAAAGGTCTACGAATGCTCGCGCGCGATGTTGGTGATGCGCCTGAACGTAGGCGAAGTCAAAGTCCTTGCCGGTCCGCCGGATCCGCCGTTGTTTGAAAATATGATGAGCGGCGTGTTCAAGAAGATGAGCAAGCCCGTACCCGCCTGACGATATCGCGGCAATGGCAGTCCAGACTGCCGGGACGACCATGCCGGTCTGAGCTTTGCGACAGACCCGGACCCCTCGAGCCATCACGTTTTGGCCGCCCTGATCTGCGGTCAAGTTGACGGAAGCAATCGGCTCGGTCAGACGTTGAACCGCAATTGCGCGCTTAAGTCCGCGCCGCTGCTCAAAATGTCAGCGCGATTGCAGATTTTGTACCCGCTTTCATACCCGCTTCCCGGGTTTCGTCCGAG
>JANMUI010000773.1:0-7875 GCA_031391405.1 Betaproteobacteria bacterium
CTTGTTCGGGTGCAGGAGAAATTGCAATGCGGGACCAACTGCGGATCCTGTCTTCCAGAAGTACGCAAGCTGATTGCCCGTGAAATCACTATGACGGAGAACGTTGCATGAACACGCGATCGAACGGAAAGGTGTATCTGGTGGGCGCCGGTCCCGGTGATCCGGAGTTGCTCACATTGAAGGCGGTTCGCGCGCTGGGTTCGGCGGACGTAATTCTGGTCGATGATCTCGTCAACGAGGCGGTGCTCACCCATGCCCGCGCGAATGCACGCATCGTCCGTGTCGGCAAGCGTGGCGGGTGCCCGTCGACACCGCAGGCCTTCATAGAACGACTGATGGCCAAGGAGGCGGGTGGCGGCAATGTGGTTGTCCGGCTCAAGGGCGGCGATCCGTTCATGTTCGGCCGAGGCGGCGAGGAGCAGGCGGCGCTGATGCGCGAAGGCATCGATGTTGAAGTCGTGCATGGCATCACTGCGGGAATCGCAGCCCCGGCGCGGCTCGGTATCGCCGTGACCGACCGCACCGCCTCGCAAGGTGCCATCTTCGTGACGGGCCACGGCAAAGAAGGCTCGGATCCGGACTGGGCAGCACTAGCCGCGACCGGCCTGACGCTTGTGATCTACATGGGCATTGCGCGCGTAGCGCATATTCAGAACGCGTTGCTAGGGGGCGGGCTCGCGCCCGATACGCCGGCCGCGGCGATCCAGGACGCATGCCTGCCGACTGAGCATGCATTGATCACATCACTTGCAAATCTCGCCAGTGAAGTCCGGGCGCACAACATCGCTAGCCCGGCCATTCTTGTCATCGGTCAGGTGGTCGCCAAGGCGCATCATCTTTACGATCGGATGGCCCGCCAGCGAGAACCCAGTGCGGCGGCGGGCGCCGACTTCTGAGGGGGTAAACCAGACTGAATGTCCGTTGACCCGAAAGTCAACTTTTGCAATAATCGTTGCCTCATAAGTCAATCGGATGTGCGGCATCCATCCGGACGCCAATGCTCAAGGAATCACTGGCAACGCTCACGACTGCGGCCCGCCAACGCGGCTGGTCCGATGCGGAATGGGCGCGCAGAGCGGGCGTGCGCAAGGAAACACTTTCTCGTGTGCGCGGCCGCGGGAATTGTGATTTTGCGACCCTGAATGCGCTCGCCAAGGTAGTCGGCGCCGCGATTGCCGCGGTTCCGTGCGTTGACGCTTCGCTCACAGCCGATGGCCATTTTCCGGTTGAGCTCAACCGTAGTGCCGAGGAGCGGTTGCTGGAATTTGCGGCTGCGCGATCGCGCGATCCGGATCTATGGCGCGCCGCGGGACCCACCTTCTTCATGGCCGGGCTTGCGGTCATGCTTGCGAGCATGCGTGAATTCGACCGTACTGCCTATCTAGCACTTGGAGAGCGCCTCCACCCTGGCGCAAGCGAACCGGGTGTCTTCGCCCGATGGCTCGAACGCTCACCGATCTCCACCGTACGCTTTGTCCCGACCCTCCGAAAGCGATTGGCAATGCAGTGAAGAAAGTTCTTATATCGCCGCGCGCTCGGGCGGAATATGTCGACGCCTTTCGAACGATCGCCGAACGAATTGCCGCAACGCTCGCAGAGGCTCCCGCCCGATATCTACCCATCAAGATGATCGTCGCGGGCGGCGCGGCGATGCATTTTTACGCGGGTGAGCGGGTTTCACATGACATTGACGCCGTTTTCTCGCGTCGCCTCGCACTGCCGGAGGGGTTGGAGGTGAGTTATCGGGACGCGGACGGCGCCGCGCGCCACCTATATTTTGATACGCAATACAACGATTCTTTCGGTTTGCTTCACGAAGACGCGCACGATGGCGCCGTAGCTCTCGACCTTCCCGGATTCGATTCAGCGCGCATCCTCATTTTAATGCTGGCGCCGATTGATCTTGCGGTATCCAAGATTGCTCGGTTCGGCGAGCAAGACCGATCGGACATCATCACTCTTGCGAAACTCGGACTCGTCACGGCGACCGCGCTTCGCAAGCGCGCCGACGAAGCGCTAGGCGGCTACGTCGGCGACCTCAATCGGGTGCGTCTTTCAATCGATCTCGCATGCAAGCTGGTTGATGCCGTCGTAGCGCCCACTGGTGCCAAGCGTACGGGCAGCGGGCAGTCGCTCAAGAAGCGACGCTGAGAGCGGCGGTCGTTTCACAAGGGCTTTCGCCTTCGCGCCGACGTCGAGTTCTCAGTGATTCCGAGCGGCGAAGTGGTATTGCAGCCCGCCCGCGTGCCAAAGGGCAAGCGCCGCGTGCAACCTGATCGCTTTGACGCCGTGCGTGGCAAGGCCGACATCAAATGGCGTACTGATGATCTGATGAAGTTGCTCCGCGCGGACGACTAATGTTGCTCGTCGACACAAACGTCTTGGTAGACGTTGTGCAGGACGACTCACGGTGGGCCGAGTGGTCGATCAGCCAGCTTCGCGCTCAAATTACTGGGGCGGCCAGCGAATCAGCGCGCCGGCCATGGCCAACTGTGCAACGGCGTCGACGGTACCAGCAATCGGTCGCTCTTCGACGCAGCCGACGAGTGATCCCGGACGTAGATGTACTGGTCGCAGCTTTTCGGGCCGACCACTCGCATCATGAAACGGCCCGTGCCTGGCTAACCAAGGCACAGCGCGACTGTTCAGCGGACTGACACCAGTGACACAGGGCATCCGCCGATCAATGCAATACCTACGAGCCAAGGTATAACCGTCATTTGCCCTTCCGCTGGCTGATTGCCATTTACGAGCCGCCAAATGGATGCTTCTTCAATCATCTTTTCTCGTAATCCGTTTGCGCGTCGACGCGGCGCTCGCCTGCGCCTGACCGACGACAACGCCCTCCAAGCGAGCGACCCGGCGATCGATGTCACGCACTTCGGAGCCGAGAGCCCTCACGTTCTCGCTCAGGCGCTTGATCTCCTCCGTAGCGAGCAGTACCTGTTTGATCCCTTCGAGTACCCGCTCAAATGCGGCCATTCGCTCGCTTCCGCCTCGTAGCGAGCTGAATTAACGTCGCTTGAACGTCTTTGTTCGCATCAACAAGCGCGGCCCGTGCACTTCTCGCCGCCGCGAAAAGCTCGTCTGCCAATGCATTCAGCACGACCTCGTCTTCCTTAGCGCCCGGCGTGGAGGGTTGGTAGGTTTCGACGGCCCGGCGCACCATTTCGCCCGCGCTCACGCCTAGACTGTTCGCCCGTGCAAGGATCGCCGCCTTCTGCTCGCGCGTAACGAGTACCGTCATCCGTTCCGTTTTCATAGGTTGTGATGAATCCATGATTAACATTAGCATGTACATACTAATGTTAATGTTAATGATTGGCCGCGTCAAGCTGGGGCAGGCGTCTCCCGGCTACTTCAGTACACCGCCCGGCATCGCCGGCACCGCCCGTTCGATCCACGCCGGCACCGGCAAATTCTTCGAGCGAAGAAAATCCGGGTTGAACAGACGCGACTGATACCGTTGCCCTGAATCGGCGAGAACCGTCACGATCGTATGGCCGCGACCAAGCTCGCGTGCGATGCGCACTGCGCCTGCGACATTGATGCCGCTCGAGCTGCCGAGACACAGGCCCTCGTGTTGAAGCAGATCGAAGACGATCTGCACGGTTTCGGTATCGGGAATCTGGTAAGGCAGATCGACCTTCAGTCCTTCGAGGTTTTTGGTAATGCGGCCTTGGCCGATGCCTTCGGTGATCGAAGAGCCTTCGGACTTGAGACTGCCATGCTTGTAGTAGTGATAGAGCGCCGCGCCAGGCGGATCGGCCAAGCCAATTTGTACGTTGGGCTTCTTCTTTCGCAATGCCTCCGCGACACCCGCAAGCGTGCCGCCGGTTCCCGCTGCGCAAATGAATGCATCGATCTTGCCGCCGGTCTGTTCCCAGATCTCGGGGCCGGTCGTGTCGACATGGCCCTGGCGATTCGCAACGTTGTCGAACTGCTGCGCCCAGATCGCGCCGTTCGGTTCGGTCTTGGCGAGCGCTTCAGCGAGTCGCTGTGCGACGTGCACATAGTTGTTTGGATTGCTATACGGCACCGCCGGCACTTCGTAGAGCGTGGCACCCGAGAGCCGCAACGTCTCCTTCTTTTCCTGCGATTGCGTATCGGGAATGACGATGACGGTCCGATAGCCGCGCGCATTCGCCACCAGCGCAAGGCCGATGCCGGTGTTACCTGCGGTGCCTTCGACGATCACACCGCCCGGACGCAGCACACCGCGTTTCTCCGCATCGAGCACGATGGCAAGCGCGGCGCGATCCTTCACCGAGCCGCCGGGATTGAGAAATTCGGCTTTGCCGAGGATTTCGCAGCCTGTCTGGTCAGACAAGCGTCCAAGTCGGATGAGCGGGGTGTTGCCGACGGTGTCGAGGAAGCCTTTGCGGATGGTCATTTTCTTAGCCTAGAACGTGACGCCTCAGAAATTCACCACGGAGGACGCGGAGGACACGGAGGACACGGAGGACACGGAGGATACAGCGGGATTACGCTTGATACATTCACCGATCGGGCCGATCTCGCGCGGCTCCGTTCGCCCTGAGCCCGGCGAAGGGTGAATGAGTCTCACGCCTTATTCGGCATTGTGTACGCCTGCGTTACCCTTCGACAGGCTCAGGGCGAACGGAGGCGCCCAGACATGCCTGCGTTACCCTTCGGCAAGCTCCGGGCGAACGGAGGCTTTCTTCGCGCTTCGACACGCATTCCTTCAACCGGCGCAGGCCCAGCTGCGATCCGGCGCCCCTCTAGCCAACGCGTTGCAATCGCGCTGGTACTTGGTAAGCAGTCCGTGCTGCGGCCGCGCTCACCACTTCCCCAAGGATAATCATCGTGGGACCGTCGCCTGTGCGTGCCGCGAGGGCCGGCAGTTCGGCGAGGCGCCCGATGTGGCGCGAACTTTGCGCAAGCGATGCGCTTTCCACGATCGCCACCGGCGTGTCCGGTGCGCGGCCGTGCAAGAGCAGGGCGTTCGTGATCGCGAGCGCTTCACCGCGCCCCATGTAGATCACCGCCGTATCGGCAGCCACCGCGGCTTCGACCCAACGGCTTGCACGCTCGTCGTCACCGACCCGCGGCGTTACGAACGCCACGCTTCGACTCACGCCGCGCTGTGTGAGCGATGCGCCAAGCTCCGCGCTCGCCGCCAGCGCGGACGTTACACCGGGCACGACTTCGACCGGGATACCGGCTGCACGCAACGCGTCGATCTCTTCCTGCGCGCGGCCAAACAGCATTGGATCGCCACCTTTCAGACGAACGACGATCGCATGGTGTTGTGCCGCATCGATCAGGCGCTTGTTGATGAATCGCTGTGCGGTCGAATGTTTGCCGCAGCGCTTGCCGACCGCGATGTGTTCGGCGTGCGCGGCAAGTGCAAGGGTTTCGGGATGCACGAGCGCATCGTGGAAGACGATGCCGGCACGTTCCAGTAGCCGCACCGCACGCACGGTCAGCAGATCAGGCGCACCCGGCCCCGCTCCAACGAGGTATACCGTGCCGCTCATGCCCGTTCGACCAGACGCCGGCGAAAGAGCGGAACAGGTCGCTCGACCGATACCTGATAGGCCTCGCTGAAATCCCGAAATGCGGCGAGCGACGCATCGACATCCTGATCGGTACGAAGATCGAATGTATCGAACCCTACCCGGGCGAGATTGAACAGTTGATCGCGCAGCACGTCACCGGTTGCGCGCAGCTCGCCACGATAAGCGAAGCGGTCGCGAAGCGTGCGCGCGATCGAATAGCCGCGACCGTCGGTGAACTTGGGGAAGTGCACGGCAATCAGACCAAAGCGTCCGACATGTCCGGCAACGGCCGACGCTTCATCATCGCTTGCCAACTGCACGCCGACGGGACCATTGCGAGCGCCGAGCACCGCGAGGTCACGCTGCCAACGGATGAGCGATACGAGTACCGGCACCAGGGGCGGCAACTCGGCTACATCGTCGATCCGTACCCACTGATCAGTGAGGAGTTGCTGCTGGTTGATGAGTTTTGACATAGACGGTTTCCTTGAATGGTTCGAGCCCGATCCGGCGGACGACATCGATGAATCGCTCGTCATCGCTCTCGCGCCGGGCGACATAGCAATCGAGCAGGCGCCCGATCACATCCGGTATTTCATCCTGCGCAAATGACGGGCCGATGACTCTCGCGAGCGATGCACTCACGCCTTGTGATCCGCCGATCGATATCTGGTACCACTCCTCGTTGTTCTTGTCGACGCCGAGAATGCCGATGTGCCCCACATGGTGATGCCCGCATGAATTGATGCAACCCGAGATGTTGAGGTCGAGCTCGCCGATGTCGTGAAGGAAATCGAGATTATCGAAGCGCTCCTGAATAGCCGCCGCGATCGGCAAGGATTTCGCGTTGGCGAGCGAGCAGAAGTCGCCGCCGGGGCAGGCGATGATGTTCGTGAGCAATCCGATATTGGGTGTGGCCAGGCCGAGCGCGCGGGCACGTTGCCAAAGCACGTGCAGGTCACTTTGGCGTACGTCCGCCAAGATCAGATTCTGTTCATGGCTCACTCGCAGGCCGCCGAAACTGTATTGATCCGCGAGGTCGGCAATGGC
Source organism: Betaproteobacteria bacterium (assembly GCA_031391405.1). Lineage (GTDB taxonomy): Bacteria > Pseudomonadota > Gammaproteobacteria > Burkholderiales > SG8-39 > SHXR01. The sequence continues at coordinate 6,573 of JANMUI010000773.1, forward strand.
CTCCATTTGTTCGGACGTTACATCGCCGGGCGGCACGCCGGTCTTTTTGAGCGACAACGTGACCGCCGCATAGCCGGGCACCTTGTGGGGATGAACGTTCCGGCGATACCACGCCGCGAAGGCCCGATCGGTCGCGAGAAGGTCCGCAATCGCGCCATCATGGGTGGGCAGCGTCGCATACGTTGGTCGGATAAATCGCCCTTCGATGCGTGCTACCTCGGCCTCGACCAATGTGGCGGGCCCGTCTTTCAAGTGCGCCCACTCTGCTTCGACTTCGCGCGCGAAGACTTCGGGCGTTTTTTCGCGCACGAGAATCTTGATGCGTGCCTTGTACTTGTTGTCGCGCCGGCCGTAGCGGTTGTATACGCGAAGGATCGCATCGAGATAGGTGAGCAGGTGTTGCCAGGGCAGGAATTCGCGAATCACATGACCAATGACCGGCGTTCTCCCGAGTCCACCGCCCACGATCACTTGGAATCCGATGGCGCCATCGTCCGCCCGCACGGCGTTGAGTCCGATGTCATGGACCAGCGCCGCCGTCCGATCGTTGCGTGCGCCGTTGATGGCGATCTTGAATTTACGCGGGAGAAACGCGAATTCCGGGTGCAAGGTCGACCACTGTCGCACCAGCTCGCACCAAACGAAGGAATCGACGATCTCATCGGGGGCGACGCTTGCGAAGTGATCCGTCGTCACATTCCGCACGCAGTTGCCGCTCGTCTGGATGGCATGCATCTGAACCGATGCAAGCTCGGCGAGGATCTCCGGTACTTCCTCGAGCCTTGGCCAATTGAGTTGGAGATTCTGCCGGGTACTGAAATGACCATATCCACGGTCATACCGCGTGGCGATCGCAGCGAGCTTGCGCAATTGCAACGATGACAGCAGGCCGTAGGGGATGGCAATCCGCAACATCGGCGCATGTCGCTGCACATAGAGACCGTTCTGCAATCGCAGCGGCAGGAACTCTTCGTCGGTGAGCTTGCCGTCGAGATAGCGGCGCGTCTGGTCGCGGAACTGCGCGACGCGTTCACTGACGATGCTTTGATCGATTTCGTCGTAGCGGTACATCGCTCGTCCAAGGCTGGGAAACCGGGCGATGCTATGTGGCCGCCATCGCGAAAGGAACGAATTAATCGCGATGAGCAAAGAACCGTGCGGTATATGGGCTGCGTGAGATCTGGGGAAACGGGAAAAGCGAGAAGAGGGAAGGGTGAAGGGTGAAGGGTGAAAAGACTCCCTCTCCACCGTCACCGGGGGAGAGGGGTATCACCCTTCACCCTTCCCGCTTCCCCGTCTCTCG
>JANMUI010000027.1:0-1822 GCA_031391405.1 Betaproteobacteria bacterium
CCGGCGATCACTTTGCCGTCGCCGCCATGGGTGGCAAGCAGCTCGAGCATCGCATCGACGGTCTTCGGGGCGTGATACTGGAAGGCGGCTGGCTTCATTGGTGGTTGTTAAAGCCGTTTGGGGATGAAGGGTTGAGTCCCGAATCGTCTGTACTTAAGACTACTGACTACTGTGGAATTCCGTGGAACCGTCATACCTGCGAAGGCAGGTATCCAGGCGTCCTTAAGTTTTCTGGATACCTGCCTACGCAGGTATGACGTAGTCCCCCTGGATACCTGCCTCCGCAGGTATCACAGAGTCCTTCTGGATTCCTGCCTGCGCAGGAATGACGAACGCTACGCGCGAATAACTATAGCCGAACTCACAGGATCGGATTCGCGGCCGGCAGCCCGACTGCCACGCGGCCGAACTCCGGTCCATTGATATCCCACGATAGATGGATCTGCGCCGCGGCTGCATGAATATCGCGAAAGCGTCGCTGCAGCTCGCTGTCGAGATAATTCGCGGTGGCACCTGACATGCCGTACAGGAGATCCACAGCTCTTACGCACACACCGGCCGCATGCGTTGCGTCGCGGCGCCAGCGCGCGCGATCCAGTAACGCGGGGCGCTCGCCTGCCGCCACGAACGCATGGGCTTCACGAATGTTCTCGCAGAGGAGCAGCCTCGCCGTGTCGATGAGCACGCCCGCTTCGGCGATTTTCATCTGCACGGTCGTGTGATCGGCGATCCGCGATCGGTTGTAGACGGACACTTGCGAGCGCATCTTCGCAAGGAAATCTTCATACGCACCGCGCGCGATGCCAAGCATCGGCCCGGCCACCAGATGTCCTATGAACGGCAATAGCGGCAACCGGTACGCATCGCCTTGAATGGACAGGACGGTCGGCGTGTAGCCTTCGCGCGCCAACGCCGGGTCGAACACCATATGGTGCGGCACGAACAAGCCGTCGCACGCAACATCCTTGCTGCCGGTGCCGGCAAGGCCCGCGACATGCCAGGTGTCGATGATCTCGATGTCGGCCACGCGCACGGTCACGATGCGAGCCGCCGGCTTACCGTCCGGGCCGGCGCCCTGCGCCATGGCGCCCAGCATGATCCAATCGCTTGCATCGACGCCGCTCGCATAGGGCCAGCGACCGGAGAACCGATAGCCGCCATCGACCGGCTCGAGACGACCAGCGGGAAACACCAGGGTCGATCCAATCAGCGCGTCGGGATTTTCGCCCCAGACTTCGTCCTCGGCACCGGCCGGCCACATCGGCAGCATCCAGTTGTGCGCGACGATGTTGATGTAGACCCACGCGGTCGAAGCACATCCGCGGCCCAGCTCGGTCGACACCTCGATGATCGTGCCAAGGTCGGTGAGGTACCCACCGAATCGCTCCGGACGCAGGATGCGCCAGAGCCCGGCATCGTGCAGATCGGCGATCGTCTCATTCGGGATGCGACGCAGGCGCTCGGTTTCGGGCGCGCGCTTGCGCAGGACCGGCGCGAGCGCGGCGGCACTGGCGATCAACGCGTCACGGGATGGAGCCGGCATGGGCGAGTCTCCTCGGGCGAAATGAATGCGCTCGACATTGTCTGTCTACCACGACGGCTCAACCATGCGTGGCTTCTTCGAGTACCTCCGTAGCACATTGATTGAGGCTCTTGCCTGCCGCCTGCGCTGCAACCAAGGCCGCACCATGAACTTCCGGTGGCACGCGAAGCATCAGCTTGCCAGACGCCGGCTTTTCGGGGCGGACGCCCTGTTCCTTGCAATCGCGGAGAAACCCTTCGACGGCCGACACGAACGCGGCGCGAAGTCGCTTCACCGTTT
>JANMUI010000032.1:0-5092 GCA_031391405.1 Betaproteobacteria bacterium
CGTCGGGCGGGCGGGGCAGACTGCCCACATGCGTGGTCAGGATTCGATCGGTGCTTCGTTTCATACGTTCCTCCTTCATGTTCGCGACCGTGAAGCGCTACTGTACCCGCTATGGATCAACGCGCCGCGGTCGGTCGATAAACAAAATACACGACGACGCCAAGCAGCAAGCTGAAGATGACCGTCCCAGCGGCAAGCTTCGAAAACTGCAGGGTCGAGAGCACCGCGGCGACGATGAGTACCGACACACTCAAGAGCGGCCAGATGATGTACAGCATGCGTTGACCGATGGTGAGCGACGGCTTTCTAATGAAGTAGACCGCGCAGGCGATGCCGGCAAACCCGTAGTAATAGGCGACCAGGATGCCGGTCGCGGTAATGCCGGCGGTAATCGCTTCCTCGATCCCCGTTACGAACAGCGATCCAACCAGCAAGGCGCCGACGATCACGAAATCGAGCAGGATCGCGAGCACCGGTGTTTCCCACTCGAGATGCAATCGGGACAACCGCCTGCTGACCCGCCCGTCACGGGCCTTGGCCAGCACCGTTCGCGAAAACTGGAGGAGCGAGGCTTCCATGGCGCCGATGGCCGAGAGGAAGAATGTGAAAACGGCGATGTAGTCGAACGGATGCGGAAAGACTTTTGCCGCAATGGCGAAGATCGCGTTGCCGGCGGACTTTTCAATATCCTCTTCTGAAATGAGTGCGGCCGCGGCGGTGGCATAGAACGTGAAGATCACGATCAACCCAAGCAGAACGATGAGCCCTGCACGGCCCGAGGTGTGATGACCACCGCTGGTTTCCTCGGAAATGTTGAAGATGACATCCCATCCCCAGTAGAAGAATATCGCGATCACGATGCCATCGGCAAAGGTCTTCAAATCAAGCGAGCGGAGGAGAAATCCGTCGAGGCTGCGTTCGGTGAAAATAGAACCACCAAAATTCCACATGAGCGCGACCGCGATGACGGCGATGAGCACGATTTCAAGTGTGGTCAGAATGGATTGCAGGCGCCCGACGATCTCCATGCCGCGCACGACTGCGAACGATACGATCGCGAGCAGCGCCATGGCAACGAGGGTGACCAGCATCTTGTTCTCTCCAAGCGCCGGGTCGATGACCATCAATGCCGCCTTGCCGGCCGGAAGGCTCGCCGACACGATGAAGAGCACCGAGGCCATCATCAGGCACCAGCCCGCAAAGAATCCGAGCGTCGGATTGATGATCTGGCTGACCCAGGTATAGGCGGCACCACCGCTCGTTTGCTCCTGATTGAGCTTGCGGTATGCGAGCAGGATGCCAAGCACCACGAAGCCGCAGTAGAAAATGAGCGCCGGGGCCAACCCGACGGCGGCGCCAAGGAGCGCGCCGGTCGACACGGCGATGCTGAAGGACGGGGCGTTGCCCGCAACGCCGATCAATGTTGTTTGTGCGAGGGTTACTTTCTTGCCCGCCATGAATCCTCCTGTGGTGCCTTTTGGATCAGAACCCGTGGCTGCGTCGATCGCTACGGCGCCGGTGCGGCGAGGTCCGCGCTGGTATTGAGTGTCCCGGTATGTGCGTCGGCGGGAATGGCGGGCATCGTTCTATTCCAAGCATCGAAGCGCGCGCGCATTGCTTCAAATCGGGCGGGTTCCCGCTTGGCGAGATTGGCGCGTTCGCGCGCGTCTTGCGACAAGTTGAACAGGAACTCGTCGCCGCCGAGGGAAAGATACTTCCATTGGTCTGCGCGAAGGGCACGCTGCCCGCGAAACGTCATTCGCCAGAACAGCTCGCGTGAGCGATACGTATCAGGGGCGTCCAGCGCCGGCAGCAGGTTCTGTCCGTCGAGCGGATAGTCGGGGTGCGCATTGATGCCGGCGGCGGCAAAGAACGTCGCCACCCAGTCCATCGTGATGGCGAGATTACCGGTCGTGGTGGCAGGCTTGATGCGCGCGGGCCAGCGCGCGATCAGGGGAACGCGGATGCCGCCTTCCAGGAGGTCCATTTTCTTTCCGATAAATGGCCACACGTCCGAGAAGCGCTCACCACCGTTGTCGCTGGTGAAGACAACCAGCGTGTTGTCCGCCGCGCCGCTCGCGTCGAGCGCCGCGAAGATTGTGCCGATCCCTTCATCCATATGGTGGATCATGGTCCGATAGGTCTCGATCGAGCCACCATCGTAATGCGGAATGCGCGGCCCGATCCGCTTGGACTCTGCCTCATCGGCGCGCGTTTCCCACGGCCAGTGCGGCGCCGTGTAATGCACGCTCAAGAGAAACGGCTTGGCGCGCCCCGCTTGGTCTTTGATGTACCCGACCGAACGTTCGGTGATGAGGTCGGTCAAGTACCCCGACTTGATCGCCGCGTTTTCGCCTTCGTGCAGGTCGTTCTCGCCACGATACTGGTGCGAAAAATAGTCCGCGCCGCCTGCGTGGATGCCAAAGAACGTGTCGTAGCCGCTTTTCAGTGGGCCAAAGTGCGGCGGGAAGCCCAAGTGCCATTTGCCGACGAGCGCGGTTGCATACCCGGCATCGCGCAGCATGGAGGGCAGGGTCGGATGCGCGGGCGGCAGCCCCAACATGGCGTTGCCTTGCGCGCGATGGGCGAGCGGCTCTTCCGCCCCGCCGGGCAGCCGATATTGATAGCGGCCGGTGATCAGCGCGAAGCGTGTCGGCGAGCACACCGAAGAATTGGCATAGGCGTCGGTAAATCGCAGGCCTTGGGCCGCCATCCTATCGAGCATCGGGGAACAGTTCGAGCGCCCGCCGTAGCAGCCAAGATCGGCGTACCCCAAGTCGTCGGCGAGGATGAAGATGAAGTTCGGGGTGATTGGTTTATTCATTTGGAGAGTGTGCTACCGTAAATCGCTTGCATCGTGAGTGGGATCGGCGCGGCCGCCATTATCCAACAGGACCAAAACTTCTCGTATGGACACTACAACTCCTTTCGCTATTGGTGAATCCACAACCCGCGTCGAGGACCAGCGTTTCCTCACCGGTCGGGGGCGTTACATCGGCGACGTCAACCTTCCCAATCAAGCCTACGTCGCTTTCGTGCGCTCGCCGCATGCGCACGCGGCGATTCGCGGCATCGACAAACGCAAGGCGGGAAGCATGCCGGGTGTGCTCGCAGTCTTCACCATCGACGATCTCGGCCCCGACCTCGGCACCACTTCGGTCACGTTCAAGCGAACGCGGCCCGACGGATCGCCGATGTTCTGGCGCGCACACCCGGGCCTTGCGCGAGGGTTCGTGCGGCATGTCGGTGAACCCGTGGCAATGGTGATCGCGGCATCGAATGCCCAGGCGAAGGATGCATCCGATGTCCTTGATATCGACTACGCGTCCTTGCCATCGGTCACCGATACTGCCGGCGCGCTCGATGCGAAGGCACCTCGCGTCTGGGCAGAGTGCCCCGACAACATTTCGCATATTTTTTCCATTGGTGACGCTGCAGCGACCAACGCGGCATTCGCCAAGGCCAAACATGTAGTGAAACGGCGCTATGTCGTGACGCGCGTGCACTCGCAATACATGGAGCCGCGGGCGGCGATCGGTGCGTACGATCCGCTCGATGAGCGTTTCACCCTGCATGCGGACCTGCAGACGTTGTATCGGGCACGCGAGCTGCTCGCCAAAGACGTCTTCAAGATCCCGGAGAATCGCGTTCGCGTGATTGCGTATGACGTGGGTGGGGCGTTTGGAGGTAAAGGCCCACAGGCCGTCGAGCATCGCCTGCTGTTGTGGGCGGCAAGACGTCTTGGGCGGCCGATGAAGTGGCAAGGCGATCGCAGCGAGACCTTGCTATCGGACGAACATGCGCGCGACAACATCCATGAAGTCGAGCTTGCGCTCGATGCCGATGGGAAATTCCTCGGGCTGCGCTCGCACTGGATTGCCAATGTCGGCGCGTACGTCAACTCCGATCGGAATTTCCAGGCGTCATTCCAGAACACGCCCGGCATGGTGGGTGTCTACGATTTCCCGGCGGCGCATGTGCGATTCACCTGTGTCATGAGCAATACCGGATCGCTCGCGCCGTACCGTGGGGCTGGCCGACCGGAGGCGACCTACGCCACCGAGCGCCTGATCGACGATGCAGCGCGCGAGCTTGGCTTCGATCCGGTCGCATTGCGGCGCAAGAACCTCATTCGGCCCGAGCAGATGCCGAGGAAGACGCCGCTTGGCTATCTCTACGACTGCGGCGAGTTCGAGAAGTGCATGGACATGGCGCTCGACCTTGCGGACTGGACGGGCTTCGCGGAACGACGCAAGGGCTCGAGTGCGAAAGGGTTGCTCCGCGGTATCGGCATTGCCAATCCGATCGAGCGCGCGGCCTCGCCTGGGTTTGAATATGCGGAGCTTCGTTTCGAATCGAACGGGAAGGCTACCGTCCTGATGGGCAGCAAGAATCAAGGCCAAGGCCACGAGACGACCTTCATGCAGGTGCTCGGTTCGAAGCTCGGTCTCGCACCGCAGGACATTCACTACGTCGACGGCGATACCGATCGTGTGGCGTTTGGCGTGGGTACGTTCGGTTCGCGCACCGCGGCAACCGGTGGGTCGGCGTTGGCCATCGCAGCGGGCAAGGTCGTCGAGAAAGGCAAGCTCATCGCCGCGCATCTGCTCGAGGCCGCGCCCGCGGATCTCACCTTTGCGGCGGGTCGCTTCGTGGTCGAGGGGACTGATCGCGGCGTTTCGCTGAAGGAGGTTGCAGCGGCGGCGTTCACGCCGGGCAAGCTCCCGCCGAGTATCGAGCCGGGGCTCTTCGAGAGCGGCATCTTCTCGCCCGAGGACAACACCTATCCGTACGGTACGCATGTCTGCGAGGTCGAGATCGATCCTGAAACCGGCGTGGTGCAGATCGTTCGTTACGTCGTGTCGGATGATGTCGGCACGGTGATCAATCCGTTGCTGGTGAAGGGGCAGATTCACGGCGGAGTCGGGCAGGGCGTAGGACAGGTGCTGCTCGAACGGATCGTGTACGACAATGAATCCGGTCAACTGATGACCGCTACCTTCATGGATTACGCGATGCCGCGCGCCGATGATTTCTGCGAGATCGAAATCAAAAGTCTGTCCGTGCCCACCAAACGCAATCCGCTTGGCGT
>JANMUI010000073.1:0-1815 GCA_031391405.1 Betaproteobacteria bacterium
TCGTAGACCGCGCAAGTGATCGTTTCAATCTCTGAATCGGTCAACGACGCGAAGTGTGACAGTTGCTCATGGACATGCGACCTGTCGCTGCCGATCGTGCTGTGAACCTTGAGGAATCGGCACGCTTTGGCGCCTGGAGGAAGCATCGCTTCGACTCTTCGAATGAACGACTCATCGCGCTCGACCGCCACGCGCTCCAGGCTATAGCTGAATCCAAACAGCGCGATCGGTGCGCTCGATTCGACATAGGACCGGAACTGTTCGGCGAAAACGGTTGCACTGGGAGGTTCAACAAGGCCGACCACCTGCGCGGCAGGAAGGCCAAGTCCCTCCAGATCGCGGTAGGCGAGCTGCGAATGTCCATCTTCTTCTTCGGCTTTCTTTCGCGCGAATGCCGCAAGATCTGCGCGACCGGCCGCATCGAAACGTGCGGCGCCCCGTCGAAACAGACCAGGGGTCTGCGCGGCGAATACGTAGTTGCCGACGAGCCAGCGAATGTATCGGGACACCGTGTAAGGTTCGGCTGATGCCGCGTTTCGATCAGTTTCGCTGGCCGAATCACCATTGCCGGTGAGCCCGGCGTAGAGCGCCCCTTCGACGAGGCTGGCCGCAAGGCTCGCGTGCTCGGCCGCGATCTTCGATACCGGAAGCGCCTTGATCTCCGATTTATCAATCGCCGTAATCCAACTTCGTCCATCAGGCGCGCCGATGAGGAGCACCTGCGGGGAAATCTGGATGCTCTGCAAATGACCCGGTTCGTGCATCGTCATGCCTCCGGCTCGTACGTAAGGATGAACCACCAAGACACCAGGGCACCAAGGTCCAACAAATTGGGCGTAACGTGTCGATCAGAATGAAACTGACTACCCGACCTACCCAGACCCTTGGTGTCTTGGTGCCTTGGTGGTTCAATCCAATGGACTGCTTTACGTCTAACTCAAACTTTCGAGCAACCCCTTCGCCTCTTTCAAATCCGCGGTATCGAATCCTTCCGTGAACCGGCCGTAGAGGGGATCGAGCACCGACCGCGCCTCGTTGCGGCGGCCCTTTGCATTCAACATATTTGCCATCGCCATCGCCGCCCGCAGTTCGAGCGATTGCGCGCCTTGGCGTCGTGCAACGGTGAGCGCTTCGCTGAAACAGCGTTCAGCGGTATCTTGATCCGATTGCGGCACGGCCGCATCCGCCGTAAGGAGGATCTCGCCGCGCATGCGATGGAGCTCCGCCTCCCAGGCGCGACCGGCGATTGCATTGACATTCCCGATCGCCTCATCGATGGTGGACAACGCGGCATCGCGCTCCCCGGTCGCCAATTGGACCTTGGCGAGCCAATCGAGCATGAACGCTCTCAGGTACCCGAGATTGCTCCGCCGTGCGGCTTCGATGCCATCGCGAATCTCGCCGATCGCGCTGCAGTGTTGCCCCATCAATGCGAGCGCGCAGCCGCGGCCGAATCGCGAATAGAGCGCGTAGAGATTAATGCGATGCTCCACGGCAAGTGCGAGGCTCCGATCCGCCTCTGCGAGTGATGCCTGGGCATCCCCGCGCAGCAGATAGATGGCCGAGGTGACGTAGTGGGCGAACGCGCCGCTGTAGGGATCTTCGAGCCGCGTCGCGACCTGAAGTGCTTCCAATACGTTTTCCAGCGCCTGATCGGGAAACCCGAGAATCCATAGGTCCCAGGCAAGGATGAGCTGGGCGGCTATGCGTGGACTCACTGCGAAGGCCGAATACGCGCCTTCGTCCAGCGACTTGGCCAGAGATAGCGCTTGCTCGAGACGCGCGCGCGCCTCGACAAATTCGCCAAGGGTAAAC
>JANMUI010000103.1:0-2538 GCA_031391405.1 Betaproteobacteria bacterium
ATGTTCGCTTTCACATTTACACTACCGCCGCCCGCGATCAAGGGTATCGAATCGCTCGCGGCCACACCAATCGGGAGGAGCGCCATGATCAGAATCGCATTGCGATCGAATACTGCGGCTGTCGCCATCGCGGCGGCGGCAACCGTTATCTTGGCGGGCGGCATCGAACCGGTGCGCGCGGCCGAGCAATGGAATTTCTACATGCATCAGTCCGCGCCTAATTTCGCTACGTCGCGCGGCGCGAAGCAATTCACCGAAGAGATCGAGAAAGCAACGAGCGGTGAGCTGAAGGTCCGTTTGCATCTTGCGGGCACGTTGCAGATCAATGCGAGCAACATCAGCCAGGCGGTGGGCGAGAACGTCGTGCAGATGGGCGATGACCTGTTCAACTCCGGCAATATTCCGGTGGCGGGCATCCCGCGCCTGCCGATGCTGGTTCAGTCCCTGGATGATTTCGCGAAGGCGAGTGAGGTGCTGAAACCTTACATCGAAAAGCAGTTCGCGCAGAAGGGCTCGACGGTGCTCCTACTTCATCGTCAACACTGAAGCCTTCAAGAAACTCTCTCCCGATCTGCAAGGCAAGCTGCGCAAGGTCGCTACCGATGCGGCGCGCTGGAATCAGGAGACGATGCAAAAAGAAGAGGCAGAATCGGTGCAGACCCTCACCGGCATGGGTTACATTTTCATCAAAGCCAAGCCTGAGGAGATCAAGCGCGCGGTCGATGCGATGACGCCCTATCCGGCGCTGGTCTATTTGTTGCTGCAAGGCGGATTGCCTGCGCTAAACAGCCTGGGCCTGGTGAGTTGGGGCAGCATGAACAGCTTCGTGCTCACGACGGTGCCGCTCTTCATGTTCATGGCGGAGATTCTGAGCGTGAGTGGATTGAGCAATCGCATCTACAGTGGCCTCGAGAAGCTCGTTGCGAGGTTACCGGGCGGCCTTCTGCAGACCAATATCGCAGGCTGCGCGATCTTCGCCTCGGTGAGCGGGTCGAGCATCGCCACCGCCGCATCGATCGGCGGCGTGGCATTGCCACAGCTCATCGGACGCAAGTACAACCGCGCACTTGCCGCGGGATCGCTTGCGGCAGGCGGTACGCTCGGCATTCTCATCCCGCCGAGCTTTCCGATGACCATCTACGGCACATTCACGGAAACATCGGTGCCGAAACTCTTCATCGCCGGGATCATTCCGGGGCTCATCATGACGGCGTTGTTCATGGTCTATATCGGCATCCACGCGAAGTTGGTGCCATCGGTCGCGCCGCGCGAGCCAGGCACACGCAATTTCAGCGAGATCGTGCGGGCGATCGGTGATGTGACGCCATTTTTCGCGCTTATCCAGGCGATGCATAGCACGATCTATTTCACGGGCAACATTCTGTTCCTCATTCTGGCGGCCTACATTTTTTCGGTGGCGTTGAGCTTCGGCGGTGTCGGCGAGAAGGTGACCGAATTCATCGTTGGTCTCAATCTCTCCAAGTTCGAGTTCTACATCGCGCTCTTCATACTGTTCACGATCCTGGGTTGCCTGATCGAGAGCCTCGGCATGATCGTGATCACGGTACCCCTGCTGTTTCCGGTGCTCGGCACGTACGGCATCGACCCCATCCTGTTCGGCGTGGTGCTCGTCATCTTCTGGCCCGAGCTCGCGTTGTGGCTGCCGGCCCGCATGTCGAATTGAGGGAAATCATGCAACGAAGCACGACGAGAATTCTCACGACCCATACCGGGAGCCTGCCGCGTCCGCGTGAGTTGACCCGGCTCTACTCGATGCGCGCACGTGGCGAGCCGGTCGATGCGGCGGAGATCGATCGCGCGGGTCGCGAAGCGGTGAGACGAAGTATCGCGAAGCAGCGCGATGCCGGTATCGATATCGGCAATAACGGCGAGCAACAGCGCGATTCATTTTTTCTATATCTCACGGATCGCCTGACCGGATTCGGCGGAAGCTGGGAGCGGCCGTCACGCGCGGATATCGATCGGTACCCTGAATTCAAGCGCATGTGGACCGAGCACCACGCGAGCAAGACGCAGGTGTCGAACCTCGGTGGTCTGCCGAAGGCGATCGACGAAGTGCGCTATCGCGATCGGCAGGCGATCGACGATGAATGCCGCTATTTCAAGTCGGCGCTGGCCGAGCAACCGGGTGCCTTCATCGAGCCGTTCATGAGCGCCCCATCGCCTGGCATGCTCGCGATGGCCTTGAAGAACGAACATTACGGCACGCTCGAAGCCTATCTGGATGCGCTTGGCGCCGCATTGCAGGTGGAGTACGAGGCAATCGTCGACAACGGATTGATATTGCAGATCGATGCACCGGATCTCGCGCTCGAGCGCCACATCACCTACAAGAACCAGCCCACGTCTGTGTTCGTCGGATTCGTCGATCAGGTCATTGCCGTCATCAACCGCGCGTTGGTGAACGTTCCGCGTGATCGTGTGCGCCTGCATGTGTGCTGGGGCAACTCCGAGTCGCCGCATGATGCCGATGTGCCCCTGGAAGATATCCTTCCCGCCCTGCTGGAAGCCAACGTG